>JAGTVB010000001.1 GCA_018224385.1 Gammaproteobacteria bacterium
TTGCTGTGTCTTTTCTGCACCAACTCTTGGGAGTTCTTGAGAATTTCCGGCCGTAGTTTTACATTGCCCGGCTTATACACGCCATGTACGTTTCCGAAGGATGCTGCTACGGAGAAATCCCCAATGGGCGAGAGCTTTTCGTAGGCCTGCAAAACGTCATCGGGTTGCGTATAGAGATGGGAGTTGTCTGCACTGTCATCGAACTCACCGCCGATTCCATCTTCCTCGCCACCGGTAACGCCCAGTTCGATCTCGAGGCTCATTCCGAGCTTGCTCATGCGCTCGAGAATGCGTGAGCATTCGTTCAAGTTATAGTCGATGGGCTCCTCGGAGAGATCCAACATATGGGAGCTGAAAAGCGCCTTGCCGGTTTCCTGGTAATGCCGCTCGCTCCAATCGATCATGGCCTCGACCCAAGGTATCAGTTTCTTGTTGGCGTGATCGGTATGGATCACCACGCAGATGCCGTAGTGCTCCGCGAGCAGGTGAATATGCCGTGCGGCAGCGACCGCTCCGAGTACTTTGGCCTGAAAGCTGTCCGGCATGCCTTGTCCGGCATAGAATTGCGCGCCACCGTTGGAAAGTTGAACGATGACATCGCCTTTCGCCTTCGCGGCCGCTTCCATGACCGCGTTGACCGTGTTGCTGTTGGTGACGTTTACCGCTGGCAATGCGTAACCGCCGTCTTTACAGGCTGCGACCAGGGTCTTATAGCTTTCGCCGGTCACTACACCAGGTTTCAAGGTAGCTTGACTCATGGCTTACTCCTCTGCAGGTACACTTTTAAATTTAAAACGTTCGTATCTCGAAACGTGTGCTGCGATCGAAGTCGTTAGCAGCAAGCGAAGTTAACATCGAAGTGGTTTCGAGAGCAGCTCGAACGATCCGCGCAGTACTGCTTCTTTCACGACACCGTTACAGGCTTGCGCATTCCTTAGAGACTCGCGAGAGGCTCGTGCGGTGAAAGGGCGGACGGCGTTACTCTGCACCGCAAGGCAGCCCTCGCCGCTCACCCCTTTGCTGTTTGTTTACTTGGCGTCTGAGCTGCAGGCTGGGTTGCCCCGGTTGTCGCGGGCGAGTATTTCACGGGCATACTATGGACACTCTCGCGCAAAACATCAACATCAGGTGCTTTTCTGAGCGGGACAGCATGCTTAGAAGCGGGTCCAGAAATGACTGTGCTTGCCCTAAAGTCGTTGCGCGCCGGCGCGCAATCCTATTGCACTCCCTTATACATTCGGGCTGCTCGCCGCCGTGCGCTTGGTGATCCGGGTGCACACGCCATTTCTAAACGGCTCCTTGGATCGGCCCCGATAGCGCACGGTTACCACGCGCTTCCCTCCTCGGAAACGTAATCCTGTCTATCTTAACGGGCATTGATGCCAACGGTCATCTGGTAGAATTAGGGCATGCAGCGGCGCTACCGACTTTTGCAGTTCCTGGCTGACGGCCGATTTCACTCAGGGGAGGAACTTGGGCACCTGCTCGGCGTGGGGCGAGCTGCCGTCTGGAAGCTTATGCAATCGTTAGAACCGCTGGGGCTTGATGTCTATGCAGTACGCGGTAAAGGTTACCGGCTTGCCGAGCCTCTCGAACTGCTAAACGAGGAACAGCTGCTGGCAGAGTTGGACCCGCTAGCGGCAACACTCTTGCATCAGTTGGAAGTGGTTCCGGAAATCGACTCCACCAATCGCTATCTCATAGAACGAGCGCGCAGCGGAACGGCAAGCGCCAATGCCTGTTTTGCCGAATATCAATCAGCAGGACGCGGACGGCAGGGCCGCCCATGGATCTCACCGTTTGGCACCAATGTCTATGTATCGGTGTTACGACGCTTTGATGTCGGCGCAGAGGCGCTGCAAGGTCTGAGTTTGGCAGCCGGAGTGGCAGTGGCCCGCGCGCTCTCGTCGCTCGGCGTATCAGAACTGAAGTTGAAATGGCCAAACGACCTGGTATGGCGGGAGAGGAAGCTGGGCGGCCTCCTGGTGGAGACTGCTGGGGAACCGGCCGGACCTTGGCACGTGGTGGTGGGTGTTGGCTTAAACCTGTCCCTTCCTGAGGCATCGGCGCGCCTTATCGATCAACCATGGGTAGATCTCAAAACGGTGGCACCCGGGCAAATCGGGCGCAATCGTGTCGCCGGCCGCCTACTTTTGCACCTCCTAACGGGGCTTGAGGAATTTTCCCGGCACGGCTTTGCAGCTTTCCGTCAGGAGTGGGAACGCTATGATCTGGTCCGCGATCGGCTGGTCTCCGTGTCGGGCGTTGGATCCGTGACGCACGGGCGTGCCTGCGGAGTGGACCACACCGGGGCGCTGCTGTTGTCTGTTGCCGGTCAGATCAGGCGTGTTCTCTCCGGCGACGTTAGCCTGCGGGTCGCAGTATGACGTTGCTTGTCGACATTGGAAACACCCGGCTCAAGTGGGCGCGAGTCCATGGCAGCGATTTCACCGAGAGAGGAGATGCACTCTACCCTAAGGGGAGTATGTCGCAGGTGTTGGAAACGTGCTGGTCAAGTTTGATGCGTCCCTATCGGGTGCTCGTCTGTAACGTTGCCGGCCCGGTGATTGCCGGGGCGCTATCAATCTGGATACTGCGGCGCTGGGGTTGTCCAGTGGATTTCGTGACCGCGAGTTCAGCCGGCTGGGGCGTGACGAACGCCTACCAAGATCCTGCCAGCCTTGGTGCAGACCGCTGGGCGACGCTCGTTGCGGCTCATCGAAAGTTTCCTCCTCCCGTGTGTATCGTTGACTGCGGAACCGCGATTACCGTCGATGTGTTGGCTGCTGGAGGTCTTCATCTCGGAGGATTGATACTTCCAGGATTGACGCTTATGCGTCGGTCACTGTACCGGCGCACCGACGCTCTTCCCGAGGTATCCAGCGGACGTCTTTCTTTGCGCGCCCGCAACACAAACGATGGTGTTGCGGCGGGAACGTTTTATGCTGCGGTCGCTCTGGTTGACCGTGTGCTCGCAGATACGGAAGCTGCTCTGGATGCAGAAGTGACCTGTGTCGTCTGCGGTGGCGATGCCGGACTGTTTGCTCCGCATTTCACTCGAAGCGCTACCTGTGAGCCCGATCTGGTTTTGCTGGGCATGGCAATAATGGCGGAGACAGCCGCTTGAATTGGATGTTCTATTCACTGCTCATGTGCAATGGGCTATTTTTTGCCTGGCAGTGGTTGGAGCGCGGGGGTAAACCCCCTGAGTTCGTCGTAGAGATCCCCAGGGGTGGCGCGGCAAACCAGCTCCGCTTGCTAAGCGAGGTCAATCCCCGTGAACTTCGTCCCCGAGCTCGCGCCGTGGCCCAGACCATCGAGGCCAAGGCAAACCTGTCCGGCAGCCAACAGCGTAATTATGCGTCGGCAAGCTCTTCGGCCGCACCCTATTGCTACACCCTGGGGCCTATAGCAAGTGATGACGAAAGGGAACAGCTGCGAGCCTGGGTCATGGCCGCCGGCGGTGCTGCGCAGGTGCGTTTAGGCGAACGGCGGGAGCTCGCGCTCTACTGGGTGTATTTACCACCGTTCTCGACGCGCGCAGAGGCGCTCGGTGTCGCGCAAGAGATGGCTCACTTGGGAATCAAAGATATCTTTGTGATACCCCGTGGGGACATGGCCCACGCCGTATCCCTCGGAGTTTATACCCGTGATTCCTCGCTGCAACGGCGACTTCGGCAACTGAAAGCAAAGGGTTATGATGCGTCGGTCTTACCGCGCTATCGCGTTGAGGCCGCATCCTGGATTGATGCAAAGTTTCAGGAATCCAAGAGCTTTGCGCAGCAACTTTTTAATGCGCGTTTCCCGCAGATAGAAGTGGCCACGATATCGTGCGAAACAGTGCCGTCCGATGAGCACAGCGCACCCTGAAATACGAGGCAGTATTCTCCCAAAAATTATGGCGGCGCCGGTTCTTTCTGAGGACGAATATCGCCTATCATGGTGCAGGCAGCTTGAGTTCTGGCGGTAGGCCTATTCGCGCACCCACGCCTAAGGAAGCTGATGAGCAAGGGCGCCCGCACCACGAAGCGGTTTACAAGATGTTGCGTCGCTCCGAAAAAGTAAGGAAGGTGCACGGCGGTGAGCCACCGGAGTGTGCCAGGATTTCCAGCCACCGCGCCACGCCGATGTGCCAAGCGTAGTCGTCCTGTCCGTCATCGTTAGGAGCCACAAACCTTTGTCGAATCGCGCTATGGATACGAGAATTTCAATTGGGCTGGTGGCCACAGTAACTTTTGTTGCCGTGGCCGAAACGCATGCTGACGGATGGTATGTCTTTGCGGGTGTCGGCCCGTCTTATACTGAAGACGTCAGCGGGTCGATAGGCGAGGTGTCGCTGCGCGAGGGTTATGATACCGGCTTTATGGTGCACGGCGGAACCGGCTATCGAGTCGGCCCCTATCGATTGGAAGGGGAGATTACCTATGCCGAGCATCCTCTCGATCGGATAACCCTTGGCGGTATCCAAGCCGCATCGGGAGGCGACCGATCCACCCTTGCCGGACTGGTAAACTTCTACGTTGATTTCGACACCGCCACTCCGTGGGTACCCTATGCCGGCGCCGGTATCGGCGCCGCCAGGATCGCGGTTAATAGCATTTCGGCGTCGCCACCCTTGGTTTTGGACGACGCTGATACCGTCTTTGCGTTTCAGCTAAAGGGCGGCGTTGCCTATACCCTAAGCCCATCCGTACAGGTTAGCGTTGGCTATCGATTCTTCAGTGCCGACGATCCCGAGCTGAAGGATGCCAATGGCCTGGAAGTTAGCAGCGAAGGGTCTCAACTGCACACACTCGAGGCTGGGCTACGCTATCGTTTTTAGTCATAACGCCACGTCAGAATGCTCCTGCGTAACACAATCAGATGCTTATCGGCGTGCGGGAAGTCGCTGACGTCGCGTGGATGGGGCTCTAAAACGGCGGCAAAGACTCGCTCCTAGGCGCACGCATGCGGTGCGAACGCCAGGCGAATCCGCCTCAGAAATAAGGAGGTCTGCAGCAATGATCGTCGTCAGGCAAACGGTAACCGGCGATCCCATGGGCTTTAGCATCACTGTGCGGGAAGGAAATGGTCAGACTCAGCATGAGGTAACTATGGGGCAAGCCACCTATCAGAAGCTGACGAATGGGAATGTCAGTCCAACGGCTTGCATCGAAGCGGCGTTCAATTTTCTGCTTGAACGCGAACCAAAGGAATCCATACTGTCGCGCTTTGACATCACAACCATTGCCACCTATTTCCCAAGCTTCGAGCGCGATTTTCCACGATATATGATGGGGAAGGAGTAGCATTCCGTACACCCATCTGGCGATCACGAATTTCGTGATCGGCCGTGGCCACTTTCGAGGGGCGTCGATAGTGATGACCCATTCCCACTTCTGCCCTATCGCTAACCGCTGTTCTATGAACGATAGAAGGTGATTTCCATATCATGAAA
>JAGTVB010000002.1 GCA_018224385.1 Gammaproteobacteria bacterium
CGCATCCGAACCGCCTGGTGTAAAATCCTCCTGACCCGGCAGGCCAATCTAAGATACTGTTTTACAAATCGCGCGGGTGCCGGGGTCGCAAGGCACCCGGTGCCCAGCACGCCCTCCGATGAGGAGGCTCTGACGTGATCCTCGTCTTACACCCGGAATTCTTGCGGTGGATTCCGCTTCTGTTGATGATCGCCACCACCGGCACAGCGGCCAGCGCAACCGCAGAGCTGATGCGCAGTCGCGTCGAGCACTTGCGAACAGAGCAGAATCCAACCATCCGCGGGGCGTCGATTGCGGCGGCGATGGTGCTCGCCGACTTCTATGAACGCCGTGAATTCAACCTCGCTTGGACTGCTCCGGAAAAGATCGCGGATCTGATTAGGCTGCTGGAAAGTGCAGATGAGCACGGGCTCGATCCAAGAGACTACCACTTGCCGGCCATCGAGACCCTGCGCAGGGGTAATGGTGCGCAAATGCCAACGGCGCGGCAGCGAGTGGACCTCGACCTTCTGTTAACCGACAGCCTTGTCAGCTTTGCCTACCACACCCGCTTCGGAAAGGTTGACCCTGCCAGTCTCGACTCCAACTGGAACTTCGAGCGACGCCCCATCACGGAGCATCCGGTGGGGAATTTGGAGACCGCTATTGGCGCTGGCTCACTGGAGCAATTCGTACGCCAGTTGATTCCTGAGCCGTATTTTTACCAATGGCTGCGCCGGGGCTTAACGCGCTACCGACAAATCCACGCCGCCGGCGGCTGGCGCCCGATTCCAGGCGGACCTTCGCTGAAAGTCGGTGCCATGGGGCCGCGAGTCGAACAGCTGCGGGAACGACTGCGGCGTACCGGCGATCTCACCAGCGCCGATCCCGCCGATGCCGCGCTTTTCGATAAGGCATTGGAAGTAGCCGTCATTACGTTCCAAGCGCGCCATGGCCTGGATCGTGACGGCGTGGTCGGCGCGAGAACCCTGCGTGCCCTGAACATTCCGATCGAGACGCGCATCGATCAGATCCGCGTGAACCTGGAACGCATGCGGTGGGTGTATCAAAACCTGCCAGATGATTATCTCCTATTAGATATCGCCGGCTACAACGCCTATCTGGTGCGCCATGGGCAGGAAATATGGAAGGCGCGCACCCAGGTTGGTCGCCCATACCGGGAGACCCCCGTGTTTCGCGCGGACATGCGCTATCTCGTGTTCAACCCTCTGTGGACTGTGCCGCCGATCATCCTGATCAACGACGTTTTGCCAGAGGCCCGGCGGGAGCCCGCGTACCTCACCCGAAACCAGATGCGACTGGTGGACGACACGGGACAAACCGTCAGCATCGACGCGGTTGACTGGGCTTCGGTGTCGGCTTGGAATTTTCCCTATACCGTGCGCCAAGATCCCGGTCCCAATAATGCGTTGGGACGCGTAAAATTCGTGTTTCCCAACAAACACCTGGTTTACTTACACGACACACCAAGCAAGAACTTGTTTGAACATTCGCAACGCACCTTCAGCTCCGGCTGTATTCGCGTGGAACGCCCATTCGAGCTCGCCGAACTGCTGCTGGAGGATGTCGCGCACTGGAACGCTGAGCGCATTCAGCGCGTATTGGCTTCCGGCCAAACCGAGACCGTCCATCTTGCCTCACCGGTGCCCGTGTTGCTGTTTTACTGGACGGCTAAAGCCGACGAATCCGGTACCGTCCACTTTCGTGCCGATATCTACGGACGGGATCAACGGGTCCTGCGCGTTCTACGAAAGCCGTTTAAGTTTCGTGCTCTGCCAGCGTGACCAGGCTATTAGCCTGTGGGATTTTATCAAGAATGCCATCAACGATAATTTCGGGAGGATACCTTGAAAAAAAAGAGACAGCTCAAGCGGCATCCCGTCATCTTTGGTGAGGTGCTGTTCGATCACTTCCCTGATGGCAGTGCGGTATTGGGCGGTGCGCCGTTTAATGTTGCCTGGCACTTGCAGGGCTTCGGGCACGCCCCGCTGTTTATCAGCCGGGTTGGCGACGATGAAGCAGGGCACCGAGTAAAGCGCGCGATGCAGAATTGGGGGCTCGATACCGCCGGCATTCAGACCGATGGGCAACATCCAACGGGAACCGTCGAGATTAGATTTGAGGGGGCTCAACACAGCTTCAATATCCTTCCCGACCAGGCCTACGACTACATCGACGCCGGATTAACTCAGAAGGCGATCGGCGCAATGCAACCGGCGCTCCTGTATCACGGCACCCTCATTGCTCGCACGCCAGCCGTTCGGCACGTCCTCAATGACTTAGTGACAGTCACTAAGGCACCGGTATTTGTGGACCTCAACCTTCGCGATCCCTGGTGGCACGAAGACCAGCTCACGCCACTGCTGGACCGCGCACGTTGGGTCAAGGTCAATGAGGAAGAGCTGGGTCTCGTCGCCAAGAGACTTGGCCTTAGACCGAGGAGCATCGAAAATGCAGCGCGAAGCATTCACGCCAATTATCAGCTCGATAGCTTGCTCGTCACGCTTGGCGAGCACGGCGCAATGGCCGTCGACTCGTCTCGGGATCTGGTTCATGTCGAGCCGGGTCAGGAGATCGAGGTGGTCGATACTGTGGGGGCGGGGGACGCCTTCGCCTCCGTGGTGCTGCTCGGCTTGCTAGAAGGCTGGACAACCTCCATTACCATGACCAGAGCCCAGAGTTTCGCCAGCCGAATCTGCGCCCAGCGGGGTGCAACCAGCGCTGACACTGAAATGTACCGTGAGCTCATGCATCGGTGGGCCACCGACAACGGCAACGTCCAGCCTTCCGATTAAGATGCGGGATCTCGGATCACTGCGTGCTCGAGACATTGCTCCAAAAATGCCGCGCGCACGCTGCCGGCGCCAGGTGGGCGGGCACCACAGCACCCGCAGTGTGCGTAGAACAACGGCACAGGCAGGGCTCGCTCCTGCGAAACCGGATGGTCCGCTGTTTAAAACTGGCCCCGGCTATTTGGCGCTGGTAAGATCAGAAAGCGTTCTTCGAAGAACTTCTGCAGAATGCCGCAGTGCGGCTAACTCCTCCGCCCGTAGTGCCGGAAGGGCGCGATAACCGACGCCGTTTATGCCGACTGCCGTTGGAATACTGAGACAGACATCTTTAATGCCGTACTCGCCAGTTAACCTCACGCTGACCGGTAGTAGGCTGTTCTGGTCATCTTGAATGGTACGCAAAAGGTGCGCGATGACCAGACCGATCGCCCAATTGGTATAGCCCTTACGTTCGATGATCTGGTAAGCGGCATTTCGCACCTTGTGAAAGATTTCGGCCATGGCGTCTCGGTCGAAAGGCTTGCTGAGAACGGCATTGTCGAGCAATCGCACTCCGGCAATGTTAGCGGTGCTCCACACGGGCACTTCCGAATCCCCATGTTCCCCGATAATAAAGGCATGAACAGAACGCGGATCCACGCTGTAATATTCCGCCAACAACGACCGGAAGCGGGTGGTATCGAGCATCGTTCCGGTGCCAATGATCAAGTCGCCTGAGCGATTGCTGTACTCCTGCATGAGATAAGTCAGAATATCGACGGGGTTCGTGGCAATCAGCAGGATCGCATCCGGCGCATAACGGTCGAGCTGCGCCGCCAGCTCTCGAAAAATCTCTGCGTTACGGCGAAGCAATTGCAGCCGGGATTCACCCGGTTTTTGCCCCACCCCTGCAGAGATGACGACCACCTGGGCGTCAACCAAATCGTCGAAACCTCCGGCACGTACTCGCCGGCGACCCACGTACCCTTGACCATGCATGAGATCCATGGCCTCCCCTTCGGCCCGCTTTCGGTCTACATCAACGAAAACGAGTTCATTGACCGCGCGCTGCTGGAACATGGCATAGGCCGCTGCCATTCCCACCTGTCCGGTACCAACAACGCCCACAGTATGTCGCTTCAGAGTGTTCATGGAATTGTTCTCAGCCTATTGCGCTTGGGAAAACCGAATTCCGAGCTACTCAAAGCAGCCCCTCAACAACAATGCAGGCTACCGGCAAAAGCCTAACGCACCCTGGCCCTTTTGGCCCCACTGGCCGTAAGCGATGACAGCAAGGCGCCGTGGAGCCGTTCGCTACGCTCGACGCGACACGCCTCGCCCGACGGCATGCCGAGCCTCCGCGACATGCCATGCGATCAAGCCCGGAAGCCCCAATGTCAGCTCTCTTACGCGCCTGGCTAGGGACAAGCTAAGACCCGTCTCCGGTGAGAGACCCACCAATGGGGCGATCACCATGAGACCGCCCTCCTGCACCCCGAGCGCCCCGGGTACCGCGAAGGCGGCCGCCCGTACCGCCGTGATCAAGCTCTCCAGAATAAAAGCCTCTGCCAGTGTGACCGGATACCCAAGGAAGTAGAGTGCCAGCCAAACTTCCCCAGTGCCCATTATCCATCCCATTAGGTGGAACAGACAAGCCGCCCAAAAGGCGCTCTGGCGTTGATACAGCGTGTTCACCGCGCGATCGAGGACGGCGGCACTCCCGCTCAGGGACAACCACTCCCGTTCACCGCCAATGCGTTCCAAGCCACGAGCGAGGTAGAAAAACAATCCCGCCCGTTGTGCAACATAAAACCCCACAATCAAAAGCGCCAGTACCCCAAGCCCCGCCAGAAGCTCCCAAGCGGCGGCCCCGCTGTTGCTATACTGCGCCAGCAACAGCACCCCCACCGCGCAAAAGACCACTTGCGCGATGACCGTGGTCGTGAGATCCCCCACCGCGCTGGCCCCCGCTGTGGCGCCGGGTATCCGCCGCAGCATCAGTAAGCGCGTTTTCAAAAATTCACCCCCGAGCTGGGCAACCGGGAGCAAGCTATTAACGGACTCCGCCAGCCAACGCATCCACAAGAGATCCAACAAAGGCAGATGATGCCGACGCGGCAACAGGAAGCGCCACGCCAGCGTATCAGCAAACAGGGGGACCAGGTGATACGCCGTCACCCATATCATCCCGAATCCGGCCACGGCTAAAGCCGATGAAACCTCGAAAAAACCTTGGCGGGCGATCAATGCCAGCAGCAAAGCAAAGCCGGCAAGCCAGATGGCGTAAAAGCCTTTCTTCATGGCAGAGGGGGAAACGGATGCCTCGATCCCAATAGCCCGCGCAGCCGCAATGCACGCTCAGTGATTGCATTGTCTGTTAGTGCATGTGGTGTGGCTCTGGTCATCGCTTCGTTCGAGGTGATAGTCAATCGCCTGGCCGCAAGGGACGTCGTGAATACCTCCTTGTACACTTGAGCCCGGCATCCCTGCCTGCGGGCACACCCCTGAGGCCAGGCGACTGGCTGCCTACAGATTCGGGGCACGCTGCTACCTCTGAATGGTGATGCTGACGAAACGAGAACCAGGGCCGCATGGGCGACCATAACGGGACGCTTTGGTGGCGCTTTTGGGTGGTGATCAATGTCAGCCATCGAACGGCTAGGCGTGGTTTTGGGCCAATAAGCGCGAGGCCATTGCCACTTCGGCGCTCGCTAAATTATTGCTTCCTGGAGGGTGTTTTAAAAACCCCAATGAGCGCAGGGAGGCGCGGGCGCACGGCGGCAGGGCAACATCGTCGGAAACCATTTTGAACAGCCGCGGCGTGGCCCCAAAGGGGCGAGCCCCGGGGATGGGGCGAGTAAACCGGAGTGCACCTGAGCGTACAGAAGCATTGATGCCGTCTCGTCAATCCTTGCGCTTGCCTAACTTGGAGGTTCTTGAGTCGCATGCTGATCGGCAATATTCACGTGCCCCCGGTTAGGCATCCAGCTAACATCTTGTCCCCGTGAAACGAAAGAGAGGTACGCTAATGACTAACAGAAAAACTGGTGGCGATGCGATAGACAC
>JAGTVB010000003.1 GCA_018224385.1 Gammaproteobacteria bacterium
GAGGCACCAAAAGGCAGGGACAAACGTCGAAGCAGAATGCAGCATAACAAGTCGCTCAAGTACGTTCCGGCCCCAACGGGCCTCCACCGGACGCGACAGAGGTGCGCCGCTTAGCTCAGACGTTAGAACGCGGCCTAGCGCATCAGCAAGATGCTGCCGTCGGAGGGTTGAACTACATTGAGCGAGGTCCCGCGGAACAGCCCGTCTGCCGGCTCCAAGCGAGCAGCAGCAGCGGAGGTCACGGCTGCTACCTTCTTCTACCTGGCAGTGGCATTTGCTGGCTTGCGGCTCTTCGACATCTCTGCCGCGATGAGTTGGCTCACCCCGGCAGAAGCTGAAGTTGTTTCAGGATTTCTTGTCGGCGCGATGGGACAGATTGCCGCTGTCGCCCTCCTTTGGCTCATCCTTCGGCCGGCCGATCTCGACGCATCATTCGCCGCGACCCGCGTTTCTTCCACCGCAGAGGGCTGGTTTGTTGCGCTAGCGATCATTGTTGTGGAGGCCACGGTGATGTTCGGCTTCCTCCTCGATGTGGGATGGCGTGCTCTTGAGCCAAGTGCCGTCAACACCACTGGATCGATCGCGCCCCTAGTGGATGGTGTGACTCAGGAGGTGTTTTTCCGCGGATACCTGATTCTCCGCCTTGCGCGCGGGGGCTACAGCCCTTTTTTGCAACTGCTTTTCTCATCCGTAGCGTTCAGTGCCATCCACGTTTGGTATGTTGGTGAGGGTTGGAGCGAGGCTCTGCCCCCGCTGCTGGGGACCGTAGCTCTGGGCGCCGCCCTTGGATGGGCCTTCATTCGTGCCGGCTATAGTCTCCGACCTCCAATCATCGCACACGTAGCGATCCTGGTTCTTATTCAGCCGTGGCTGGCCCTAGCGCGCTGAGGGTTCGGGGAAGCTGCTAAGAATAACGACGGAATGACCAACCCAGAATTTTCGGGGAGAACCAAGGACGTGCGAACCGGTCCGGGAAGGCAAGAAGAACTTCCGCTTTCTAACAACAGCATGCAGCGGACGGCCCTGCGCGCCGCCGCTGATGCTGAACATTAGGCGTTTGATTATGTTTGAATGGTTCAGCGAAAATTGGCTGGCAGCTTATGCCGCATTAGTTGGCACAGTAGCGTTGGGGCTCAACATCGGCCGATTCTTGTATGCCCGGAAACGGGACCTTATCCATCTAAAGGTCAGTGGCGAACGCCATAAGAACTATGAAGCGCAACTGCAGCGCTTGCGTGAGGGTGGTGATAGGCAAGCATGGGAACGCCCTGGTTTAGTGGAAGTGTATAGAGTTGAGATTTCGAATACTGGGAGTATCCCAGCCCATTTGCGGGATGCTGGTGTCATTACCAAAGATGGACAATCCATCTCTGTCTTAACAAATGTACACAACGGAAAGAATCCGAATCATTTGGTACCGCTGAGCGCCTCAAACGCATCGCCTATCGCTCCGAAGTCGTCTCAATCCTATTGGGTATGGCTCCGAGTCGACCAAGATCCATTTGACCCGGTTAGCTATTTTGCGATTGACAAGACTGGCAAAAAATGGAGCGTAAATGCCTAATCACCGGACATGGGAAACGTCGAATTCGCTACTCTCATGCCCCGCCGTACCGCAGCTTTAGTTGAAAACAAGCGAGCGAAAGTATGACAGATGAATCGATTGCCACCGTAAGAGAAGTTATAGACCTTTTGAGTAAGACCGAGCCCCTAACCGAGGGAGAAATCGGACGGTTGTACTCTGCGTACCAAGATCAAGAAAGAATCGATTTTTTTGCTTCGGAGCATGTTCAAAAGAAACAGCTAGCTGATATAGAGAAGCGTCAAAAAGAGCATCAAACTAGTCGCCTTCACAGACTGTGGTGTGATTCCCTTTCTAGGGATAGTCAAAATGATCTTGAACTTCATGCACAGCTGACGATCGAGCTGTTCAAGAAGTTCACAAAGACCGGAGATATCCCCCCGCCGGCATCTCCATGGCGTATTGCCGTTTTACTTCGAAAACGAAACGAAGTCGATCTTGAAAGGCGATTCCTGGAAGCATGGACTCGGCATTTTGGGAATACAATCGGAACAAAATACGAAGCGCTCAAGCAGAGATACGATAAGCTCAATGGATGATGGAGAGAAAAAATGCCTAACAAAATCGTCAACTCGGACCGGCTTTTCCGCTGGCGCTCCAAAGCCGGCCGGTTACGCTAAGCGTTAGGCGCAAAACATGGCCATGGTTCCCACCGAATGTCGCATGCCACCCCTGTATCCGGAACTAGAGCGGTTACAGCCGAGTCTCTTATTGCTGGCAACTTTCGTTGGAAACGGCGAGCTCAGCCAGAATGCTTCGCTAATCCGACGAAATCTCGTCCGGCTTGTCGATAAAGCAGTTTACGAATATTCCCTAGCGAGAGAGGCGGTCATCGATCAAATTGAAGAGTCCCAACGCAGCTATGAGGAGCTGGTTGCGGGTCGAATAATTTACATGTTTGGCTTCACAGACCACATGGAGAACTGTCTTAACGCAATGCGCCGCGCCTTAGATCTCCTACAGCACTTGCGTTCAGATCCCAGTGCCCCTTCTCAAGATAGAATAAAGCGTCGCCTAATCGAGGCCCATGCTGGCTCATTGATTGACGTCCGAAATACTTTTGAGCATGTCGGCAGTGCCATAAACAACAACGAATTCGGTGAGGGCCAGATGGTTGTCCTAAGCTATTCTGACGACCAAACCGGTGTATGCATTGGCAAGCATTCGCTTTCGTTCAATTCCATTGCAACGATTCTCAGAGGAATTCATGAAGAAGCGAAGAGACTCTTGCAGGAGCCACACGATGCGAACGCGCCTAACAAGGGCTCCAACCGGCCGCCGGAAAGCTCTGGGCCGGAAGAGCCGGGTGAGCCTGGGCGCGGCGCCGGTTAACCCAAACGTTAAGCTGTGTTTTATCCGCGACCAGCTTTCTGTACTTACATGCGGGATTTTTACTGGAGAATGAATCATGTTTTACAGAATCAGAACAATCACAGCAAAATGCAGTTTTGCATTAACTATCGCTCTTTTTGGCAGCCAAGCGATGGCAGCGGGAGCTCTTGCAATTGACAGTAACCAAGGCAGGGGGTATGGATTCGCTCATGGTTATCAGAACACCAGCCAAGCAGAACAGCGTGCATTGAATGAGTGTGGACATGGCTGTCAAGTGGTTCTTCGATTTAACAGTGGTTGTGCGGCATATGCTGCAGACCAATCCAGTGGATCTACTGCATACGGTTGGGGAACAGCATCTTCCGGTTCAGCAGCTCAGAATCGTGCGTTGTCAGAATGCCAATCACGAGGCGGATCAAGCTGTATGGTTCGATCATGGGCATGCGACTAGCTCCAGATTTGACTTCAGAAATAGCCTAACCCGACAGTCGAGCGGACCTGCGCGAAAAGCCGAGCAGGTCCGCTCACTTCTACGTTAGGCATTAAATTGGTATGTCATGATTAAAGAGTCCGACTGGAAGAAATTCAAGGATCTGAAAGAGGCTGCCCTGGAGCGCTTCTGCGCCGAAGTACTGGATGACAGTAGCCGAATAATAGAACAGTCAGATGGTTCTAGCCATTCTAAATATCTCTTGCTTTACAAAGTCATTCAGGATGCAGATAGAACATTAGCATCGCTATTTGAGTATCACAGCAGATCAAAAGCCACCATTCAGCTTATGATGCTCAGAACAGAGGGACTTATTAAAGACGAAGAGCTGCAGGAGTTGTCAGAAGAATTTCGTAAGTCTACGGAGCCACTTTTGTGAAATGCCTAACAAATCGCTCAAGCTCGTTCCGGCCTTCGGCCTCCACCGGACGCGCCAGAGGCGTGCCGCTTAGCTCGGACGTTACGCACCCATGGGCACAGGAGAAGTGAGGCATGTGGGAGATTAATCGGTTGACCGAGGGCGACACTGAGCGCGCTGGTGAGATGTTAGCGAAAGCGTTTTTCAACGACCCACTCGCGGCATATATGCTTCCGGATCCCGATGAACGGCGCCGGCTGTTGCCATGGCACTTTGCGACTCTGGTGCGTTACGGAGCGCTCTTTGGCGAAGTTTACACAACGAGCGGTAGCCTTCACGGCACTGCCGTTTGGTTGCCGCCTGGCGAGGCTGAGATGACGCCGGAGCGCGTAGCGGCTGTCGGAATGGACCAGGCCCCGGTGGTGTTGGGAGCAAA
>JAGTVB010000004.1 GCA_018224385.1 Gammaproteobacteria bacterium
ACCGTCCCCAGTTCATCCGATGCCATCTCGGACGCCATCGACGGCGTGACCATCCAATTGTTGTCGGAACGCCCGGAAGGAGAAGGGCCTGCCGACCTGACGCTGTCGCCGGACCATAGCGGTGCCGGCGCGGCGATCAACAAGTTTGTCGAGGGGTTCAATGCTCTGGTCGAGGTACTTCACCAAGTAGCGCGCTATGACACGGAGACGGGACAGGCGGGGTCGCTGTTCGGTGATTCGGCGGTACGCAATGTCGAGTTCCAGCTTCGGTCGCTGCTCAGTAGTCGATTGGGGGAGAGCGGTTCGCTTCAGAGTCTGGCGGATATTGGTATCAAGACCGACGATACCGGCAAGCTTTCGCTGGACAGCGCCACCCTGGATAGGGCGATTCAACAGGATGTCGATGCAGTTGCCGCACTTTTTGCGGGAGATGAGGGGCTCGCGGTGCGCCTTGATAAGCTGATTGTCGGGTATGCAAATTCGGGTGGCATTATTGAAGGACGCACCACCGGCCTCACCGACCGCATCGAAGATATCAACGATCAGCGAACCGCTTTGACCCGCCGACTGGCTACATTGGAGGAGCGGCTGCTGGCGCAATTCACCGCCATGGATGCCCTCGTGGGCCAGTTGCAGGCGACTGGCAACTACTTGACGCAACAGTTCAGCGCCCTCAGCAACCTTACCGCGCCGCGCCGAAGCTAGCAACGTTCTGGGGCGCTCCTGGGCGGCGTACCCGCACGAACCTCGGTGACTGGAGACGGTTGCTCAGGTCAAGAGAGGCGGGATAGGTCCGGATTGATCCCATTGGAGTGGAATGATGGTACTTAGCAACACCCGCAATGCCCTGCATCAGTACGAAAAGGTTGGCGTTCAGTCGGAAGTGGAAAATGCTAGCCCGCATCGCCTGGTACAAATGCTGATGGAGGGTGCCGCTGCCCGTATCGCCGCGGCCATGGGGCATCTCGCGCGCGGCGCGATTGCCGAGAAGGGCCGAAGCATAAGTCTCGCGATTTCTATCATCGAGGGACTCCGATCGAGCCTTGACAAAGATAAGGGTGGTCAAATCGCGAACAACCTCGACCAGATATACGACTACATGAGCCGTCGGCTCCTTGAGGCCAACCTGAAGAACGACAGAGCGATGCTGAATGAAGTGCAGAACCTGTTACGGCAGATCAAAGAGGGCTGGGATGCGGTGGCCGGAGGTGCGGCTGATGGGGATGCGTCACGTCCCCGCAGTGCCCCCCCGACAACAGTTCAAGTGACGGGCTAATGAACTGACACCCATGCCGCCACGCTTCCCCCAATCCCAGGTTCCCATGAAAAACATTGCCGAATTGTTACGTCTTACCGAGGAAATGTTAGAAGCATCGAGGTCCACTGACTGGGACTTACTCACTAACTTGCAGCAACAGAGAGAGCAGTTATTCCAGAGCGGCTTAAGCCCAGCCGAGATGCCAACGGAACCGAAATCGATGCTGCCCACGTTGCGCAAGGTGCTGTTACTTAACCACGAGATTACCTCGATCGCAAGAGATGAACGCCGCCACCGCCAGGCACAGCTGGAAGTCTTGCACCGGAGTCGGCGTGCCGCAAGCTGCTATGAGAAGCTGTCTTAAAAATGTTGCCAGCGCCGCTATGGTAAGCGCAGAAGGCTTTAAAACATGCTCTTAGGCTGGGCAAGCGGGCGACAGCTCCATACAGGTCGTGGGCGCGCTTCTCGAAAGCCGACACCGTGGATTGGGTTGCGTAAGACAACATGGGATCGATAATTATCTGCCAAATCGGTGACTGCATTTGATAGGCGATGGTACACCGTGCGTAGCAGGTGCTCGCTGATGCAGGCTCAAAATGCCAGCGGATAACGAGTTGTCGGAACAGCCCCTCCGCCGCCGTAACTTCGATATCGGTGGGGTGTTTGAGCACCGTCTTGGAGCGGAAATGCAGCGGTTTAACGCCAAGCAGAATAACTTGATCCGTATAATAGCTATCACCATGCTGCTCGACCACTTCAGCCTCCTCCCATAGCGGCAGAAATTCGGGATAACGCTCGACGTCGGCGACGACGCTAAACATCTGTTCTGCATTGTACGGGAAGAGATGCTTTGTTGTGTACGTTGCCAATTGTCACATCCTTTTCCAGACTGTTTCTATTAGACAATGTTAATGCAGGTGAGATTCAGGAAAATGCGTATATTCCCGCGGCGAGTAGGGGATATTCGGGAGGAGGGGTGAGGATTCTTCGGATATGCCGGGTCCGTCACGTGCGCTCAGATGCCTATCGCGCGCGCCGGCAGGCACGGGCCAATTGCCTCCCGAAACGGTTGGTATAAATCTGGTAGGAGGTAGCCTATCGGCTACCTCCTACCAGATGGGTGAGCCCCTTAAAGGGGCATAGGGTGAGCCGCTAAAGCGGCTAGCGATCCAGCAAGTTCATCTGCTCGAAGTACCGGTCTCGTTCCTCCTGTGTCCGAATATAATCTCGGATCATCGCCTCGTCTAAACCCACGGTCGAGACGAAGAATCCTCAGGCCCAGAAGTTTTCACCCTTGAAGTTCCGGACCTTCCTCCCGAACTGGCGTGCGATCGCGATGGCACTCTTGCCTTTGAGGTAGCCCACGGCGTTGGATACCGCATACTTCGGCGGAATGCTAATGCACATGTGCACAGGGTCCCCTCCAGATGACCTTCCTCAATCTGGCACTCCTTGTACCCGGTAAGCTCATGGAAAATATCGCCCAGGTGGCTTCGAAGATCTCCGTACAGTATCTTCTTCCGATATTTCGGGATGAAAACCACAGGGTATTTACAGTCCCACCGCGTATGCGCCAGACTTCGATAATCTCTCATCTCGGTTCTCCTTCGTGCTTTTAGTTG
>JAGTVB010000005.1 GCA_018224385.1 Gammaproteobacteria bacterium
AGCGCTATGGGGCGATCTCGGGGATGTTGCGCAAGCGGCTGGGCTTAAACGTGGTGTTGACCCACAACGATGCCGACGAGCGGGTGTACCGCATCGGCTGACCGAGCCGCCGCCAAGGGTCGGAATTCAACTCACACGCTTGGGGTACGCACGATCTGCGTACCCTGGCCGTCCTTCCGGTCGCCGGCCGATTTCCTTGATTCCGGCCGCGAATTGCCCGCAATCCCGCGCCAGGATTGGATTTCGGCGGGTGGCCGTTTCGGCGGCGCCGAGGTGCAAACCGCAAACCCTGCAAACCTCGGTTTGCACCCTGACGGTGGCGGAGCGCCGCGCTCGCGCCCACCGCATGGCATCTTCGGAAGGAAGGACCCCTTTTGCCTGGGAGGCCTTCGCTTTCCGGCTGACCGAAACGATGGTCGGTGACCATCATCATCACGACCGTCACTGAAGCCGAGCCGCGTGATGGTGGTGATGGTCGTGACGGTGACGGTCTATCGATCCAGTCGCTCGCAATACGGCGCCCGCGATCACGACCCTTCCGGTTCCTGCATCCACGCCGGGATGTCCCGCTGCCCGTGCAGCACACGCCAGACGTCGATGTGATCGGGATGCTCGACGTAGAACACGAGGTAGGGATTCCGAGTCAGCGGCCAGGACCGCAGGCCAGGCAAGTTTAGCTCGTGGGCGTAGCGCGGCGACCCGGTGGCCGGATGGCGGCCGATGTGGATGTATGCCTTCTCCAAGGCGTCGATGAAGCCGAGCGCAGCCGCCTCGGCGTCTTCAGCGAGGTAGTGCGCAACCGCGTCCTCGACGTCCCGGTGGGCCTGCTCGCGCGGGACGACGGGCTTGACTTTCACAGCTTGCTTCGGGTCTTACTTCCCACGTTGCCAGCGCTGCGGACGCGCTCGCGCAAGCCGTCGAAGTAGGCCTCGTTAACCGGCGCGGTGGGCGCAGACGATGCACCCGCCAGCAGCAGGTTGCGCAGTTGCAGCCGGTCCTGATCGCGGCGGATCAGTTCGCGCACGTACTCGCTGCTGGTGCCGTAGCCGCGCTGGCTGACCTGCTCATCGACGAACGCCTTGAGGCTGTCGGGTAAGGAGATGTTCATCGTGGTCATGGCGCTAGGTTAGGTTCTTTGGCAAAATTTGGCAAGAACTGACGATGCCCGTCCCAGAAGAACACGATCCATGCCGAGCCAAACCAACTGCCTGCGCTACTGGGATCTCTCCAGCCAGATCCGCCTGGACGACGCCATCGCCCTGTGGTGCAACGTCGACCCGGCCGAACTCGGCCGCCTGGGTTTCGACACGCAGTGCATGAGCGCGAACCGCGCGGCCCTGGTGACCGCTCTGCGTGAAGGCCGGCTGCGGTCAGGTGTTCAAGGGCGCGCCGCTGGACGAGTTACTGGCCAAGGACCGGCTCTTGATCGACAAGGCCAGCCTGCGCCGGTGGTTCGAGCAATTGCCCTTCGAGGACCGCCCGGCCTTCTTGTTCGACGAGGCGCGCCAAGCCGTCTTGCCCGATGCCAGCGACGCCGCCGAGATGAACAGCCTCAAGGCCATCGCGATCATGGCGCACCTGCTGGCCGCCACGCGGTCCGGTACCGCATCTACCCGGAAAGGCCCGCCAGTGCTGGCGTTCCAGGCATGAAAAAAGCCAGCGCAAGGCTGGCCTTGGAATGTGGTGGAGCCGAGGAGGATCGAACTCCCGACCTTCGCATTGCGAACGCGACGCTCTCCCAGCTGAGCTACGGCCCCAAGAATAGGTATCCAATAATTCTAAGCCGGCGCAGGAATCTAATCAATGAAGCCAATGAAATACCAACGGCGCCAGGGTATGACGCTCGGAATGCTTGATGGCGGTGGGGCTCCCGGCTAGTATTTTTCCTTCGCTGCTTCGAGCTAGCGCACTGCCGCGTATACTGAACGAGCGCTATGATCGCATTGCCCCGCTTCGTTCGCCCTTGCGCCGTATGAAGCGGTCGCGGCGGGGTTGGCAACGAACAGCAATCTGGAGCTTGAGATGCACGCTACGCTGCCACTCCTCGAGGTCACGAGCTTTCCGCGACTGCGTCGCGGCCCGCTGGAGACGCTGCAGGTTAATTTGGGTTACCGCTGTAATCAGTCCTGCCTGCACTGTCACGTGAACGCCAGCCCTCGGCGCCGCGAGGTCATGGACCGCAAGACGGTGGATCGGGTACTGCAATTTCTCGATGTTTCCCCTATTCACACGTTGGACATTACCGGCGGGGCCCCCGAGCTCAATCCCCATTTCCGGTATCTCGTTGAGCAGGCTCATAGTCGAGGGCTGCGGATCATCGATCGGTGCAACCTCACGATCCTCGAAGAGCCGGAGCACAGCGATCTGGCAGATTTCCTCGCGGGACACGGCGTTGAAATCGTCGCCTCGTTACCCTGCTATCTGGAGGAGAATGTGAACGCGCAGCGTGGGCACGGCGTGTTCGAAGCGAGCATTCGGGGATTGCAACGTCTCAACCGCCTCGGGTATGGGGATCCGGACGGCACGCTCGTGGTTAGCCTGGTCTACAATCCGCAGGGCCCGACATTGCCCCCGCCGCAGTGCCGGCTTGAGCAAGACTACAAGCGCGAGCTCCAGGCGCGCTACCAGGTGCGCTTTAACCGTCTCCTCACGCTGGCCAACATGCCAATCGGGCGTTTCGGCAGCACTCTGATTTCCCGCGGCCAGTTTGCGGAATATATGGCGCTGCTGCGCGCCGCCTATAGCGCAGCGAATCTTGGCTCAGTGATGTGCCGGACGCTCATCAGCATCGATTGGCAAGGCTATGTCTATGACTGCGATTTCAATCAGATGCTGGGGCTGGCGCTGCGTGGTGGTGCTTCCCGAGGCACGCATATCACGGACTTGACGGGGGTGGATTTGAGCGGCCAAGATGTCGTGGTGCGCGACCATTGCTACGGCTGTACCGCGGGTCAAGGAAGCAGCTGCCAGGGCGCCCTGCGATGAGTAGCCCCGTTGCCGCCCTGTCGTTTGTTTGCCTCAAGAGCGGCCCGCGGCGGTGCAATGTCCCTGTCAGTCGCTGCAGCGCGTGCCGCCCTGCGCCGCAACGCGTGTCTGGTATGAAGTCCGGCCACCGCGCGGTGTCCTGAAGCCGTGTGCCGTCTCTCTATCGTTATCCCGGCCCTAAACGATGCCGCCGCGCTCAGCCGAGCGCTTCCGCTGTTGCAGCCCGTGCGTCGCGCCGGCCATGAGATCGTGTTGGTGGATGGCGGCAGTCGCGATGGGACGCCAGAGATTGCAGGGGGGCTCGTCGATGCCGTGCTTTCGGCGCCCCGGGGCCGCGCCTATCAAATGAATGCAGGAGCAGCGATCGCCGGCGGCGATGTGCTGTTGTTTCTGCATGCGGACACGCGGCTGCCCGATGACGTGGCCGAGCGGGTTTGTGCGGCGATGTGCAGTCCCCAGGTAGTTTGGGGCCGATTTGACGTGCGCCTGAGCGGCCGGCAATGGTGGGCCCGGATGATCGAAGTCGCCATGAATCTGCGCTCTCGCGTGACCGGCATTGCCACTGGCGATCAAGCCATCTTTGTCCGCCGCGGCGTATTTTCGCACCTGGGTGGATTTCCGGAGCTCCCGCTCATGGAAGATATCGCCCTCAGCCGCCGGCTGAAACGCGTGGCGTGGCCCGCCTGCCTTCGGGCGCGGGTTACCACATCGAGCCGTCGTTGGGAAAGGCAGGGATGGTTTAAGACGGTGCTGCTTATGTGGCGACTGCGGTTGGCCTTTGCCCTGGGTGTCGCTCCGGCCAAGCTGGTCCACGCCTACTATCCACAGCAACAGGATGAGTCGGGCCGCCGGTCATGCTGATCTGCTATCGATTGCCTTGCCTGGCACACCGTGACGCGCCACCTCATTCCTGTGCTCCACGCGGCAGGCCCGCATGAGGCTCTGATCGAGGCGGCAATTGAGACGAGGGTCTCTGCACTCGCCTGGCGTTGTTTGTCGGCGCTCCCCGGGCCTTGCTCACCCGCGTTTCCGCCTGGCAGCCGCGCTCCTCCAGCGGGTCTCTCGGCCAGTAAATAATCGCTATTCCGTCACGCACTGAGCACGGTGTTGAGGTATTGTTGACGGGCTTTCAACGCAAACAAACCCGCCCGGTTCCCAGCGATGTCGTTTCGGCTAGGTGCCATCATTTTGACATCGTCTTGAAGTCATGATTAACTCATGGGCTGATAGAACGGGCAAATGCACAGGAAGGGGGGTACGGCCATGGCTAGCCTTGGGGCGCTGATTGTGGATAGTGATGAGGGGCGCAGGGAATCGCTGCAGGTGGTGTTGGAGTTTTTGGAATGTCGGCCGGTGCCGGTCGCCGATGGGAATTGGCAGGAGGTGCTCAAGGCACGTGGACCGGTGGATTTGGTGTTGCTGGGGCCGGGGCGGGGGGAAGAGGAGCGCCTGGAGCTGCTGCGGGATTTGAAGCGCCATGATGAACACTTACCGATCGTGGCGTTGATGGAACCGCAGGCGCCAAGCCCGCGGGAACTCGATGAGGGGGTGATTGCGCGGGTGCCGTTGCCGGTACGCCACCAGGAACTGCAGCACGCGTTGTCGCAGGTGGTCATTTACCGGGAGAATCGGCATTTGACGGGAGGGACGCGCTCCTTGGAGCTGTTTCGCAACCTGGTGGGGAGCAGCGCCGGGATCCGCCGGGTGCGCCGGCTCATCGAGCAGGTGGCCGATACCGATGCCAATGTATTGTTGTTGGGCGAGTCGGGCACGGGCAAAGAGGTGGTGGCACGCAACATTCACTACCATTCGGGGCGTCGCTACAAGCCGTTTGTGCCGGTCAACTGCGGGGCGATCCCGGAGGACTTGCTGGAAAGTGAGCTGTTTGGGCACGAGAAGGGCGCCTTTACCGGGGCCATCAGCGCGCGCCGGGGACGCTTTGAAATGGCCGATGGAGGGACCCTGTTTCTCGATGAGATCGGGGATATGCCTCTAGCGATGCAGGTAAAGCTGCTGCGGGTGCTACAGGAGCGCACCTTTGAGCGGGTCGGGAGTAACAAGAGTATCACGGCGAGCGTGCGCATCGTGGCCGCCACCCACTCCAATCTGGAGGATGGCATTGCGGCGGGCAAATTCCGCCAGGACCTGTACTACCGGCTCAATGTGTTTCCCATCGACATGCCCCCGCTGCGCGAGCGAGTCGAGGACTTGCCGCTGTTGATCAATGATCTCATCACCCGCATGGAGCATGAGAAACGCGGCTCGATTCGGCTGACCCCAGCGACGATGGACTCGCTGTGTCGCTACCCATGGCCGGGCAACGTGCGCGAGTTGGCCAATCTCATCGAGCGGCTGCTGATTCTCTACCCCTATGGGGTGGTAGATACCCAGGACTTGCCAGAGAAGTATCAGGTGGGACGCAGTCTGCGCGATGTGCGCGCCGAGGGCGATCTGGATCTCTCCGCTATGGTGGTGTCTTCCCAGGGGTTGCCGCGCGAGGGCCTGGATCTGAAGGAGCATCTGAACCGCCTCGAGTACCTGCTCATCAAGCAGGCGCTGGACGAGGCCGGAGGGGTGGTGGCCCATGCCGCCAAGCGCCTGCGCATGGGGCGGACCACGCTGGTGGAAAAAATGCGCAAGTTCGGCCTCCAGCGCCCCGAAAGAGCGTCAAGCATTTGACTTAACCCAAGCGATCCCCGCTCGTTAATCACCTATCCTGGTGATCGCGCGCCACTCTTTTCCGAGGCATAGTCCTTGCTTCGTCAGAACCATGACAGGTTGCCGAGGTAATCTGTCAATTCCTCGGAGCGGTCATCGCCGGGATAGGAGGGTGAAACGATGGGCAAGATCGGTACCTTGACGGACATACCGGATAGCAGTTACGAGCCGGCCGATCCGCCGTCATATTCTCGACGATCTCTGGAGACTCGCGTCGTTAGGCTCTCGCAGGAGCTGGCGGCCACACGTCGTGACTGGCACGCCCAGCTTGCCGAAAAGGTCCGCATCGCGAAGCGGTTGGAACGTTTGCTCCAGACACTTCCGGCAGCCGTGGTGGTCCTCGATGGCGATGGCGTGGTGCAAGAATGCAACCCGGCCGCGAAGCAACTGCTGGGTGAACCCCTGCAGTGGGCGCTTTGGCGTACCGTGGTGGAACGGGCATTTGCGCCGCGGCGCGACGATGGCCACGAGATCTCCCTGAAGAGTGGTCGCCGGGTAAACATCTCGACGTGTTCCCTCGATGATGAGCCGGGGCAGATCCTGCTCATCAAGGACATCACTGAAACACGCCAGCTGCAGGAGCAGTTAGCGCAACTGCGACGCTTATCCGAAATGGGGCGCATGGTCGCCGCCCTAGCTCATCAGATTCGAACACCGCTTGCTTCCGCCTTGCTCTACCTCTC
Source organism: Gammaproteobacteria bacterium (assembly GCA_018224385.1). Taxonomy (GTDB): domain Bacteria; phylum Pseudomonadota; class Gammaproteobacteria; order HK1; family HK1; genus JAGTVB01. The sequence goes on from JAGTVB010000005.1 coordinate 6,387, forward strand.
GGGTCTGCGTTCGGCGCGCATCGAGCCGACAGCGCGGCGGCAAATTCTCGATAAGGCAGTGGACCGACTGCGCAATCTCGAGGGGCTGGTTAAAGACATGCTGGAATTCGCTCGCCAAGGAACGTTCGAAGTCGAGGAACTTCTGATCGGGGAGCTTGTTAGGAATTTCGTTCACTCGCTGGAAGCGCAGTTGACGGCAAATGGCGTCCGCCTCGAGTTTCACAACGAGCTGCCGGCGCTGCGGGTGCGAGGCAACGCCGAGGCGCTGCAGAGTGCTTTTCAAAATCTAATCGATAACGCCATCCAGTGGGGCGGTCGTGGGATGCGGCTGCGCATCATCCTGCATCAGCAGACGGCGGGGGCGGTGTGCATTGCGTTCATCGACGACGGGCCAGGAATTGCTCCAGAACTGCACGGGCGTGTGCTGCAACCCTTCTTCACCACGCGTTCGGGCGGCACCGGGCTGGGGCTGGCGGTGGTGCGCGGGATCATCTCCGCGCATCGCGGGGAGGTTGTGATCGAGTCCAATCCGCCCGAACCGGGGACGACTGTGCGCCTCATTCTGCCGCTCTGTGAACGCGCGGAGGTGGCGCGCCGTTGCCTTGGTGCACTGCCGTTAACGCCGGCCTTGGCCTACTCCGATGCGCTCGCAAACCGTAGGGGAGAGTTATCCGGATGAGCAGCACAATATTGGTTGTGGAAGACGATGCGGGGCTGCGCGAAGCGCTCTGCGACACCCTCTCGCTTTCCGGCTTTTCTATCTTGGCAGCGGAAGACGGAGAGCAAGCGCTCATCACCCTCGATCAGCAAGACGTGGGGCTGGTGATTACCGACGTGCAAATGAATCGGCTCGATGGTCTGAACCTGCTGCGGCGGGTCAAGGCTCAGCGACCGGAACTGCCGGTCCTTTTGATGACTGCCTTTGGCAGCATTTCGCAAGCCGTGGACGCCATGCGCGAAGGGGCCGTCGATTACCTGGTGAAGCCGTTCGAGGCGGAGGTGCTGCTCGCCAAGGTCGCCGGCCATCTGCCGCGCATCACGCCCGCTGTCGTCGCCGCCGGCGTGGTGGCGGTGGATGTCGCCACCCGGCAGGTCGTGGCGCTCGCTTCGCGGGTGGCGAAAAGCGATGTCACAGTCATGATCACGGGGGAGAGCGGCACCGGCAAGGAAGCTTTCGCCCAGCTTGTGCACGAGCAGTCGCCCCGGCGCTCGGCGCCGTTCGTGGCCATCAACTGTGCCGCGATCCCGGACAACATGTTGGAAGCGGTGCTTTTCGGCTATGAGAAGGGGGCCTTTACTGGCGCGTACCGATCGTGTCCGGGAAAGTTTGAGCAGGCGCAAGGCGGAACGCTGTTGCTCGATGAGATAGGGGAAATGGATCTGAGGCTACAGGTTAAGCTCCTGCGGGTGCTGCAGCAACGAGAGGTAGAGCGTCTGGGCGGCCGCCACGCGGTATCCCTCGATGTGCGGGTGCTCGCTGCGTCTAACCGGGACATGAAGGCCGAGGTGTTGGCGGGGCGCTTCCGCGAAGATCTCTACTATCGCCTCAATGTGTTTCCTCTTCATTTGCCTGCGTTGCGGGAGCGGCCG
>JAGTVB010000006.1 GCA_018224385.1 Gammaproteobacteria bacterium
ACGCAAAGCGCCCTGGTTCCGGGCGCTTTGATCGAGGAGTTCAATCTAACGCTCTAATTACCAGCGCTCGACGCAAAGCGCCCTGGTTCCGGGCGCTTTGATCGAGGAGTTCAATCTAACGCTCTAATAGCCTGGCGCCGCCGGGCCGCTCGATCGCGGGAAATTCCGCCCGCAACGCACCAAAAGCGGGCGCTTGACCGAATACACCGGAATCGATACCCAGAAATCGGGGGATCTGGGGTTTCTCATGGACCCAAAACCACGGTGACTCTATACGCCGACGACACAATTAGATAACTTAACCAGACGGTAACCCAAGATAACGAAGAGTATAGACCGATGAGCTACACGGCCTATCCGGGACAGGGACTTTACGATCCCGCCAACGAGCACGATGGGTGCGGCATCGGATTTGTGGCGGATATCAAGAATCGCAAGAGCCACCAGATCATCGAAGAAGGGCTACAGATATTAATCAACCTCACCCATCGAGGAGCGGTCGGTGCCGATCCCTTGGCCGGCGATGGTGCCGGCGTGCTCATGCAGATACCCGACCGTCTCATGCGGGCAGACTGCACGGAGCTTGGTATCCCGCTGCCCGATCCGGGGCAATACGCCGTCGGAATGGTGTTCCTGCCGCGGCGTGCGGAAACGCGCGCTGCCAGTGAGAGCGCGCTCGCGCGCTACGTCGAATCGGAGGGTCAGCGCTTGCTCGGTTGGCGCGATGTGCCCACGGACAACCGGTGGCTCGGAGAAAGCGTAAAGCCCAATGAGCCTCTGATTCGTCAAGTGTTCATCGCCCCAGGAGAAGGCTGGACCGACCTCGACGCATTCGAGCGCAAACTGTTTGTCATACGCAAGCAAGCGCACCATGCGATCTGGGATCAGCCCTTGCCGGAGAAGCAGCACTTTTACATTTCATCCCTTTCCGCGCGGACGCTGGTATACAAGGGAATGATGCTCGGGGAAAACCTCGCGTCCTATTACCGGGATCTCGCGGATCCACGCACGGAGTCGGCGCTAGCCCTGGTGCATCAACGTTTTTCCACCAACACGTTTCCATCCTGGCAGCTCGCGCAGCCGTTTCGTTATCTCTGCCACAACGGCGAAATCAATACCCTGCGCGGCAACATCAATTGGATGCTGGCCCGCCGCCACAATATGTCCTCACCGATTTTGGGCCATGACTTGGAAAAACTTTGGCCACTCATCGGCGACGGTGCCTCGGACTCGGCCACCTTCGACAATGCCCTCGAGCTGTTGGTGGCAGGCGGTTATTCGTTGGCCCACGCGGTGATGCTGATGATCCCTGAGGCGTGGCTGGACAATCCGCTGATGGACAAGGAGCGGCGTGCCTTTTACGAATACCACGCCGCGCTCATGGAGCCTTGGGACGGCCCCGCTGCCATGGCGTTTACCGACGGCCGGCAAATCGGTGCAACCTTAGACCGCAATGGACTGCGCCCGGCGCGTTACTTGATCACCCGCGACGGCAGGGTGGTGATGGCCTCCGAGGTCGGGGTGCTCGATATTGCCCAAGAGAACATCGTTAAGAAGTGGCGGCTGCAACCGGGCAAGATGTTTCTTATCGATCTCGAAGCGGGCCGCATCGTTGACGACGATGAACTCAAGAGCCAGCTCGCCATGGCGAAACCCTATCAGCGGTGGCTCGACGAAACCCAGATCCGCCTGACCGATCTGCCGCCGGAAGTCGCGGCGATGCCCCCCGATCCGCAGACCCTGCTCGACCGCCAACAAGCGTTCGGCTACACCCAGGAAGATCTGCGGTTCTTCCTCAAACCGATGGCCGTGAGCGGCCAGGATCCGGTGGGTTCCATGGGTCGGGATACGCCGCTGGCGGTGCTGTCCGACCGGCCGAAGCTTCTCTATGACTACTTCAAACAAAACTTTGCGCAGGTGACCAACCCGCCCATCGACCCGATTCGCGAAGAGCTTGTCATGTCGCTGGTGTCGCTTATCGGACCGCGCCCCAACATCCTCAACTTGGAGACCGGAGGCAAGCACAAACGTCTCGAAGTGCGTCAACCCATCCTGTCCTCCATGGACCTGGAGCGTGTGCGCCGCATCGAAAACCACGTCGATAACGCCTTTCGCACCTTCACACTGTCCATCTGCTATTCTGCCGAGCGCGGCGCGGGCGGTATGCAGGAGGCCCTCGATTCGGCCTGCCGAAAAGCACAGGAGGTGGTAGCGAGCGGCGGCTATAATATTCTCATCCTGTCTGATCGCGGGGTGGATGCCGACCATATCGCCATCCCCGCTCTGCTTGCCACAGCCGCGGTGCACCATCACCTCATCCGAACCGGGCTTCGCACCGAGGTCGGCCTGGTGGTGGAGACAGGAGAAGCACGGCGAGTACATGATTTTTGTCTCCTTGCCGGCTACGGCGCCGAGGCGATCAATCCTTATCTTGCCTTCAATTCGCTATCAGCGATGCGTCATGAATACCCTGACGAGGTGACCGAGGCGGAGGCCCATGAGCGCTACATTAAAGCGGTCGGTAAAGGCATGCTCAAGGTCATGTCGAAGATGGGGATCTCGACGTTTCAGTCGTACTGTGGCGCGCAAATATTCGACGCCGTAGGACTCTCCACAGAATTTATCGAGCGCTATTTCACCGGCACGCACACCATGATCGAAGGCATCGGGCTCAACGAGATTGGTGAGGAGACGGCACGGCGGCAGCGTGCCGCCTTTGGCGATGTGCCGATTCTACGCGACGCCCTCGAGGTCGGCGGCGAGTTTGCCTTCAGAGTCCGCGGTGAGGCGCACGTCTGGACCCCGGAGTCCATCAGTCTGCTGCAGCACGCGGTTCGAAGCGGCGACTATGGAAAGTTTCGCGCCTACTCCCAGGAGATCAATGAGCAGACCAAGGTCATGAAAAACCTGCGAGGGTTATGTGAGCTTCGGGTCGCCGACGAACCGGTGGCGCTCGAAGAAGTCGAACCGGTGGCGGAGATCGTCAAGCGCTTTTCCACCGGTGCCATGTCCTTCGGTTCCATCTCGTGGGAGGCGCACACCAATCTTGCCATTGCCATGAACCGCCTCGGAGGAAAATCCAACACGGGGGAAGGCGGCGAAGACGCGCAGCGTTACCAACCGCTGTCAAATGGCGACTCCATGCGCTCGGCAACCAAACAAGTGGCCTCCGGGCGCTTTGGCGTTACCGCCGAATATCTGGTCAACGCCAATACCCTACAGATCAAGATGGCTCAAGGCGCCAAGCCCGGCGAGGGGGGACAGCTTCCTGGGCACAAAGTCGACGAGTGGATTGCACGAATCCGCCACTCTACGCCGGGCGTCGGACTTATCTCTCCACCGCCGCACCACGACATCTACTCCATCGAGGATCTGGCGCAACTCATTCACGATCTGAAGAACGTCAACCCAACCGCGGATATCAGCGTGAAGTTGGTATCCGAGGTGGGGGTTGGCACTGTCGCCGCCGGAGTCGCCAAAGCCCATGCCGACCACGTCACCATCGCCGGCGATGAAGGCGGCACCGGCGCGAGCCCCTTGACCTCGATCCATCACGCCGGATCGCCCTGGGAGATCGGCCTCGCCGAGACGCATCAAACGCTGGTGTTGAACGCGCTGCGCGGGCGCATCGCGGTGCAGGTTGATGGCGGCTTGCGCACCGGGCGTGACGTGGTGATTGGCGCCTTACTGGGCGCTGACGAGTTTGGCTTTGGCACCGGCGCACTGATCGCTGAAGGCTGCATCATGATGCGCAAATGTCATCTGAACACGTGCCCGGTGGGCGTGGCCACTCAGGATCCGGAGCTGCGCAAACGCTTTCCCGGACAGCCGGAGCACGTCATCAACTTCATGCTGTTCATTGCGGAGGAAGTCCGTGAATGGATGGCGAAACTTGGCTTTCGCACTTTCAACGAAATGATTGGCCGGTCAGACCGGCTCGATATGCGGCGCGCCCTCAGGCATTGGAAGGCTCAAGGGCTCGATTTCTCGCGCATCTTCTATCGACCCGAGCCCAAACCCGGAATCGCCCTGCACCATTGCGAACGGCAGGATCATGGGCTTGAGAAGGCCCTGGATCATGGCCTCATTGTCCGCGCCAGGCCGGCGCTGGAGAACGGTACTCGAGTGCGCATCGGACCGCTCCCGGTACATAACGTCAACCGCACGGTCGGCGCCATGCTGTCCGGAGAAGTTGCCAAGCGCTACGGCCATGAGGGTCTTCCCGACGACACCATTTTCATCGAAACATACGGCACCGGGGGACAGAGCTTCGGGGCGTTCTTGGCCCACGGTATTACCATCGATCTCGAGGGAGATGCCAACGACTATGTGGGTAAAGGGCTCTCGGGGGGACGAGTGATCATCCGCCCGCCCCAGATATCCCAAATCAGTGCGCAGGAGAACATCATCGTGGGCAACACGGTGCTGTACGGGGCCACCAGTGGCGAATGTTATTTCCGCGGAGTTGCCGGGGAGCGCTTCGCTGTTCGCAACTCCGGCGCCGTCGCGGTCGTCGAAGGCGTAGGCGACCACGGTTGCGAGTATATGACGGGCGGTGTGGTGGTCGTGATTGGCATGACGGGTCGCAACTTTGCTGCGGGCATGAGCGGTGGAGTTGCCTATGTGCTCGACGAGCGCGGGGACTTTGAGCTGCGCACTAATCTTGCCATGGTTGAGCTCGAGCCCATTGCCGACGAGGACATGGCACTGGAGGCCCTCGAACATCAGGGGGGCGATCTGGAAGCGCACGGTCGGGTGGACCTCTTGCATGATATGACCCGGCATGATGCCTTCCGCTTGCGCGGGCTCATCGAGAAGCACCTGCACTATACCGGCAGTGGCCGCGCAAAAGAGATTCTAGCCGACTGGGATGAATACCTGCCGAAATTTATCAAGGTGATGCCCGTCGATTACCGTCGTGCGCTAGAAGAAATGCAGGCACGATCGCGCGCCACCGAGCGGCCAAGTGTCGCAGTCAGTATGGGCGGCTAATGGCGCTCGGGCAAAACCCGTGACCCTAGGAGGCACTTGATGCGGGCAGATTATATTGCGGAGAAAGACCAGGACCATGGGTAAACCTACGGGTTTCATGGAAATCCGGCGCCGGGATCGAGCTTACGGGCCGGTAGCGGAACGAATCCAGCACTTTCGTGAATTCGTACTCCCACTCCCCGAGGACGAGTTACGCCGCCAAGGCGCCCGCTGCATGGACTGCGGCATCCCTTATTGTCATCAGGGATGCCCGGTTAACAATATCATCCCCGACTGGAACGACCTAGTGTACCGCGACCAGGGGTATGCGGCGCTCGAGGTGCTGCATTCCACCAATAATTTCCCTGAGTTTACTGGGCGTATCTGTCCCGCACCATGCGAGGCTGCATGCACCCTCAACCTCCTCGATGAGCCCGTCACGATCAAAACAATCGAGTGCGCCATCATCGACAAAGGTTGGAGGGAAGACTGGGTGCGACCACAGATTCCGCTCGGTCGCTCCGGTAACCGGGTGGCCGTGGTCGGCTCGGGTCCCGCGGGGCTCTCCTGTGCTCAACAACTGGCGCGCGCCGGCCACACGGTGGTGGTGTACGAGAAAAGTCCCCGCATCGGTGGTCTGATGCGCTATGGGATCCCTGATTTCAAGCTCGAAAAGTACCTTATCGATCGGCGGCTTGCCCAGATGCAAGCCGAAGGCGTAGAGTTTTTGACCAATCGCCATGTCGGCGTTGACGTGCCCGCAAAAGAATTGCTGCTCACCTATGATGCCATCGTGCTGGCTGGAGGCTCGGAGCATCCAAGAGAGCTCCCCCTGAAGGGGGGCGAGCTTGGGGGGGTGCATTTCGCCATGGAGTTTCTCACCCAACAAAACAAGCGTGGTGCCGGTGAAGCCACCGATCATCTACCGCACCTTACCGCCACGGATAAGGATGTCGTGGTCATCGGTGGAGGCGACACCGGTTCCGACTGTGTGGGGACGGCGGCAAGACAGGGGGCACACTCCATCACTCAGATCGAGATCATGCCAAAGCCACCAGAACGAGAAGACAAGCTGCTGACTTGGCCGAATTGGCCAATGAAGCTGCGTACCTCGACCTCGCACGAGGAAGGCTGCGAACGGGATTGGGCTGTCTCAAGTCGAAGACTGCGGGGTATCGATGGTCAGGTCGCCGCAATCGAGTTGGTGCGAGTGGAATGGACGCGCCAGGCAAATGGCAACTGGGCAATGGCTGAAATTGAAGGCAGTCAGTTCGACATCAAGACTGAGCTCGTGCTGTTGGCCATGGGCTTCGTCCACCCTATACATGACGGTATGTTAGCGGAGCTTGGCGTTGCCTATGATGAACGGGGCAATGTCGCGGCATCCACCGATGACTACAAAACGTCACTCGATAAGATCTTCACCGCCGGTGATATGCGTCGCGGTCAGTCGCTGGTGGTCTGGGCTATCCGTGAGGGACGGCAATGTGCGAGAGCGGTGGACGAATACTTGATGGGTAGCTCTGACCTGCCGCGCTAGCAGCCGGCGCGGCTTCAGACGCTGTTGGAAATCCCTCATGAGCACCGGAACCGCAAAGCGCACGATGGCGACAGCAGCGTCTGGACGATTCCCTGCCATGAGGCCACCCCCATGCTCCGGCAATCTCATTCATTATCGAGTGTTACCGACTGCAAGAAGCGGACTCGTGTGGAGCCATATCCGTGCTGGATTCACTTTGGTTCCCGAGGTAGGCTAGTTTTCGACAAACACGATGGGCCTTTGAACCAAAGGGGGAAAGGTAATGGGTAGTTCCCTGCAAGAGCAATTGTTAAAGGCTGGCCTGGTTACAGAGCAACAAGTGCGACGGGAAAAAGCGCGCGGCACGGAAGCGGTTCGCCGCGGGCAAAAGCACAGGAAAGCACCCCATGCCGTGCGCCACCGGACACAGCAATCGACTGCGGCTGCCGTGAGCAAGCCCACCCAGGAAAGCCCTGCCCGCACCGTACCCACAGTGGCCAAGCAAGCGGAGACGCAAGATAAGAAAGCGGTTCCTCCCAGCGATCGAAAGCTATTACGCGCGCGGATCAAGATTCTGCTTCGACGCCATCGCGTCAACGATGCCGAGGCTGAGACGCCCTATCACTTCTTGGTCGGGAAGCACATTCGTCGCATCTACGTCACCGATGCCCAACATGCCTTGCTTTGCCAGGGCCAGTTGGTCGTCATCCCTTTTGGAGAGCGGCATTATCTTTTATCGCTCGATAAAGTGGGGGCCCTGCAACAACTCGATCCAAACCTGACCATCATCACGCACAAGTCTGCCAACACGACAGACTCAGACACCGACGATGACTATGCTGGCTATCGGGTGCCAGATGATCTGATTTGGTAGTGGGCGGCCTGCTGCATGCGTGCGGCCATCGTCTCGCGAAACGTGTCGACATCGACGGGACGTTCTGGCGCAAGGCGGTCGCTGGAGGCTGTCGCCACGAGCCTTACCCGGGCTGTCCCGATAAAAACTACCGATCGGGCAACAGCCGTGGCCTGGTTTCTTTCGTCTGCCCATGGCATAAGCGGAACCCCTTGCGACCTGTATCCACTGCGTCCATTTTGTTGAGGTGGATCAACTCCTACGCATTGTGACCCCCCAAGGTGGACCCTATAATGACGGCTACGTAAACGTCACCTAAACCCCTCGCCTCGCAAGCAGAGCTCGTACGAGTTGCGCTCGTTGTTCCTTCAGCACGGCCTGCATGCAAGGCATTCCCATGCCACCCTCTCAAGGAGGCTGCAATGGCAGAGTGGAGTCAAGAAGCAGAAGCGCTCATGCAACGCGCCCGGCGCGCGCTTGCCGCCACGGAGCAAGCTTTACATACCGCAGTGGCGAGTCTCCGAGAACATACTCTGGACAATGCCCGAGTATCATCAGAGAAACTCGATCAGCACCAGCTGGTTTCCTATGACATCGCCCACTCGGCGGCCGAGGCAGCCGCGAGTTGGTTTGTGCTTGACTATGCGGAGAGTGTCCGCGATCACATAAGTGATCCGGGGCGGGGTCTAACGCTGGAGGAGCGCTGTGCGCTCATTTTCACCGCCGAGGCTATCGAGGCCATTCGGGCCCGCCTGGAGCTTCGCCCGGCTGATTACGGTATCAGTCGAGAGAAACTCAGTACCACTCTGGATAGCGAGTCGTTGCAGCAATTCTGCGTCGAGCAGCTCGCGGCAGTGCGCGTGGCAGAACTCGGGAGACTGGTCCTCGATCTAGGAGGCCAAACCGGGAGCTATCTGCTCGATGAAGACCACGAGATGATGCGAGCAAGCTTCCGCAAGTTCGCGACCGATGTGGTCATGCCCCTGGCCGAAGAGATACACCGTCAGGATCTCGACATACCCGATGAAATCATTCGCGGACTGATCGAGCTTGGCTGCTTCGGCCTGTCCATTCCGGAGCGCTATGGCGGGCTGCAGAGCGATGATCAGGAAGACAACATGGGCATGATCGTGGTGACCGAAGAGCTCTCACGAGGATCACTGGGCGCTGCAGGGAGTCTCATCACCCGGCCCGAAATCCTCGCGCGAGCGCTTCTCGCGGGCGGGACCGACGCCCAGAAAGAAAAATGGCTGCCCATGCTCGCCGCCGGTGATCCCCTGTGCGCGGTAGCGGTCACCGAGCCCAATTTCGGCTCGGACGTGGCCGGAATGAAATGCCGCGCCACCAAGACCGACGGAGGGTGGTTGTTAAATGGCGCTAAGACGTGGTGTACCTTTGGCGGCAAGGCCGGTGTGCTGCTGGTGTTGGCGCGCACCAACCCCAACCCAGCCCTGGGGCACCGGGGACTCTCCATGCTTATGGTAGAGAAACCCTCCTTCAGCGGTCATGCCTTCGAGCACCGACAAGCGCAGGGCGGGGCCATTAGCGGCCGCGCCATAGCCACCATCGGCTACCGCGGAATGCACTCCTTTGATGTATTTTTCGACAACTATTTCGTCCCTGATGAGAATTTGCTCGGCGGACCCGAGGGTGAAGGCAAGGGATTCTATTTCACCATGGCCGGTTTTTCAGGAGGGCGCATCCAGACGGCGGCCCGCGCCGTCGGCCTGATGCAGGCGGCATTCGAACGGGCCGTCGCCTATGCCAATGAGCGCAGCGTGTTCGGTAGACCGATCGGCGCCTATCAGCTGACACAGATTAAGCTGGCCCGCATGGCCGCCCATCTGCTGACCTGCCGTCAATTCACCTATGGTGTCGGGCGTCTAATGGACCGCGGCAAGGGCGATGTGGAGGCAAGCATGGTGAAGTTTTTTTCGGGCAAGACTGCCGAATGGCTCACTCGCGAGGCGATGCAGATCCACGGCGGTATGGGATACGCGGAAGAGACAGCGGTCAGTCGCCACTTCCTGGACGCCAGGGTTTTGTCGATCTTCGAGGGCACCGAAGAGATCCTGGCGCTCAAGGTTATCGCCCGATCGTTGGTGGAGAAGGCCAGCGTAACCCAGCAAGTGAACTGAACAGCAGCTTGCAGCCTTTCGCCTGAGAAGAGATGGCAACGATGAACAGCGAATCAAAACGAGTTAAACGCGAGCGGCCGTGGCTCATGCGCACCTATTCGGGGCACACCTCCGCCAAGGCGTCGAACGAACTTTACCGTACCAATCTTGCCCGCGGCCAAACCGGACTGTCGGTCGCCTTCGATCTACCGACGCAAACGGGCTACGATGCCGACCACCCTTTGGCGCGCGGCGAGGTCGGAAAGGTTGGTGTACCCATCGGGCACATTGGGGATATGGAGACGCTGTTCGATGGGATCCCCCTTGATCAGATGAACACCTCCATGACCATCAATGCCACCGCGCCGTGGCTGCTCGCACTCTATGTCGCGGTTGCGGAACGGCAAGGCATCGACGCGTCCAAGCTGCAGGGAACAACGCAAAATGATGTCTTGAAGGAATATCTGTCCCGCGGCACGTATATTTTTCCACCGGAACCCTCGGTACGGCTGACCACCGACGTCATCAGCTATACCGTTCATCACATACCGAAGTGGAATCCGACCAACGTCTGTAGCTATCACCTGCAGGAAGCCGGTGCCACCCCAACCCAAGAGCTCGCCTATGCCCTCTCCTCGGCCATCGCCATACTCGATGCCGTGCGCGACTCGGGCGAGATGGGCGCCAGCGACTTTGCACAGATCGTCGGACGCATCTCTTTCTTCGTGAACGCCGGTATCCGTTTCGTGGAAGAGTGCTGCAAGATGCGCGCATTCGTTGCCCTGTGGGACAAGATCGCGAAGGAACGCTATGGCGTCGAGGATGCCAAGCTGCGGCGCTTTCGGTACGGGGTGCAAGTCAATTCTCTCGGACTCACGGAAATGCAGCCGGAGAACAATATCCAGCGTATCGTTCTGGAAATGCTTGCCGTGACCCTCTCCAAGAATGCGCGCGCCCGAGCAATCCAGCTGCCGGCATGGAATGAAGCCCTCGGTCTGCCGCGGCCCTGGGATCAGCAGTGGGCACTACGGATTCAACAAATTCTCGCCTACGAAACCGATCTACTCGAGTACGGTGATCTATTCGACGGATCCCAAGTCGTCGCAGACAAGGTGCAGGAACTGATCCAGGGCGCCGAGAGCGAGATGGAGCGAGTGCGCTTGGAAGGCGGCATGGTACCGGCCATTCAGAGCGGTTACGTGAAGCGTCAGCTGGTCACCAGCCAAACCGCGCGCCTTCGGGCCATCGAGCGCGGCGATCTCAAGGTCGTCGGGTTGAACTGCTTTCAAGAAACAGCCGAGTCGCCGCTCACGAAAGGGGTAGACAGCGGCATATTAAGAGTGGATCCGGCGGCAGAGCGTGAGCAGCTCGAGCGAATGCGGGCCTTCCGTGCCACCCGCAACCCCAAAGAGGTGGAAGTTGCGCTGAAAAACCTGGTCGATGCCGCCCGCAGCGGGGAAAACATTATACCGGCGTCCATCCGCTGTGCACACGCCGGTGTCACCACAGGAGAATGGAGCGGTCAGCTGCGCGAAGTTTTTGGCGAATACCGCGCACCCACCGGCATCGATATCGGAAATCAGGATCTAGGAAGCGCGCCGCAAATGGATCGCATTCGGGAGCGAGTGCGCAGCACCGGCGAGTCGCTGGGAAGGCCGCTACGCCTGTTGGTTGGTAAGCCGGGGCTCGATGGGCACAGCAACGGCGCGGAGCAGATTGCCGTGAGAGCCCGGGATGCGGGCTTTGAGATCGTCTACGAGGGCATCCGGTTAACCCCGCGGCAGATTGCCAAGGCGGCTCAGGAAGAAGGCGCACACCTCATCGGGCTTTCGGTGTTATCGGGCAGTCACCTGGAATTGGTCACTGACGTCTTGGCGGAGCTGGCGGATCTTGGACTTTCCGATCTGCCGGTCATCATCGGCGGAATCATTCCATCCGAGGATAAGCCGCAGCTAAAGGAGAAGGGCATCGCCGCTGTCTATACGCCGAAAGACACCGATCTTAACGGTATCATGGCGGATATTGTGGACATCATTCGAGAGCGAAACGGCCTTGAACCGTTTGACGTCGCCGCATGATGCTGCCCGCCGTGCACTTCCCGATGCGGCGGCGCTAGCAGAACGTGTTGTGGCGCGAGAGCGAAGCGCTCTCGCCACAGCCCTTAATCTTCTAGACGACAAACGTCCGGAGGCGCGCGCCTGCGCTGGACGGCTGTTGGCAAACCTGCCCGAAGACAAGGTATACCACAGTGGGCACCTGATTGGGCTGACCGGTCCCCCCGGCGTCGGAAAGTCATCGCTCATATCGGCCTTGGTTGAACGTTGGCGCGATCAGCGCCGGACCGTGGGGATCCTGGCCGTGGATCCTTCGAGCCCGGTTAGTGGCGGCGCCCTTCTCGGTGATCGTCTGCGCATGCTCAGCTCGTCGACGGACGGGGGTGTTTTCATCCGTTCGCTTGCCTGCCGCGGCGAAGTCGGAGGGCTAAGTGCTGAAACCTGGCCCATGAGTCTGGTGATGCTGGCCGCATCCGATATCGTGTTGGTGGAGACTGTGGGTGTTGGACAGAAGGAAATCGATGTCTCGAAGCTAACCGATACCACCTGCTTTATCGCTCAACCGGCCTCCGGAGATACCATACAATTCCTGAAAGCAGGCATTATGGAAGTACCCCACGTGCTGATCGTCAATAAGCAAGATGTCGGCCTCGCCGCTCGCAAGACGTTGACGGAGCTTCAGGCGAGCCTCGGGAGAAACACCCATAATGGGGATTGGGCCGTCCCGGTCCTGTCGGCAAGCGCCACCCAGGGAACCGGCGTTGCCGAGATCGTGGAGGCTGTCGAGAGTCATCGTCAATGGCTCCTACGCGAAGGCGCGCTTTGCAGCCGGCGTCGAAGTTTTCAAGCGCAATGGATCGTGAAGCGTCTTCGCGAGGATTTTGGCCGCTTCGGCATTGAGGCACTTGGGGGCGAACGCAGGCTGATGGAAGACCTGATAACGCAGGGGGGCTCACCATTCGAACACTATGATCGTCTACGCGATGACCTAGTCGCACGCTGGAGCTAAGCTCCACTGAGGGCTGCTAGGGGTCAAGATAATAACACGCTATGAGGAGAGGTAAGACCGTGGCAAAAGAACTTTATGACATCGGCAAAGCGCCACCCGTTGGTGAAGTCCCACCCAAGATGCACGCGTGGTTGGTCCGGGCGGAACGCTTTGGGGAACCCACCCAAGCCTTCCAGAAGGAGGTGGTCGATGTCCCGGAAATTGGCGATGACGAGGCTTTGGTCTACGTCATGGCGGCTGGCATCAACTACAACAACGTATGGGCCGGCCTTGGCGTTCCAGTCAACGTCATCAAGGCGCGCAACAAGCAAGGCGAGCCAGAAGACTTCCACATTGGGGGCAGCGACGCCTCGGGCGTTATCTACAAGGTGGGTAAGGACGTCACCAACGTGAAGGTCGGTGATGAGGTCGTGATCCATTGTGGTACGTGGGATAGGAATTGTCCCTGGGTTACCTCGGGCGGCGATCCGATGTATTCCTCTACCTTCAGGATTTGGGGATACGAGACCAACTATGGCAGTTTCGCCCAGTTCACCCGAGTCCAGGCTCATCAGTGCATGCCCAAGCCAAAGCACATGACTTGGGGGGAATCCGCAGCCTACGTGTTGGTGGGTGCCACCGCTTACCGGATGCTTCATGGTTGGAAGGAGCATGCCGTGCGAGACGGCGATGTCGTGCTCATCTGGGGCGGCGCAGGTGGGCTGGGGTCAATGGCCATCCAGATCGCCAAGGCCGCAGGGGCGACTTCCATCGCCGTCATCTCGAGCGATGACAAGATTGACTACTGCGTTGGCTTAGGCGCGAAAGGCTGCATCAACCGCAAGCACTTCGATCATTGGGGTATGCTGCCTCACTGGAAAGACAACGTCGGGTACGGAAAGTGGCTCAAAGGCGTGCGCGCCTTCGGCGCCGCCATTTGGGAGGTGCTGGGAGACAAGCGCAGCCCTCGCATCGTCTTCGAGCATCCCGGCGAGTCGACTATCCCGACCTCGATGTTCGTGTGCGACACCGGCGGTTCAGTGGTGATCTGCGCCGGCACCACGGGCTTTAACGCCACCGTGGATCTGCGCTACTTGTGGATGCGTCAAAAACGTATGCAGGGTTCGCATTTTGCCAACGACGAGCAAGCCTATGCCATGAATCGCCTTGCCCTCGAAGGGAAGCTTAACCCCTGTCTCTCGAGAGGATTTTCCTATGACGACTTACCACTGGCACATCAACTGATGTACGAGAACAAACACCCGCACGGTAATATGGCGGTGCTTATCGGCGCCGCGGAGTTTGGCGCCGGTAAGACCGCCGAAACCCCGATGCCGACGGCGCACGTGAGCCTTCCGGCCGGAGACGTCCACACAACGCCTCACCCCTACCCACTCTCGGTGCCCTTGCCGGAGGTTGCAGAAAAACCCGAGGAGGGCCTAGAAGCAATATTGGCGGATGACGGCACGCGGGTCAAAGAGCTCATGTTCTATGGGCTTGTCGCCTGCAATCCGAATGACACGGTAGAGACAGTGGCCAAGATCATGGTCGAGAACGACGTTCACGCAGTGGTGGTCAAAGCGGCGGACG
Source organism: Gammaproteobacteria bacterium (assembly GCA_018224385.1). Classification (GTDB taxonomy): domain Bacteria; phylum Pseudomonadota; class Gammaproteobacteria; order HK1; family HK1; genus JAGTVB01. Next base: position 14,093 of record JAGTVB010000006.1, read on the forward strand.
AAGCCATCGGCGTCGTTTCACAGACGGATATGGTACTGGCCCGCCAGGGACGCACGGCCGAACAGGCCCGCCACCTGGCTGCCAGCGAGATCATGACCAAAGGCTGCGCGACCTGCGATCTCGAGACCCCGCTGTCCGATGCCGTCTCCACCATGACTCGGCTGCGGGTCCATCGACTCATCGTTACCGAGCGCCGTGACGGTCGGGATGTGCCGGTCGGCGTAATCTCGATGACAGACGTGGTGAAGAAGCTGTTAGTGGAAGGTTAACTGCCGCCACTTCTGGAAATGTTTCCCAAGTAGCCCCTTTCGGCTACTTGGGAAGTGCGTATTCGCTTCGAGAATCGAACGCCGGAAAACCAGTCGCGAATTTGATCAGGCACAGCCTGCCTGCGACGACAGGGACGCCCACTCCATGGTCGGTAGCTCGGCAAAGGCTTGGGCAATTTTCTCGTTCCAAGCTCGTTTGATCTCAATAAGATAAGAATCGTCCTCTTTCAAGCAACGATACCGCTCTAAACGCAGGCTGTCCCGCACGTAGCCCAGGATCTCAATCGGCGGACCCACCGTCACGTTGCTCCGCATGGTGGAGTCCACTGATACCAAAGCACAAAGCGCCGCCTCATCGAGACTGGTGGAGGGCTGAATGATGCGGTCCAGGATAGGTTTACCGTATTTGGCTTCCCCAATCTGCAAAAAGCGGGTGTGCCCCGAGGTGGTAATGAAATTACCCTGGGGGTATACAAGGAATAGTTGTGCTGGTTCCTGCCCGATTTGGCCGCCGACGATAAACGTGGCGTCGGCGCTAAAGCCTGCCCGCGCTACCGCTCTCCCATGCTTTGCACCTTGCGCCCGATTGAGACTCCCAACATATTCCGCCAATTCCCCCATGTCCCGCGCCGCATCAATGTTCATCGCGGCCTTTTCATCGCGATCGCGCCTCATCTGGGTAATGACCGCCTGTGTAGTCGCAAGATTTCCGGCGTTCAAGAGCACCACCTGACGGTCTCCATCGCATCCAAACGTGTGCATTTTCCCGTAGGTAGAAACCTGATCAACGCCGGCATGGGTGCGGGAATCAGAGGCAAAGACAAGCCCCTCATCGACGGTGATGGCAAGACAATAGGTCATGGTGACTGGCCTTAGGTTGGAAGGGCTATGATCAGCTCGATATTTTGCAGCAGCGCAGATTGCAAGCGACAACTCTCAGAATAGCCTACTTCGACCTTGGAGCGGAACGCAAGACTGCTCCATTGAAGAAACTACCACCACCACGCGCCAGGGGAAGAGTGCTTCAAAATCTCGGCGAGCGCACGCGAAGCCAGGGCGCGTGCGAGCACGACCAAATCGCCAGGACCGATCTTGAACAGCGGCAAGCTGGCCCCCCGTAGGGGGGCGCGCCAGGGATGGGGCGAGCAAACCGGAGTATACCTGGGGAGTACAAGGATTCCGAGCCAGCACGCAACACCGCCGGCGCCAGCGCCGCTGGTTATAAATCATCCTCTAAGTTCGTGCAATGCGGTGACACAAGCCGCTGTCCGCTGACCATGACGTTAAGTGCCTACCTTGCGCCGATGCCCAGGTTACAGGTAGGTATACTCCTTGCAAATCTCTTCCATTTTGAGCTCATGGTGACGCCCCCGCGCCGCCAGCGCTCATCGGTTCCGTGGGGTGTCACTTTGCCTCCGTTGCATGATGGGTGGTGCGCACGCGCAGACGCTGCATGGTTTTGCCCCGCTGCCGCTAGCCCGCCGTACGGTTCGGAGTCAACCACCGATCAGGGGATAATGCAAGCAGATAGTGAGTCTGACTTAGTGAGTTAGCGTGGGGAATCGAATTTTAGAGCCTTGCAGGGTGCGCCGCTTGGGACATGAGGTTTGGCCGAGTTCGCCGTCCGGCGCTAATCATGCGGTCTAAGACCATGGTCCGGAATAACGATAGCCCAAAGGGTCCAAGAGAATTTGGGCGCTAACCTCAAAGGGAGGCGGACAAAAACGTTCATTCCACGGGCAACCGTGTCTTGACCGATTGCGCTTTACGGAGAGATCGCTATGGAGAATTTTCTCGAACGCCACTGGCAAGTCGGCAGACCGGAACTGCGGGAAAAGCTGGATGAATTGCTGGCGCTCACCGGTGGCGCCAAAAGTGCCAACGCCGCGCTCTACCGAGAGATGCTGTGGAGCCTGATACGGCTTATTCAGGAGGACATCGACCGCTGGGACGCGAAGATCACGAGCCACGCGCTACGCGAGCTCGAGCACGCCTTTACAACACTGCGTCAGTACCGGCGGCGGCGTAAGGTAACCGTATTCGGCTCGTCGCGCATTATTTCCGACGCTTCCGAATGCAGGCTGGCCGAAGATCTCGGCAGGCTGCTCGCTCAGCATGGATTCATGGTCATTACCGGAGCGGGAGGCGGCATCATGCATGCCGCGCATCGCGGCGCCGGCCAGGAGCACAGCCTGGGTTTCCACATCACGCTTCCTTTCGAGCAAGCGGTCAATCCGGTGGTTGCCGAGAGCGGCGGTCTATTGGCATTTCGCTTTTTCTTCACGCGGAAGCTGTTCCTTGCCAAAGAAGCCGACGCGCTCGTTATCTTCCCGGGTGGGTTCGGCACGCTAGACGAGACTTTTGAAATCCTGACCCTGTTGCAAACGGGTAAGAGTCGCCTCATTCCGATCGTGTTAATAGATGCGCCTGGCGGAACCTATTGGCATCATTGGCGCCAGTTCGTAGAGACCGAGCTTCTCAGCCGAGGTTATATGTCGCCGCATGATCTGGCGCTTGTCGAGCACCTGCAAACGGCAACGGACGCCTTCGGCCGGATTGCTCATTTTTACCGCAACTTCCACTCGATGCGCCGCGTCGGTAGCGAGCTCAGAATTCGAATGCTGCGCGCGCTTCCGCAAGCCGCCTTGATTCGCGTTAACCATGAATTCAGCGATATCTGCAGCGCTGCTGGATTTTCTCTTGTCGGAGTCCACCCCGATGAACACGACGAACCGGAAATAAAGGATTTTCCCCGCCTTGCGTTTCGCTTTGCGGGCGGCGACTACGGTCGGCTGCGCCAGCTGATCGACCTCATCAATGAGTATTGAACCAGCACGAGGCGCGACCGGTAGCATTGCCCGGTCCTCCTCCAGCTATCAGGAGCGCAACAATTGCGCCTTCTCCCGCATCCGCACGAGCCATCGGCGCGCCCATGCGAACTCGACGGCAAGGATTGCGAGGCCAAGCGGAATGACCACCACAGCCGGGCCGGGGAGCAGGATCATGGCTACCCCGATGGCGAGCACGGTACCGCCCACCAACAAGATCACCAATCGCTTGGCCTGACGGTAGGTGGTGACGGCAAAACGGTGGATCTCTCCGAACACCGGTCTTAGCTGCTCATTCAAGAATGTATTTCCCCATGGTGCGCACCGCGATCGCCGCCTAGAAGCCCCCCGTTGGCTTCTGGCGCGTGGGGCGTTGTGTGCCGCATCTATCCTTACCCTTCCTGTTACTTACCCGGGCGAATAAGCGCCCCCAGTCCATGGCTTTCCAACGCCTCATTGAGAAGATTACGAATGGGTTCAGGCTTATCGTAGGTCAGTGCGGTCGCCAAGAGTTCACGCGCGGTCCGCTGCGAGACCGTTCTGAGGACACGCTTAAGCCGAGGAAGATCGCTCAGGCTAACGCTCAGGCTGTCGACGCCCATGCCCAGCAGAAGGATCGCAACGGCTGGATCGCCCGCCGTCTCACCACATACGCTAACCGGTTTGCCAGCACCGCGTCCTGCCTCAATGACATCGATTAGAGCCCGCAGCACCGCCGGGTGCAAGGGCTGCAAGATCTTGGCGACTCTGGAGTTATTGCGATCGGCCGCCAACAGGTACTGCATGAGATCATTGGTGCCGATGGATAAGAAATCAACCCGACGGGCGAGATCCGATGCCTGAAATACCGCCGAGGGAACCTCGATCATGACGCCGAGCCGGGGCCTTGTGACTGGCACGCCTTCTTCAAGGAGCTCCTGGTAGGCCCGCTCGAGCAACTCGACGGCGTCCTCAACTTCGCTGACGCTGCTCACCATCGGTAGCAGCAAGCTGAGATTACCCAGACCCACGGCGGAACGCAGCGCAGCCCGGAATTGCGTCATAAAAATCTCCGGCTGGTCTAGCGTCATGCGAATGCCTCGCCAGCCGAGAAACGGATTATCCTCCGCTACCGAGAAATAAGGTAAGGGTTTGTCGCCACCGGCATCTAAGGTGCGCAAAACCACGGGCCGCGGCGCGAACGCCTTGAGCACTTGGCGGTAGATTCCGCGCTGTTCCTCTTCGCTCGGGAATCCCTCGCGCAGCATGAACGGCAGCTCCGTCCGATAAAGGCCAACCCCTTCGGCACCGCCATCGAGCGACAGCGCGCTGCCTGCAAGCAGCCCGATATTGGCATACAGCGGAATCACAACCCCATCCGGCGTCTCTGCGGGCAAGTTACGCAGTTGTTTGAGCTCCTCCTGAAGCTCCCGCTCCTCACGCGCGAACCTCGCAAACTCTCGCCGCACGGAAGCACTTGGCCTGATGTAGATCCGGCCTCGATAGCCGTCGAGCACCAGTTTTTGTCCATCGAGACGCATTACGGGAAGGTCCGCGACACCCATCACCGCCGGGCACTCTAAGGCATGGGCGAGCATCGCGACATGGGACAACGCGGAACCGCGTGCCGAAACCACACCACACAATCGATCCGGAGGAACCTCGACAAGATCCATGGCGCTGAGCTGCTCGCCTACCAGGATGGTGTTGGAGGGATATTCACGCGTTGCGCGATGGGTCTCGCTAAAATGCCCCAGAATGCGGCCGCCGACATCGCGTATATCGCTGGCGCGCTCCCTGAGATAGGGATCCTGCATGGCTTCAAAACGACGGGCATGCTCGTTAATCGTTTCGCGCAGCGCACCGGGGGCCCAATTACCCGCCTGAATCCGAGCCACCGTGTCTTCGATCAGCCCGGGGCTGGTCATCATCAAGATATAGGCATCAAACAGCGCCCGATCTTCCGCCGACATTATGCCCTGAAGCCTCGTGCCGAGCTGCTTCACTTCCGTAGAAGCCCGCTCCACGGCCACCCGCAGAGCCGCCTCCTCAGTATTCAGGTCTTTTGGCGCCCGGTCCGGCACGGCATTCAGATCCATTGGTGGATACACGACGACTGCAAGACCGGTAGCAACCCCCGGCGCTGCTGGAAGTCCGTCAAAATGCCGTTCATCCCAGCTTGAGCTCTGCCCTGGGCGGCGCCCCGAGCCACTGGCTTTCGCTAGCGCAATGGCCCCGGCGAGCTGTGCCGCCAGGGTGACCAAAAAGGCCACATGCTCCTCTCGGAACCGGCGCGCGGAGCGTTGCTGGGCAACCAAGACCCCGAGCACTTTACGGCGGTGGATAACGGGCACACCCAGAAAGGCGCGATATGAATCCTCGCCCACCTCCGGTATAAGCCGAAACCGAGGATGTGCCGGCGCATTGGCTAGATTCAGGGTCTCTGCCCGTTCAGCCACCAGACCGACAAGGCCTTC
>JAGTVB010000007.1 GCA_018224385.1 Gammaproteobacteria bacterium
CGCCTGCTCGGAGGCGGCCCGCATCGGAAAGTCGGCACCGGCGTCGTTTGCGCCGTAATCATGATCGTCCCACGTCGCATGGACAGGACAGCGCGCCCGCAGCCTTTGGTAGCCGGGTTGCGCTGCGAGCTGCGCGTATTCATCGCGCAGCACACCGCTGTCTTCGGTATCGGCGTAGATATTATCGCCGATAAACAGGAACAGGTCGGGCTCGCTCGCAATGATCCCGTCCCAGACCGGTTGGGGTTCGTGTTGGCGCAGGCAAGAGCCAAAGGCAATGCTATCGATGACCGCCGAAGCTTGGATCGCGGGTGCTAGGACGGCGGCATGGAGGCACACCAAGAGGGCCCACAGTCGAACTAGCATGCCCTGACAAAATTCAATGGGCACAGCGGATGCGAGACCATGAGCTAACGGAACTCCCCAAAGACGCTGTTGCCGCCGTTCGCGACCCTTATTGAACAGTTTTCGAGCCCTGTCGCCCGCTGAGAAGTGGAGTACTCATTTTGCCATGGCCTTGCCAAACTACCACGACGGAAGCATCGTCAATTTAATGAGTTCAATCATCGCCGCATTGGGAGGCCAGAACCCCCCTTATTCGCCGCTCTCACAGCTTGCCGGCGCGGCGCTGCAAGACGCCGAAAATATCGTTCTGCTGGTGGTCGATGGTATGGGCTGTGACTACCTGAAGGCCCACGGGGCTTATACGACACTCCGGCAATACTTGCGCGGCTGCATTACCTCGGTATTTCCGCCGACGACGGCCACCGCCGTGACGGCGTTCTTGACCGGCAGCGCACCGCAGCAGCATGGACTGACCGGCTGGTTTGTCTATTTCGAAGAGCTGGGGCAGGTCGTGGCCGTGCTGCCGCTGCAGCCCAGGCCAGGTCGTGTACAGGGCGCTGCAGCCCGGATAGACGCAGCGGCCCTATTAAACCCCAGGCCCATGTTCGATCGAGTTAATGTTCAGTCCTATGTCGTGGTACCCGAGCGAATTGCCTTCTCGGCATTCAACCTGGCCTACTGCGGTGGCGCCACGATGCGCTCCTACAAATCGCTTACCCAATGCTTTACCATTATCGCAAAGATCATCCGCGCGCATAGGGGGCGGCTGTACATTTACGCCTATTGGCCAGAGCTGGATCATCTAGGGCACACTCAGGGGGTGGCGAGCCGAGCGGTACAGGCGCATTTCGCCATGCTCGATGCGGCCTTCGAGGCGTTTCTAAAGGACATCGAGGGCAGCCATACGAGCGTCATCGTGACGGCAGACCATGGCATGATCGATTGCGGCGCGCAACAGCTGGTGCGCCTCGATGACCATCCGGCACTGGCCGACACCTTGGCATTGCCGCTTTGCGGCGATGGGCGGGTGGCCTACTGCTATGTGAAGCCGGAAAAGTGCGGCGCATTCGAGACCTACGTCGACACCGTTTTGGCGCCGTACGCAACGCTGTTCAAGAGTGATGAGTTGGTCGCTCGGGGCTACTTTGGCTTGGGGCCGGTCCATCCCCAACTTCTCAGCCGGGTGGGAAACTACACGCTCATCATGAAGGGGCGCCACGGCATAAAGGACTGGCTGCCCGGCGAACGGCGTGACATCCCGATCGGCGCTCATAGCGGCGTCAGCGACGCGGAGATGTACGTGCCCCTGATCGTCGCTCATGTGTAGTATCGCTCAGAAGGTCAGGCCGTGCCAAGAACCTGCACGCCGCCCATCTCCCGCCCACAAGGGTGTGTCCGGCAGGGATGCCCGATCTATCGTTGAATTGCGACGTTCTGACACGACCGGCGTGTCAGGTGTGCCAGACCATGAGAAGGAGGAGTTAGCATGACAGAGGAGAGCAAGGGTAAGCGGGCATTAGTTCCGCGTGAGGAAATGGAACAGATGATGGACCGCATGGAGCGGTATTTCGAGGGGTTTATGCCCCACCGATGGCGCTGGGGACGGTTGCCCGCTCCCTTGGGCGAGATGGAGCGCATGATGGAGCAAGCCTTCGAGCAGACGTTCGGTCCGGGCTGGATGCGCCCCTGGCAACGCGCTGGGTCTTCGTTGCGTTCCCTGGCCGCGCCCGAGGGTCAGATGCCGCGGGTGGATGTCGTCGACCGTGATGAAGACGTCCTGATTCGCGCCGAGCTTCCCGGCGTCAAGAAGGAAGATGTGGATCTTTCCATGACCGATGATCGGGTCACTATCCGGGCAACGGTGAGTCGTGAGGAGACCGAGGAGAAAGGCGATTACTACCACAGGGAACTGTCGCGGGGGATATTCTCCCGGACGGTCCCGCTACCCTGTGCCGTGCAGGGCGATAAGGCCAAGGCCACCTTCAAAGATGGCGTGATGGAGTTGCTGCTGCCGAAAGTGGAGGCCAGCAAACGTCAGCGCATCAAGGTCGAATAGAGCGTCACGGGCAGCGTCGACACCGACGCGTGATGAGCGCAACGGTCTCGTTTACTGAGCTTCTGGCACGGCGCGCTTTTTCTGTTCAGCGCCGTGCCCGCTTGGTGGGTTTTCCAGAACCGTCGACTTTGGGCCGCGTCGAAATGAAGGAACGACGCCGGTGGCTACGATTATCATCATTGGCTCGATCGCCTGGGATGAAGTGGTGCATTTGGAAACCCCGCTGCGGGCGGGGTCCCACAATAATGGTCGGTGGGCCGGCAAGCGCATAGGAGGCGGAGCGGCCAATACCGCTCTAGCGCTTGCCCGGGCGCAGGATACCCCCGTGGTGATAAGCGCCGTGGGGGCGGATGCGGCCGGCGGCGAATTGGTTAAGGCGCTAGAACGATTAGGGGTGGACGTTCACCTGGTCGACCGCCGCGCTCACGCAACGACGCGCTCGCTCATCCTCTTGGAGACAAGCGGCGAGCGGACCGTGGTCAATGTGGCGCGGGCGACAGTCCCATTGCCTTGCGACTTGGCCGCTCTCTCCGGTGAATGTTGCTATGTGCGCAGCGCCGATGCCGCCCTTACTCCACTGCTCGCTCGGCGTGCCGAGATCGGTACCGTGGTGGCGCACGTGCCGCCGCTGAAAAGGCTGTTCCGGCCTGCCCAGGTATTGGTGGGCTCCGCTTCTGACCTCGATGAGGAGGCGCTCGCTGATCCGTTTGCCGCCGGTCGGAGCGTGGCCGGCGATCGGCTCCAGTGGATGGTTGTGACCTATGGACCGGACGGCGCGACGGCCTATGGTGACGGAAAACGCATCGTGGCGCGGGCTCCCCGGGTGCGCGTGGTCGACAGCACCGGCGCCGGCGACGTATTTGCGGCGGGCCTGGTGCATGCGCTGGCCGACGGTCAAGGCATGGAAGCGGCCCTTAACATCGCCGTTAAGTGGGGCACGATCTCCGTGGGGTACGAGGGCACGATACCGCCGGAGGATTTCTGGTCGCTTGTGTCCGCCGCCGATCGGCAGTGACCGCCAGGCTGCGGGGAATCGTTACCGTGCGGCCCGGGCTCGCGGCGCGTACGCCTGTGAAACGTTGTCAATGATTTATGGTAGCGGTGCTGTCGAGGCACCCGCCTCGGCAACCACCGCGACCGGCTCCGTCGGCTTCCAACGCCAGGAGCCGTCGCCCGCGATCTCCAAAATCGCATCGTAGTCGGCGCCGGCACCGTTGGAGTTTCCTATGGCGATGTAGCTGATCGAGTGCTCGGAAAACCTTCGGAGAACCAGCTTGACCTGCTCGTGCTCGAGGGTGGTGCTCAAGCGGTCGAGAAAAACGAACTGCGGAACGGCGAGCAGCACCCGCGCTGCGGCGAGGAGTTGCTGTTCGGCAAGCGAGAGGATGTCGCTCCAACTCTTGAGCTCATCTAGGCCACCGGCGCGGGCCAGCACGCGCTCGAGGCCCAATAGACGCAGGGTATCGGTGATGCGGCTGTTGGCCATGGCCTTTTCCCGGCCGGTGTGAACGAGCAATTCCCGCAGGGTACAGGGGGGCGAATAAGGACGCTCCGGAAGAAAAACCAGCTGGTCGTTTCCGGGGCGGAGAATGTTTCCGTCCCCGCTTTGCCAAATTCCCGCCGTTGCGCGAAACAAGGCTACTTTCACCGTATCTGAGGGCGCCAGGATCAACGTCTTGGTGCCCACAGGGATGCTGATCGAAAGCTTGTGAAGCAGGATGCGGCCGTCTCGCGGCGACCTGAGGGTCAGGTTTTCATAACCCACCTGCCCCTTGCTCTCGCGAACCGAGATGGGCGAGGTCATGGTTTTGGCCTTCTGGATGCCGTCCCACAGCCCATCGAGGCGTGCGACCACCGCCGCGAACGAGGAAATCGACTGAAAGTGGTTGACGATCAGGGAAAATGCGCCCAACAGCGTGGCGAATGCCGTTGCGGACTGCGTGATGACGCCGAACTCCACCTCACCGCGGATGAATAATGGCGCCACGATGAGGGCGGGAATGATCTGGATCATCCAGCTGTAACCGGTAGTGAAGAACCCGAGGTTGCGTTGCACCGCGATGATGCGCTGGAAATTGGCCACCAGTTGCTCGAGGTGCTGCAAAACGCGCGTCTTCAGGCGGCGCTCGCGGTGCACCAGGGCAATGGATTCGGTATGGTCGCGCACATGAATGAGGCTGGAGCGAAAATTGGCCTCCTTGTCGAGCTGGTCGTAATTAAGCCCGATCAGGGGGCGCCCGAGGTAAATGGTCAGCAGGGTGCCGGCGCTCGCATAGGCCAGCGCGACCAGAAACAGCAATGGGCTGATGGACCACAACACGCCGGAGAACGCAACGGCAGTGAGGCTGCCGTTGAGCAGCATCAGCACATACGACAGGGTGGTGTCGGTAAATGAGCGCACGTCTTCGGCGATGCGCTGGTCGGGGTTCGGGATCTCGCCGGTGGCGCCGAGTCGGAAGTAGGTGGGCGGCTCCAGGTACTCATCGATCAGTCGTCTGGTCATCCAATCGCGCCATAGCAGCGCGAGGCGATCCTCGGCGAAGCGGAAGATGACCGCGGTCACGGTCAAGGCGGCAAATACCGCGACGTAGGCGAATGCCATCAGAATGAAGCGGTTGCTGTCGCGGCTTTCGATGGCCGTCATGAAGTCGCGCCCGACGTAGCTGCTGACGACGTTCAAGGCACTGATGCCCAGCAAGAGCGACATGAGCACGGCGATGAAAAAGCGCGCTTTGCCGCCGACTTCGGAGGTCACGAACAGCTTGACCTCGCGAACGAAGCGCCGCCAGGTCACTCGGCTGATGGGAATCTTGAATGTGGTCATCGCTGGCAGCCCTGGCCGCCACCATCGTCCGTGATAGGAAACCGCCAAGCAGCTGCTTTGAGTAGAATGGTGAAAGGCCCTGTAGATTAGCCGTATGCTGATACTATCAGCGAAAATGCACAACTCTCCTGACGCCGTCATTATTCACTCCCCTCTCTCGCGAGCGGACCAAGGGAGCGGGCAGTTGCCTGGCGCCGGACGGGGAAAGGTTGCCGGCGATTTCAGGATCGGTCGCCCTCGGCGTGGTGGGGTCTTGTGGGTGGTGTATCGCCTGGTTGCATTGCGCTCGTTCCAGCCGCTGTCCTCCCCAGTGCAGGCGGTTCGCGCCGCGGTTAAGTCGTGGTGTTCGGCGCAATCCAGTTTGCGAGCGCCGCGTTGGCAGCCGGTGAGCGTCGGCGGCGATGGGCGCCGCGCCGGCCGATGAGCCGCCTTGTGTTGGACCGCTTTGAGGACGTTAGCGAATGGGTCGCCGTGACGTCGGGGCGTGCCGAATTGCACATCTCGCGAGATACCCCGGCAGACCCGGGCCGGTCCGGCGCGGCGCTGCGTCTCGATTTCGATTTTCACGGCGGCGGGGGGTTCGTGGTGGCACGCAAGCGGTTCACCCTGCCCCTGCCGGAGGCTTATGCCTTTATCTTCAGCCTACGTGGCGCGGCGCTTCCGAACAAGCTCGAGTTCAAACTGGTGGACCCGAGCAATCAGAACGTCTGGCGTTATCAGCAGGAAGCATTCGATTTCAACTCCGACTGGCGCACGCTGGAGATCGAGAGCGGCCGGATTGACTTTGCCTGGGGACCGGCTGGAAGCGGCGCCATCCGTGAGTTGGGCGCCATTGAGATCGCCATCGCTGCCGGGCCCGGGGGCCAGGGGACGGTGTGGATCGGTGAGCTCTGCTTGGTCGATCGCAGCGTTTATGCGCCGACCCGGGTGCGCGCCTCGAGCGCCTTGCCGGGACACGATCCGCCGTTGGCCATGGACGGCTCCCGAGCGACGAGTTGGCGCAGTGAGCCGGGTTCGACGGCGCAGTGGCTGTTATTGGATTTCGGGGAGCGGCGTTACTACGGCGGGTTGGTGGTGGACTGGGAAGACGCGGCCCCGGAGCGCGGCTTCACGGTGGAGACGTCCGATGACGGCAGCGCCTGGCAGAGCCGTTATGCCGTCGCCACTGCCGCAGGCCGGCGCAGCTACGTCTACCTGCCGCAAGGCCGGTCGCGTTTGCTGCGTCTGCAGCTGCCTCAGGGGCCGAAGTCCGCCGGTGTCGGTATCGTCGCCGTCGAGCTCATGCCCCCCGATTCGGGCCGTTCCATCAACGCCTTTTTTCAAGGCATCGCAAAGCGGGAATCCAAGGGTCACTATCCCCGGTATCTCTATGGGGAGCAAAGTTATTGGACGCCAGTGGGGACGCCCGCCGGTGGCCGCCAGGCGCTCCTGAACGAGGAGGGGATGCTCGAGGTCGATGCGGGTGCGTTCTCCATCGAGCCATTCTTGTTTCTCGATGGACGCTTGTTAACCTGGGCAGAGGGCGCGGCAACCCAGGCACTCGCGCGCGGCTATCTTCCCATCCCCTCGGTCGTGTGGCACGCTGCCGGCCTACGGTTCCGGATCAGCGCCTGCGCGGCTGGAGAAGCCGAAGGTACCGTTCTATACCTGCGCTACGAGATTGAAAACATCGCGGAAAAGCGCCAGCAGGTGCGGCTTTTCGCGGCATTGCGGCCGTTTCAGGTGACCCCGCCGTGGCAGAGCGACCAAGGGCGCGGCGGGGTCAGCACGATTGCGGCGCTGGCCTATCGGAAGGGGGTGGTGTGGATAAACCGCCGCTGCGTCGTGGTACCCCTCAACCGACCGCGCGGCTTCGGCGCCAGCGCCTTTGCTGAGGGGGCGATTACCGAATACCTGGCAGCCGGGGAGCTGCCCTCCGAAGCCCAGGTGATCGATCCCTTCGGCTATGCCTCCGGAGCGCTCGCCTTCGATCTCGAGGTGCTGGCGGGGGCCAGCCAGGCGATCGATCTCGCCATCCCCTTTGCCTCGCCGCCGGGCGCGAGCAGTGTGCGGGCCAATCGTTTGCCACCGCCGGTTTCCCGGTCCGAGCCCTTCGCGATTGCTGCCGCGGCGTGGGATCAATGGTTGACACGCCCCGCAATGCTGCTACCGGTCGCCGCTCAAGCCTTTGCCGATACCGCCAACACGGCCGTTGCGCATATCCTCGTCGACCGGGACGGCCCCGCCTTACAGCCTGGACCGCGGCGGTACACCCGTTCGTGGATTCGCGACGGCGCGATCATGGCGGCGGCGCTGCTGCGCCGCGGCTGTGTGCACCAAGCGGAGGATTTTGTGCGCTGGTACGCCGCCCACCAGGCCGTGGACGGCACCGTCCCCTGTTGTGTGGATCGCGGCGGACCGGATTGGCTCCCGGAGCACGACAGTCACGGCGAGCTGATTTTCGCCGTGATGGAGTGTTTCCGTTTCAGCGGTGACCGCGATTGGCTTGCAGAGTTCTGGCCGGTGGTGCGCAAGGCGGCCGAGTGCATTGAGCGCCTGCGCGGCCAACGCCTCGGCAGCGCCTATCAGACGCCCGCAAGACGTTCCTGTTATGGGCTGCTGCCCGAATCGGTCAGCCACGAAGGCTATCTGGCGCATCCCGTGCACGCCTACTGGGACGATTTCTGGGCACTGCGAGGACTCAAGGATGCCGCCGCCATGGCCGGAGCGCTGGGCGATGCGGCGGCGCTGCAGCGTCTCACCTCCCTACGGGACGATTTTCGCGCCACCCTGTACGCCTCCATCGCCGCCACCATGAGCGAGCGCTCCATCGATTACTTGTGCCTGGCTCGGTGGAATGGGCTGACCGGGATCCGGCGGCGATCGCTATTGCCCTCACCCTGGTCGACGAGTTGCCTCATCTTTCCGCGGCCGCGCTCGAGCGCACCTTCTCCGACTACCTGACGCGATTTCGGGCCAGGAACCGCGGCTCGGTCCCCTGGACCAATTACACCGCCTACGAGATCCGCATCATCGGGGCACTGGTGCGGCTCGGCTGGCGGCAGGCCGCCCATGAGCTGGCCGAGCGCTTCCTCGCCGACTGCCGGCCCCCGGGCTGGAATCAATGGCCCGAGATCAC
>JAGTVB010000008.1 GCA_018224385.1 Gammaproteobacteria bacterium
AAGCGGTCGCTGGTGGCGCTTTTATCGTTGTTGGCGGTGCGCAGCACCTGGGCGCCGGCATAGTCGGATGGGACCTCGGTATAGGAGAAGCTTCGGTCGACGTAGACGGCCTTGCCCTGGGTCAGCGCATCCCATTGGTAATGCGCTGGTTGCGTAGTTTCTGTGACAACCGGGGCGGCGTTAACCACCGGGTAAAAAAAACTCGCTAAGACAAAGAATATAAGAGCAAACGGTTTAATCACTATCAGATCCCCCTGAACGGTTTTGAACCCGAGGTAAAACTAGCTGAAGTCCCTATTACCCCTGTGCACTCAGTGCTCAGGGAAACAGATGCGGGAGGGCCCGACGTACCGCCGCGAACGCCCATGACAGCTTACTTTGACGATATTCGCCAACAGACTATTCCCTTTGTCGGATGCCCTATCCCTCAGCAATAAGAACAACTGCAGCAAGTTAGTGCGCGGATTAGCACAAGGCAGAGTGGTTATCGAGCATCGCAACCAAACCTTTAGCGTGGCTAACCAAAGCCAACGCTTAGTATTGCGGCGGAAAGCTAATGCGAGCGCAACGTCAGGAAGGAAAGAAAAGGCAGTTATGCGGATTAATTACAGTTGAATCTCATAAAATGAGCAAATAAAAGCTAAATTAAAAAAGACGATGTTGGCAAGCAGGTTTTTTGTAATGTATGGTTTCTATCGTCCTCAATAAGCGTTCTTACTAAAAATTGTAAATATGGTCTTGAACAAGATCCAAAAATCCAGCCAAACAGACCATTCATTAATGTATTTCAAATCATGAGCGACCCGTCCTTCCATTTTCTCTAAAGTTGCTGTTTCGCCTCTAAATCCTTCCACCTGAGCTAAGCCGGTCATGCCTGGCTTGATGCGGTGCCGAGACAGATAAGCGTCAATTTTCTTTGAGTAGTAATCATTGTGTTCCACAGCGTGGGGGCGAGGGCCGACTAAAGACATCGTGCCTTGGAGGACGTTAAAAAGCTGCGGAAGCTCATCGATGCTTGTCCGTCTTAAAATTCTACCCACCCGCGTCACCCTTCGATCATTGCGTATGGCTTGCTCAAGACCTGGTGCTTGTCCCTGATCGACGTACATTGTACGGAACTTCCAGACCTCGATAATGCGGCCGTCCCATCCGTGCCGGCGTTGTTTGAATATAATGGGGCCAGAACTATCTAATGTTATTAGAAGCGCCACCAACGCCATAAGAGGGCTCAACACAAGCAAGGCCAACGTAGCAACGACATGATCTTCAAGTGACTTTAGCCACTTGTGAGTGCCAAGCAGCGGGGTTTCAGAAAGGGTTAATAGTGGCACTCCGCCCAGCTCTTTCACGCTAGGATTTATGAGCTTAAAACCATGGATGTCAGGAGCCCAATAAATATTGACATTTTTTCTTTCCAGCGCCGTGTATATCCTTGCGATGACTTTGGACTGATCAAGTGGCAAAGTGATGTATACTGATACCACCCGTAGGCTATCGATAAGCCGCTCCAGTTCTGCGAGCGTTCCTAACACCGGAATACCAGCAACAGTCCACCGGCTTAACGCCGCACTATCATCATCAACGACACCAATGATTTTGGTATACAACCAAGGATTATCGTTGATGCGTCGAGCTAAATAATGGCCAAGCACGCTCGATCCGATAATCAACGCGTTTTGGCGCCCCCGTTGTTGATGGTGGTGAAACTTCTCCACAAGAAGCCGAAAAATCAAATGCACTATGAGTTGCAGCACATAGCTTCCAACCATCCAAAGGAGGATTACCTGACGGGATACCAAAGAGGATGTTTGTGTAATAAATCCAATCAAGAAAAGGCAAAAAACAACTGTTGCCCAGGCCTTTGTGAGCCTAATCGCCATGCGCAGCGCATCAGTCTGGAATCTATAAACCCCGAAGTAACTGTAAAAGCCCAGCATTAGCAAGACAACAATGACAGCCTGTAATCGATATAAAAAATCAACGGTATCTAGCCGCAACAACGCCAAAGCGAATAACAACACAGTCGCTATAAGGACATCTATCGTTGCCTGTACTGGCCGCAGTACTGATTTCTGTCGTTGCAGGAGCGAAGTCTTTCTTGGCTGCAAAAAACTGGCAGCGTCCATCTGCGATTCACCGTTTAATCTGCGCCGGCCCACCGAGGCTCAGCGGAGTCAAGAGAACAACATGTTGTAGAGTAGAGTTCGGCCGCAATCCTAACAGGATGAGGCGGCATGCTCAGCCATATCTTGATACGCAATTCGGGTAGGAGCATATGCTGAGTGACGGGAAAATAGGCGCGATTCTCATCGCGTCGACGTTCACTTCAGCAATATATGTCGCTATCGAGAACTACTCGCTTGCTATGGTACGGTGGGTCACGGCCCTCATGTACTCTCCCCTGTACGCTTTTCAATTGCTTGCCACGGGGCAACTACTTGCTTGGCCTGCGCTTTACGGGGCGTTAAAACACCCTTTGAGAGGCATACTCGAATATTTGCCTGAATCGATGGATTCCTCGCCTTTTGGTCTCCGATGCGGTTAGGCTATTCGCTATTTGGATGAGATTGGAAAGCATCTCCTATGATATTTTTCTGGACGTGAGTTGCCTGAGAAATTCATGATCTCTATTCCCAAAGGCATCCTGGCATTATGCTGTTGTTCCGTTGCACGCTGGCAACTCAGATGTTGTTACCCGCGCATAATATTGTACTCAGCTAGCCGTATGTTCACTATATCACGTGTTGAGCCGACACTCTCTCGTTGTTGATATACAACAAAACGCATATGCGTCGTTGAAGAGGTTTTTGGAGCGCTCCACCGCCGCGGTTATTCTATGGCATGAAGTATAAGTCGACCGACAAGCCGATGTGATAGGTGGTGTTAGATATTGGCACCTAAGCTGGGCGAGGAAGGTTGTGGCTTTCCGGAGCACATGTTCCTCGACGTTCGCCGAAACGGTAGCACGAGTGGTCAGACCCTCAGAGTCAACCGACGTTACCACGGCTCTTCAAATGCCGTGTAGCAATAGTGGTGATTCCGCCAACGCGCCATTTTTGAACGAAGAGGCGTAATGATACGCAATAGCCAGAAGCGGCGAGTAATCGCCGAGCCGCACTCGGTTCATTCCCTAAATTACTCCGGGGGATGTCGCGTTGAGGGGTCCGCGGCAGAGGCGCTCCCTTCAACTCGGGGCGTGTTTTCGGGCCGCCCGCTCTTGAGTTGTGCTCCGCGGTATGTTTGGCTGCCGACCAGCGCCGTGTCGTCCTGCCCAACCACCACAGTAGAGTCTTCAGCAAACGGTATCTGGGCTAGGCGAGTCTTAGCTTCCCCTTCCACTTCTGGGAGCACTACCTCAAACTCATAGGTGTGAAAACGCAGCCGATCGCCATGCTTTAGAAGGCGTTCCGACGTGACTCGTTCATCGTTGACGAAACTTCCATTGACGCTGCCGCGATCGATTATCCAGTAGCCGTAGTCCCGATATTCGATGACGGCGTGCTCGCGGCTAATGTAGTCATCCTTGACTACCAGGGTGCGCACGCTGGGGGAGTCTTCGGCGGGTGCCCGGCTGATGCGCGTGAGTCGGCCAGTTATATCGTGGCTTTCCCGATGGGTGGCGCCGCTTAGATCTTTCAGCAAGCAGAAGGGCGGCGGATAGCGGCTTGTGACCGGGGCGACCGTCGGCGGGGTCGCTTCGGCAAAAGGCCAGCGCCGCACAAGCGCCGTGATGACTAGGGCGAGTAACACGGCCAGACCACCCCCGAAAATGACCAGAATGGCGGGAGTTAATATCCATTCCGGGGTTAGTTTTTGCACGCTGGGCGAGGTTATTGCAGGTATGGGATTGGTGGCCGGTGCTGCGGAAGGGGGCGGTGAGAATCCCCTCTCGAGCTTTAGCACGGGGGGTTCCTTCGGTTCCGTAGGTTGCTCGATACCCGGGGCAGAGGCGGGTTGTTCAGCCTTGAACCCCTCTACTGGCGGCCCGGGGAGGGGCGGTTGCCCGGTGACCAATGCAGCGGGCCTTTCCGGTTCTGAAATGGTGACCGCCGATGGCGTCCCGGGACGCGGCGTCACCGGGGGTAGGAGCATGGGAACGGGGCGGCCAATGGGCGCCTCGGTATGCTGCAGCGATGCATTAAGGCGTTCAAACATGCTTCCGATGTCGTCAGCGGCGATGGCACGGAAGTACGTCCCGCCGGTTTTGAAGGTTAGGGTCTGGATCAGCTGGAAATCGGCCGCGTCGGTAAAAGCGATACCGAAGATGCGAATACCGGCGGCGGCGGCTTCTCCGGCGAGCGTTTCACCCATCCATTTCGCAAGCTCTCGATCCCGCATCGCGTCACCGGTATCAACGATGCCGTCGGTCATGAAAATGATAATTTTCTCCGTATCTACGCGGCCGTGGCGTTTGAGCTCGTAGATGGCACGCTCCATGCCTGCGGGGCTGTTGGTGAACCGTCCGCGGTAGTCGATAATCTCGAGCTTGGCGAGGAGCCCAGGGCGGGTGGTTTCGGTAACCGACGTTAGGGGTGCAGCGACGCGTACCTTCTGGTCAAAGATGACGATGGCGACGCGGGTGCGCTCGGTCAACCCCTGCAGAAATTCGGCCACCGCTCGGCGCGTCAAGAACTGGGGATCGTTTCGCCGCATGCTGCCCGAGTTGTCGAGCAGCAACACGACATCGCGTGGCGTCGCGGCCGCCAAAACACCGCTCGAGGCGAGCAGAGTGAACGTCATGGCAACCGCCAAGAGCCAATGGGGGCAAACCATAGGCAATCTTCTCTTTAGGTCGTCGTCTCAACGCCGAGTGTACCAGGCAACATGTTTGCCACCGATCACGGTAATGTTACCGCACAGAAAAGTGACGTTTCTGTTGCGTGCACCTACTAAGTAATAGTAGCCTGCGGGCAAATCTGCCAACGACTTGACGCCCTTGGAACCTATGTCGGCATGGTAAATATTGGCACCTCCCAGCACAACGTCACTAACACAATGGTCTTGGCCTTAGCAGTACTCTAAAGCTCTCGTATGCAAATTCCTGGCTATACCATCGAAACCGAGATCGGAAAGGGGGGGATGGCCACCGTCTACCTTGCGACCCAACAACTATTGGACCGCAAAGTGGCGCTGAAGGTCATGAATCCTTCCTTGGCCGCGGATGATTCTTTCTGTAGCCGCTTTCTCAAGGAAGGCAAGACCATCGCGCAGTTCAAGCACCCAAACATCGTGACCATCTATGATATTGGCGCTTTCGAGTCCCATTACTATATGGCCATGGAGTACATCGGCGGCGGCACTTTAAAAGAGCGTATTCGCCAGGGTTCGGTACTCGAAGGATCGCTATCGATACTAAGACAGATTTCTTCGGCGCTCGGCTACGCTCATGCACGTGGATTTATCCATCGCGATATCAAGCCTGCCAACATCCTGTTTCAGGAAGACGGTAGTGTGGTGCTGTCCGACTTCGGTATCGCTAAGGATATGACCTCGGATGAGCAGCTCACCCGGATGGGTTTTACCGTTGGGACGCCCGAGTATATGAGTCCGGAACAGGCACTTGGTCGAAGCGTGGATGGGCGTTCCGATCTGTACAGCCTGGGCGTAGTTTTTTATGAGATGCTCGCAGCGCGGAAACCCTTTGTTGCCCGCGACGCCTTTGCCGTCGCGTTGATGCATGCTAATCAGCCGCCGCCGCCGTTGCCTGACTCGGCAGAGACTTATCAGCCAATCGTGGAGCGCCTGTTGGCCAAGGATCCGGATCAGCGATATCCCACTGCCGAAGCGTTGCTCCACGCCATCGATGCACTCGAGGCACGACGGGCGACTCGCGATGCACTAACCTTAAAGACGAAGGTTACTGCAGTATCCAATGAGGTCGCTGGTCGCCCGCGAGAGAGGCGCGCCACTGCGCGACGTGCCTTGAAGAAGTGGCCGATGCCCGCTGCTACAGTGGCGTTGGTTGCGGCTGCAGGGCTTTATTTCTATCCGTCGCTTGCGCCCTATCGCGAGCAGATCGCTTCCGTGCCCGACTCGCCGCCTTCGGAGGTTGGCGCGGAGACCGTTAACAGCACAGTCCCGCCCAGCGCCGGATCGCGCGAGCTCAGCCCTAGCGTGAAGGCCAGGATCGAGCGACTACTGGAGGTGGCGGAAGCGCACGCGGCGATCGGACGCTTTACCGATCCGCCGGGCAGCAACGCCTACGACGCCTATAATTTGGTGCTGCAGATCGACCCTGACAACGAGCGTGCTAAGGCAGGAATTCAAACCATCGAAGGAGAGGTGAGGCGCGCCCCGAGGGATTAATTTGGGGCGCCGCTGGTAGTAGGCCGTCTGGGACTGAGGGTCCGATGCGGGGGGAGCTTGAGACTGTTGCCGACCCAACGCTGACACGCCGGCGAGACAGCGCTTCGATTCCGTGGTCTAGGGCACAAGGGCATCGAGCGAACTTGGTCCTTGCGTAGGCGCCGTTCATCGTTAACACGCATAGGGATATGAAACAGAGCTTCTTGGATTTTGAGCAGCCCATTGCGGATCTCGAAGCAAAGATTGAAGAGCTTCGCAAGGTCACCGCCGATTCAGAGATCAACATTGCTGAAGAAATTGAGCGCCTTGAGGCGAAGAGCCGACAACTCACCGAAGCGGTATTCTCTAAGCTTACCGCCTGGCAGATTGCACAACTCGCCCGCCATCCGCGTCGCGCCTATACGCTGGACTATGTGCAGCGGCTTTTTAGCGATTTCACCGAGCTGCACGGCGATCGCCTCTTTGGCGACGATCCTGCCATCGTGGGGGGCATCGCGCGGTTTGAGAACCGTCCAGTGATGATCATCGGTCATCAAAAGGGACGCGATACGAAGGAGAAGCTTCATCGAAATTTTGGAATGCCCAAGCCCGAGGGTTATCGCAAGGCATTGCGGCTGATGCGCATGGCCGAGCGCTTTCAATTGCCGCTGCTGACCTTCATCGATACCCCGGGGGCATATCCCGGAATAGACGCCGAAGAACGCGGTCAAAGCGAGGCGATTGCGCGCAACCTGTCAGTGATGGCCGAGTTGTGCACGCCGGTGGTTTGCACCATCATCGGCGAAGGGGGATCCGGGGGTGCTCTGGCCGTCGGCGTGGGTGACCGCGTGCTGATGCTGCAATACAGCACCTACTCGGTCATTTCGCCGGAGGGATGCGCCTCGATCCTTTGGAAGAGCGCTGAAAAGGCGGCAGACGCCGCCGAGGCGCTCGGCATTACCGCAACCCGTCTGCACCAACTCGGACTAATCGACGGCATTGTTCCTGAACCCCTGGGGGGAGTGCACCGGGATGTCGATCAGGCGGCTGAGCACCTGAGAGTGGCATTACAGGAAGCCCTCTCTGAACTTGCAGAGGATGATCTGAAACGGTTGGTCGAGGCCCGTTAT
Source organism: Gammaproteobacteria bacterium (assembly GCA_018224385.1). Classification (GTDB taxonomy): domain Bacteria; phylum Pseudomonadota; class Gammaproteobacteria; order HK1; family HK1; genus JAGTVB01. The sequence continues at coordinate 7,416 of JAGTVB010000008.1, forward strand.
CAACGGCTGATGCGCTATGGTGAGTACACCGAGTAAGGGGTGGATACAGGGTTTTCTTGGCAACAGCTCGCGAAGGTGCTGCAGCGCTTTCCCAGCGCGTCTTGCTATTGGGTGGCTTTTAGCGGTGGTGTTGATTCCCACGCCCTGCTGCACGCTTCGACGGCTTTGAGGAATGAGCGGGCGCTTCCGCAGGTATCTGCTGTACATATCAATCATGCACTGCACCCTGAGGCTAATGACTGGGAACGGCATTGTGCACAGGTCTGTCAGGCACTTTGCGTACCGTTCAGCGCTAGGCGAGTACACGCCCATCCGCGCTCCGGCGAGAGCCCTGAAGCCGTCGCGCGCCAAGCCCGCTATCAGGCGCTGTCGGCTGTCATTGCCGAAGGTGACCTGTTGCTTACGGCGCATCATCGGGATGATCAGGCGGAAACATTGTTGCTGCAGTTGGTGCGGGGAGCGGGACCGTCGGGACTTGCGGCCATGCCCGCCTGTACTCCCTTCGGCAAGGGTTGGTTAGGCCGGCCGCTGCTCGACGTGTCCCGCGCGATGCTTGAGCAGTACGGGTATGCGCAGCGGCTGCGTTGGATTTCCGACAGCAGTAATGCCGACACGCGCTATGATCGAAATTTCATCCGGCACCAGGTGCTACCGGCGCTAAAGGCGCGCTGGCCGTCGGTCAACCGCACGCTGTCGCGGGTGGCTGCAAATCAGCAAGATGCAGCCTGTTTGCTGGAGGATATTGCGGCGGCCGACTGTATGGCGATCGCCGGGTCAGTACCGCGCACGCTCTCCCGCGCCGGTCTTACCGCTTTGGCACCCGAGCGGCAGCGCAACGTGCTACGGTATTGGCTTCGGTCCCTCGATCTCCCGATGGCCGGAAGGGTACACATCGAGGCTATCCTATTGGATGCGGTGCGCGGTAGCGAGGAGGCCACTCCCTGTGTTGAATGGCGAGGGGCGGCGATTCGGCGCTATCGCAATGGGATCTACGCCATGCGTCCTCGACCCGCGGCATCTGGACTCCAACGGCCCCTGGCGTGGGACGTGAAGACCCCGCTTGAGCTAAGCCATGGGCGACTGGATGCCACCATGGTCCGAGGCGCGGGCCTCAGTGCAGAGTCATTTGAACGAGGATCCGTCGAGATACGATTTCGCGGCGGCGGAGAGCGCTGCCGCCCTGCCGGGAGCCGACACACGCGCACGCTTAAAAAGCTGTTTCAGCAACAGGGTGTGCCGCCGTGGGAGCGCGGCAGAGTGCCGCTGATTTATATCGATGGGGACCTCGCCGCCGTGGCGGGTCTATGGGTATGTGAGCCCTTTGCGGCGCGGGAAGGCGAGGTTGGCTGGCTGTTGTCCTGGCAATGCGCCGACTAGCACGAACCGGGCCCCGAAGCGTGCGCGTTGCCTTCGATGGCGTAACACTGGGTGTTTCCGAACAGCTTTCGTTAGTAAAGTCGCGACGCTTGAGGGGCGTGGCCCCGGATAGGCTGGTCGGGGTCCGCCGTGAATACGTCTCTGTAAGCTCAGGTGCCGCCGTCCTGGCGGCACCCGGCCCCCACAAGCCCACTCCGAAACGATGTGCTTCGTAAGGCTAAACAATGGCCACCGGCATAACTTAGAATGGAGACGGTCTTGAACCGCTTACCGCTACGCTATTTTCCCTTGTGGCTATCCATCGGCTGGCTGCTCGTTGCTGCCGTGCTTTATACGTCTTTAGCGCCAAGCGGTGTTCCGACAATGGCACCCCACAGCGACAAAGTCGGGCACTTCCTAGCGTATTTCGTGCTCGCTTTATGGTTTGCGCAACTCTACAACACCCGCGGGCGCATGGGCTGGGCGTTTGCATTCATAGGCATGGGCGTGCTCCTGGAATGCCTGCAGACGTTTATTGCTTCACGGATTTTCGACCTTGTCGACCTGCTGGCAAACACGGTGGGGGTGCTGTCTGGCTGGGCACTTGGTTCGATGGCCGGCGCCAATTTCCTCGCGCGGTTTGAGTTTTGGCTCGAAAGTGATCGCGCTTGAGATAGAGACGAGCTTGGGTTGCCAGGGCATTCCGCTACCGGGAATCGAGGTGGCGGTTCTTGTTCTTGACATAGTGGGCTGCAGAATATTCCAAATGCGCGAGCTCCTCGTCGGTCAAGGCCCGAACTTTCTTGGCCGGCTGCCCCACCCAAAGAAAGCCACCTTCGATCTCTTTCCCGGGAGTCACCACGCTGCCTGCACCAATAAGTGTATGGGAGCGGATAATTGCGCCATCCATGATCCGCGCACCGATGCCAATCAAACAGTAGGGTTCCACTGTGCAGCCGTGCAGTACGACGTGGTGACCCACCGTCACATCATGGGCAATCGCCAACTTCTGTCCGCCGGGCGAATAAGGCCCATCATGGGTGACATGCAGCACTGATCCATCTTGAATATTGGTGCGTTCCCCAATAACGATGGAGTTTACGTCGCCGCGTACCACGGCCATGGGCCAGATGGAGGCATCCCGGGCGATGGTCACTTGGCCGATGACCAGAGCGGTCCCGTCGACATAGGCCGTGGGAGCGATGTACGGATAAATACCTTCGAATGGGCGTATGGCCATAGCTGCGGAACATCCTTCAAGTAACAACAAGTTGCATAGCGTAGCTTGAATGGCAACCTGTTCTCAACACGTCTGGCGGTTAGGCGGTTAGGGTGTTCTCAGACGATCCAGGCGTAACCGTTCCCGGTGGTCGAATAGGCGGCGCGAACCCATCCACACAGCGGCGGTGGTGCCAAGGATGGTTCCACCACTGATGAGAAATAGGATGAGAATCTGGTACTTGGCCGCTTGCACGGGGGATGCTCCAGCCAGAATCTGTCCGGTCATCATTCCCGGCAGGCTGACCACTCCGGCAGCAGCCATAGCGTTGATGATGGGAATGAATCCGCTGCGTATGCTGTTTCTCCGGATTTGGCCAATAGCCTCGTTCCAGCTGTGGCCGAGCATTAAGCGGGCTTCGATAGTGTCGCGCTGTGCCCAGGCGCCCTCGGTCAGTCGATCGACCCCAAGGGCGATGCCATTCATCGTATTCCCGAGCAGCATTCCGAGCAGCGGTATCGCGTATTGCGGATGATACCAAGGTGAGGCTTGAATGATTGCGGCGAGTGCAAACAGAGTTACTGTGAACGAGGACAGAAACAGCGACACCGTTCCGGTGCCATAGCCCCACCCGCCCCGGAAAGGTCGATGTTGGCGAGCCATGACCTCCCACCCAGCCACGAAAAGCATGATTCCTGCCAGCAGGCTTACCCAGCCAAGGTGCACATAGCCGAACAGTGTTTGGAGCACGAGACCAATCAGGAGCAGTTGCACGATGCAGCGTATAGCGGCTATCAAAAGCGTTCGCGTCACAGCGAGGTGCAGGAAAGCTGCGATAATCGCCCCGAGGATGACGAGTACGCTGGCCAGCCCGAGATCAAACGTTGAGAGTTCCGTCATCTGAGGGCTCCAGTGTCGTCGCTCAGTCGTCCCTGGCTGATGTGCACAACCCGGCTCGCGACCCGCCGAATCTGCTGGCTGTCGTGGCTGACCCAAAGGGTGGGCGTTGCATATGTCGTACGGTATATCTGTAGTATCCTTTCGACCCGCAGAGTAGTCGCAGGGTCAAGGTTCGCCGTCGGCTCATCAAGCAATAGCACGCGCGGCCGGTTCAAAAGAAGCCGCAGCAGTCCGAAACGTTGACGCTCGCCGCTGGACAGCCGGGTTACCGGTTCCGCCAGCAGGTGCTCGGCGAGTCCAAGGTCCGCAAGCATACTGCGATCGACGCTCGCTAGATGCTCGCCGACCCGGTCTTGCCACCAGTGCGTTTCCGGCGGCAGCAGACCGACCGCCCGGCGCCATTGCGATGCAGGAAACTCTTGACGAGACGTGGCGTCCAGACGGGCTTCGCCCTGGTGAACATCCAGGTCGGCAATGGCACGCAATAAACGGCTTTTCCCCGAACCCGAGGGGCCAGAGAGGCAAACACATTCGCCAGCGGCGATGGCCAGGGTGATCGGTCCAAGCGCGTTCGCCCGAATGTCCTTAATCTCTAATCGAGGCACGGTAGTCCCAATTGATCTGTGGTACTCGACGAGCACGCGTACCGGTACGAATAGGGGTGCAGCACGGGCGCCACATCGCTCACCGATGACCCGGGGAGGCGATGATGGGCGGCGACCAGAATGTCATTGGCAGCTCCGAGTGCGGGAACGACCACAGGCAGCCGAACGCACTGTTGGTCAGTTGTGTCATTGACAGCAGTTGATAACTCCCTTATGCTGCGCCGCAACAAAAACATTTTTTTAGCGTGACTTCGGTACGCTGCAAGCGCAGGAATGAGAGGGACATAGCGTGGAGAAGCTCTTCGTAGAGGTTTATACTCAGATTAACGAATTAAATGAGAATGTGATTCAGCCTGCCTATCGACTCAAAGAGATCGCACACATGAGCGAGGGCAAATTAATTGAGCAACATCTCGCCTTGGTCGAGGCGTGTCTCGAAGTGGTCATTCGACAACTCAAAGCCTTGGGCGAGTCCAACGACATAGGCGAGTTGGTGGATCGACAGGCAACGTTGGCGGCCAGCTGGCGGGATGAAGTGCTTGCGCTTGGTCACGCGATGCAGCAGACCTCTGAGCAAGCCACCTATTAGAACGGTTGGGAAGCGCAGCTTGCGCCCTGAAAGGACCGCTTGAGGCCGCAACCGGTCGCCGGGAAATACTGGCGGATATTCGGTATTTTCTTGCATCACCCTGCCATTTCGGCCCATAGTTCACGTTTTGACCGTCCGACGCTCGGTCGGAATGTTTAGGAATGTTTAGTCTGTTAGTTTGTGATCGGTAGCCATTACGAATTCCCGCGCAGGAGGAGAAGAGACAATGAGTAACGGGCGTGAAGTAGTCGTATTGAGTGCAGTGCGGACCGCAATCGGTGGATATGGCGGATCGCTTAAGGATTTTCCACCGGCTGATCTGGCTGCAACTTGCGTTCGGGAGGTGGTGAAACGGGCAAATGTTGAGCCGCAAGAGGTGGGTCATTGTGTTTTCGGCAATGTGATCCATACCGAGCAGCGCGATATGTACCTTTCTAGGGTGGCGTGTGTCAACGGGGGGTTACCCGTGGAGACACCGGCTCTGACCGTGAATCGGCTCTGCGGCAGCGGACTGCAGGCGATCGTCTCTGCGGCGCAAAGCATCCTCTTAGGCGACGCCGATTGTGCAGTGGCCGGTGGGGCCGAAGTTATGAGCCGTGGCCAGTATTGGCTGCCCACCCATCGGTGGGGGCAGCGCATGAATAACGGCGCCATTGTCGATGCGATGGTGGGGGCGTTGACCGATCCTTTCGACGACTGCCATATGGGCGTTACTGCCGAGAACATTGCGCAGAAGTGGCAGATCTCGCGGGAAGATCAGGATGCCTTGGCCGTGGAAAGTCACGAGCGTGCGGCACGAGCCACCGACAATGGGTATTTCAAGGACCAGATCCTCCCCATTGAAATCAAGACCAAGAAGGCGACCACCGTGTTTGCTACCGATGAGCATTTTCGTCGGGGAAGCAGCATGGAGCAAATGGCTAAGCTAAGGCCGGTGTTCAACAGGGACGGGACGGTAACCGCGGGCAATTCGTCTGGAATTAACGACGCCGCGGCGGCGGTATTGCTGATGGAACGAAACCGTGCGCAGCAGCAGGGTCTGAAGCCACTGGCCCGCCTTGTCGGTTACGCTCATGCGGCGGTAGAACCGAAGTACATGGGTATTGGGCCGGTTCCGGCGGTCAGAAAACTGCTCGATAAGACCGGGCTCGGCATAGACGACTTGGATGTTCTGGAGGTCAACGAAGCGTTTGCGGCGCAGGCTATTGCCGTGGTGAGGGATCTCGGGCTGCCAGCCGATCGCACCAACCCGAACGGAAGTGGTCTCTCGCTGGGTCATCCCATCGGCGCGACGGGCGCCATTCTAAGTGTCAAGGCGGTCTACGAACTGCAGCGAATGGGCGGGCGTTATGCGTTAGTCACTATGTGCATTGGTGGCGGCCAAGGCATTGCGGCCATCTTTGAACGCTTAGACTAGGGCTTGGGATCGAACTTGCCCGCGTGTCTATGCGCCCTAACGTGTGCCATATCACCCTACCGTATGGGGTACGGCACTCCGTCTTGCCATTCACGGCAACGGCATTCCGGATTCAAGACGGGGCAACAAGAGCGTCTGATGGGGCAGCGTTAGGTAGCGGCTTCGCCTAGCCAGTTATCGTTAGCTCCGCTGGCCTTGTTCTGGTTTCCAAACGGGCCTGGCGGAGCCATATTTGAATACGACGCTATCGCTTTGTGCCATGGTGTGGGGTGGTTCTTGCCGCTGCCGCTGGCAAGTTCGGACGGCGCTATTAATCGAATCTTCAGATCTTCCCCGTGAGCGGAGTACCCGTGACGCGCGTTGCCTATTGCACCTTCGGCTGTCGACTTAATCAGTACGATACAGAAACCATCCGTGCCCTGGTAGCGCGAGAGCAAGGGTATGAGGCGGTCGCTCAGCGCGAACAGGCCGATATTTACGTTGTCAATACTTGCACTGTCACCGCGCGCGCGGATGCGAACGCGCGCAAGGCGATACGCAGACTCCACAGCGAACATCCGGAGGCGCGGATCGTTGTGGCCGGCTGTTACGCCCAACGTGCGCCAGAAGAGCTCGCAGCGCTGCCAGGCGTTTCCTTAATTGTCGGCGCCGCTGAGCGGACGCGAATCGGGGGAGAATTGCAGGATCTCGTTACCGGCAGGCAGCGGATACGCGTGTCGCCCATTAGTGAGGCGAAGTCCTTCCTCGACATCCCCATCGGTGCGATGGCGGAACGCAGCCGTGCAATAGTGAAGATTCAGGAAGGCTGTAACCACCGTTGCACTTTCTGCATCATTCCAAAGACCCGCGGTCGCTCACGAAGCCGGCGCCCCGAGAGGGTTCTGCATGAGGTGCAGACGTTAGTGACGCAGGGCTATCAGGAGATCGTGCTCACCGGCGTGCATCTCGGTGATTATGGGCTTGACCTGGGCCATGGCGGGCGGCTGCTGACGCCGCTCCTGCGAGACATTTTAGATATTCCTGGCAGCTTCCGGCTTCGCTTGAGCTCCATCGAGCCGGCGTCGGTCAGTGACGAGCTTATTGAGCTCATAGCGTCGGAGCAACGATTCGCGCGTCATTTTCATATACCCGTTCAGAGTGCGGCCAATGCGGTTCTCACGAGGATGAAGCGCGGCTACACTGGGGATGAATTTGCCATTCTCGTTAACCGAATCGTGCAGCAAATTCCAGACTGCGGCATCGGCACCGATGTCATTTGTGGTTTTCCAGGTGAGACCGAGGCAGATTTTCGCCAGACGTTCGGGCGGTTAAGTGCGCTGCCGATTACGTATATCCATCCCTTTCCCTATTCCTTACGGCCAGGGTCGGAGGCAGAGCCCTATGGGGATAATGTAACGCCTGGCGAGAAAAAGCGCCGAACCCGTGCGTTGAAGCGCCTTTCCCATTCCAAGAATCAGACCTTCCGTGAGGCACAAGTCGGGAAGATAGTCGGGGTACTGTTCGAATTGCCCAAAAGCAAAGCGGACGGAAAGCGAATGGGTTGGACGGATAATTACCTGCGTGTGCGCGTAGACCAGGCGTCGGTAGTAGCGGGAATTAAACAAGTGCGAATCGACGGTCTGGCCGAGGGTGGGCTGATCGGTAAGCTTTTGGACACGGCCACCCAATACGGTCGTTAGAAGCTGTTTAAAAATGTCGCAAGCGCCAGAGTCGCAAGGCGCACCGGGAAGCACAAGGATTTCGAACCGCCGCGCAACGCCGCTATGAAACGCGCAGCAGTTTTCAAACGGCTTCTCAAGCAGATTTTTGACACGAATCCTACGCCGTAGGAACTGCTTCGCTGGAGTGGCGCAGGGTAGCCAGCAGTGCGTCGCCGACGACGTCCTTTCGCCAGCCCTGGAACTCCCGGGGCAACTCATCACTCCCCTCAGTCTTCGCGTGCCGCACCAGTGATTCAATGAGTCGGCTGTGTGCTAGAACTTGAGGCGGCATGTCGAGCTCCGCTGCTTTTTTGGAGACAATGAGCTTGAGTTTGCTCATGAGCGCTGCATGTGCACGAGCTGCGGTAGGGTTGGGTAGAGGGACGGGAAGCTCATTCTCAGATACGCTGAGAGCACCTTGAATCAAGCTGACAAGCGTGTCTCCAAGGCGGGATACCGCCGCAACAGGAACACCGTGGATGCTCTTCAGGGCAAGCGAGGTGATTGGACGTTTGCGCGCAATCTCAAGGAGTACAGCATCCTGCAGGATGAAGCCCCGAGGAAGGTCTCGAGTGCGTGCCTGCTCATCTCGCCATACACAGAGCCTTCGCAACACCTCAAGGCCGCGGGGGTCTAGCTGCCATGCTTGGGGCATGCGCCGGTAGCTTGAATGGCCGGTGCGGTGGAAACGACGAGCGTCGAGAAGCTTTTCAACCTCTTGATATACCCAGCATTCACGTCCATTTTCTGCCAGTCGTTGCTGCAGCATCTGGTATAACGGCAGCAAGTAAATGACGTCTTGGGCAGCATACATTACTTGTGAGGGAGTAAGGGGGCGTTGCAACCAGCTGGAGCGCGTTTCCGCTTTGGGTAGCTTTACTGAGAGCATTTGACTAACCAATCGCTGGTAGCCGGGTGCATAGCCATAACCTGCGAACGGAGCGGCGAGTTGCGTATCAAACAGTGGGCGTGGCAGGGTGCGGCCCAAGTGATAGAAGACCTCGAGATCTTCTGATGAGGCGTGCAAGATTTTGAGAACACTTCGTTCGCGAAGTACGTCGAAGAAGGGATCCAGGCGAGACAGAGCGAGCGGATCAATAAGATAGACGGTTTCACCATCGAAGACTTGAATCAGTCCGACGCGAGGATAATAAGTTCTAGCGCGGGCGAATTCGGTGTCGAGAGCGAGCGCTTCACAGCTCGTCCACTGGGCGCAGGCCTTTGCCAGCGCTTCATTGTGGGTGATGAAGGTGGGCGATCGAAAATGGGGTAAGCCCTCTTCGCAAGGCCTCAAGGCGGCGAACCCGTCGGATGTTGGCCCGTATTTATGGCGACCGCTTTATGCATCGTGCACATCGCATCCATCAGCCTCTATAAACAACGCGGGCGATCACGGCTTGGCCAGTCTTCGGTTGGCGCTAGGTGCACTTGGAGTCTGCACAATTCAAGCACACCGTACAGCCATCCAGCTGTACCACTGCCTTGGTATGGCATTTCAGGCAAAGGCGCGCTTCCTTCGGAAAGCTTGTCTTTGGCTCTTGCGTGTTCTTAGGTGAACGGCCGGATCTTGCGTCGAAGGTAGCTCGCTTCTCGGCAATTAAATAGGCCTGACCCGGTTCAAGAGGGTCGTTCTTCAGCAGGCCAATCATGCGCATGTGGCGTTCGATGGCATCGCCGATTTCCGCCACCAGTGAGGGCATATACTTGCCGCCGGGTTTGAAGTAGCCGCCCCTTGGATCAAACACGGAATGTAGCTCTTCCACGAGAAAGGTAATATCGCCTCCCTTTCGGAAAACTGCCGAGATAATACGCGTCAGCGCGACGATCCACTGGAAGTGCTCCATGTTCTTAGAATTAATAAAGATTTCGAAAGGGCGGCGCTGCTCGTGTTCCGTGTCGGCGTTGAGCACCACATCGTTGATAGTGACGTAGAGCGCATGTTCCGAGAGCGGCGTCTTAATTTTGTAGGTGGAGCCGAGCAAAACCTCCGGTCGCTCGAGCCTCTCGTGCATTTGGACGACGTTTGTCGTGGGTTTTGGCTCCGCATCCTTGGGTTTATCTGAGTCCATAACCTTGACCCGATAACCGACAATCTTCTGATCGATTTTGATTGCCATCACTAGTCTCCCCTGGACTGTCCCCTAGCAGCCAGCCGTTTTAAAAACGACGGCTCGTGTCATAGCGCGTTGCGCGACGTTTCGAGATCCTGGTACGTCCTGACACCCTCCGGTGGCCTACTGCCACACGCCTTGCGACTGCGGTACGCGCGAGACATTTTTACACCCTCTTTTTAGAGGCTAATTCCTCAAAAGCGCCCGTAATAACCTTCCTTGATCGCGTCATATAGGTTGGCGGCAGTATGCGTCTCCCCATCGTACTCTATCTCATCGTTTCCTTTGGCCTCGACCGCTGTCCCGTCTTCGAGGGTAAAGTGATAGGTGGTTTTCTCCAGATCCTTTTCCTTGACGAGAACGCCTTGAAAAGACTCGGGATTAAAGCGGAAGGTCGTACATCCCTTCAGCCCTTTCTGATAGGCATAAACGTAGATGTCCTTGAAGTCTTCATAGGGAAAGTCGGTGGGAACGTTAGCCGTCTTGGAAATAGACGAATCGATCCATCGCTGGGCGGCGGCCTGAACGTCGACGTGCTCACGGGGGGTGATGTCATCGGCGGTTACAAAGCACGCTGGCAAGGTTCCCCGGCTCTCGCCGTCCCCGGGCATGGCATCGGAATCGATGAGCTCCCGGAAGGCAAGCAGCTCGAAGGAGTAGACATCTATCTTTTCCTTTGTTTTGCGCCGCTCCCGGATAACATTACGCGAATAGTGATGTGCGAAGCTCGGCTCGATGCCATTGCTTGCATTGTTGGCCAAGGATAAGGCAATGGTGCCGGTCGGAGCGATAGAGCTATGGTGGGTAAAGCGAGCTCCGACGTCTGCGAGTTGGTCGATGAGATCAGAATCAATGGTCGCAAGCCGCTGCATGTAACGGCTGTAGCGGGCATGTAGGATTTTGCCGGGGACACGATCCCCGACCTGAAAGCCATCTTTTGCCATTTCCGGACGACGGCAAAGCATGTCGGTACTGACCGTAAATTCTTCCTCCATGAGTGGCGCTGGCCCCTTCTCCTTGGCAAGCTCGACCGCCATCTGCCAGCCCACATGAGCCAGCTCGCGGCTTACTCGTTCAGTGAACTGCAGCGATTCCGAAGAGCCATAGCGCATCCCGAGCATGGCTAATGTCGATCCCAGACCGAGAAAACCCATGCCGTGGCGTCGCTTACGAAAGATTTCGTCGCGCTGCGATTCGAGCGGCAGTCCGTTAAGCTCAACCACGTTATCCAGCATTCGAGTGAAAACAGCGACGGTGGCGCGATAGGTTTCCCAATCGAAGCGGACCTGTTCGGTAAACGGATCCAGCACAAACTTAGTGAGGTTTACCGAACCGAGCAAGCAGGAACCATAGGGCGGTAGCGGTTGTTCGCCGCAAGGATTGGTGGCACGTATGTTCTCGCAGAACCAGTTATTGTTCATCTCATTTATCTCATCGATGAGGATGAACCCAGGTTCAGCAAAATCATAAGTGGAGGACATGATGAGGTCCCAGATGCGCCGTGCGCGCACGCTCTTGTAGACCGCGCAAGCGACCTCGCCGGCCTCATTGACAACATAACCGTCCTTGACGGGCCACTCCCGCCACACAATCGAGTCCGTATCGTGGAGGTCAATGGCATCGCATTCCACCTCTTTAGCCGTGAGCGGGAACGCCAGCGGCCACTGCTCGTCTTGGCTGCCGGCTTGCATAAACGCACGACTCACCAGCAGGGAGAGGTTGAACTGCCGTAAGCGGCCGTTCTCGCGTTTGGAGCGAATGAAATCCAGCACGTCCGGATGACCGACATCGAATGTCGCCATCTGCGCGCCACGCCGCCCTCCGGCAGAGGAGACGGTAAAACACATCTTGTCGTAGATATCCATAAACGAGAGCGGCCCTGAAGTGTAGGCGCCGGCCCCAGATACATAAGCGCCTTTCGGGCGCAAGGTGGAGAACTCATAGCCTATTCCGCATCCCGCCTTGAGGGTTAACCCGGCCTCATGGACCTTTGCCAGGATGGCGTCCATTGAGTCTTTAACCGTTCCGGATACGGTGCAATTGATGGTCGAGGTGGCAGGCTTATGTTCCAAGGCCCCTGCATTAGAGATGATGCGTCCACCTGGAATGGCGCCGGCCCGTAGTGCCCAGAGGAATTTTCCGTACCACTCATCCTGCTTCGCTGGGGTGGTTTCGACCTCAGCAAGCGCCCTTGCAACACGCTGATAGGTACCATCGATAGTTTGATCTAGAACGGTACCGTCCTTTTTCTTGAGCCGGTACTTGCGATCCCAAATATCCATCGATGCCGCTTGCAACGGGATCTCGGCAGGGCTGACGGTGTTGCTCAAGAGTGAGTGCTGGTGTGCAAATGTCATGTGTTTCCCCTGAGAGCGGCAATAAAATTCACCGCACGTTTCCGTTCGTGCTTTACCCTCTAACCAAAGATAGGTGCTGGAGGAGTTCCAAGCGAAGGCGATCAAAGCGCCTCTGCATAGTGTAGAACACTATGGGTTGTAGTCAAGCATAAAAAAATCACCATATATTGTGTTTCCTCACTCAAGGGCCGGACGCCCCTTGCGACCTCCGATATACTTGCAGGATTCCTGATTGACCGCCGAACTAGTATAAGATCGCCGTTACTTCATGTTGCGTCACCCGCGGCCGCGAGCGATGACAAAGCAAACAATGATCGAGGAAGAGGGGGCCTTGAGGGACTATGCTGACCACCAAAAGGTATGAGTACTTGCGTTTTGACAACATTCGGATACATCCTGACGTTTCCAACCACCGCCCATTGGATATCCGAAAGGTGGCCCACTACGAGGAGGACATCTACCGCAACGGCTTGCTTGAGCCGTTAGTGGTTTGGGAAAAAGGAAGCGGCGACTACTTCTTAGTGGGTGGTTTTCACCGCATGGCCGCCATCAATGCCATCCGGGCAAAACATCCCGGCTACTTCGATTCTGTCGATACCCGCGTGGTGGCGGGTAGCCTGGATGAGATCCGTGCGTTAAACCTCAAGCTTAACGCCGATCGCCTCGACACCAAGATCACCGACTACTTCGATACTGTTATCTACCTTAACAATGTGAATTGGCCGAAGGGGCGCATCGCGGAATTTCTGGACAAGAGCGTGCCCTGGATTGAGGAGATTCTGCGCTACGCGCCTACTATGGATCAACGGCTTCGGATACTTCTGGAAAATGGCCGAGTCTCCTGGAATCGGGCCAAACAGATTTGCCGACTGATTCAGGAGGCGCCCCCTGGTCGAGAACAAAAAGTCCTTGACAGAGAGCTCAAGGCATTGAGCCGGAACACTGTTGCGTCAAAGGCGCGCAAAAAACCGTTGACTTTTCGGATTGCAGAAAAGCGCTTACGTACCCGCTCGCGGAACCAGCCCGATAGCACATTCACGGTCGGAGCCGAAGATCTCCTCTGTTTGCTTCTGGTACTGCAAGGAACGCGCTATGACGAGGAACATCTTCAACGGGTACGCAACACCTTCCCGGGGTTATTGGAAGAGCAAACACCTGACGACAATGGCTGAAAGGTTATGCCGTCAGGGCAGAAGAGTGATTCCTGCCCACCATTCAATTTAACTATCGCGTTATATCGGCACAAATAGGTCAACGCCTTTCTTATGCAACATCGACAGCGCTTTTCCGGCGCCGCGGGCGACGCACGTCAGTGGCTCGTCGGCGATGATCACTGGCATGCCAATTTCATCCGCCAACATCCGATCAACACCTTTTAACAGCGCGCCACCACCCGTCAGCATGATACCGCGTTTGCGCACATCGATGCCAAGCTCTGGAGGTGTCTGATCGAGCACTCGGCGCAGCGGATCAGCGAGCTTGCGCAAAGGCTGGCGCAATACTTCATAGATTTCGTCACTGTTCAGTACGAGGGTGCATGGGACGCCGCCGGTCAGATGATGCCCGCCGACCTCAAGCTCAGAGATCTGTTCTTCCGGGTACGCTGAGCCGAGTTGCTGCTTGATATGCTCTGCCGTTGTCTCGCTGATAACGAGGAGATATTTTCGCCGAATATAGTTAGTGATGCTCTTGTTTAAGTGATCTCCTCCCATCCGCAGCGACGCGGCATGTACAACCCCATTCATCGAGATCAGTGCCGCCTGCGTGGTGCCTCCTCCCAAATCGACAATCATGGAGCCGTGCGCATCGCTCACCGGTACGTCGGCGCCAAGAGCAGCGGCCAGGGGTTCCTCGATTAAGAGTACCTCTCGAGCGCCGGCAGACAGCGCCACCTCCCGGATCACGCGCCGCTCAACTTCCGTTGAGCCACATCGCACACAAATCAGCATTCGGGGACTCCAACGCATCAGCCGATTACGCTGAATATGGTGCATGAAGTACTGCAGCATTTTCTCGGTGAGGATGAAGTCTGCGATCATGCCGTCCTGAACAGGCTTGACCGCGCTGTAGGAGCCGGGCATGCGCCCGAGCATGCGTTTGGCATCGTTACCTACCGCCGCGATATCGGTGCGGTTGTGAGCCCTCGTCGTCTGATTATGCACAGCAACCAAGGACGGTTCATTGAGCACCAGGCCTTCGCCCGCTTGGTAGATCAGGGTATTAACGGTGCCCAGCTCGATGGCCAGGTCATCACAAAACATACGACGAAGTCGTTTCAGCATTTTGTTACTCCGCGTCCTATGTCGCTGCCTTAGGCAGATTGGTTCAACCCGCGCTACAGTGGTTGAGGAATGGTCATAACACACGCCTGCCTTCCCCTCACGCTATCTCGCGTTGCTGGCGCGACGACTCTGTGCGCTGGTCTCAGCAAGCTCTAGGCCAGCGTGCAAAAAGCTAATCATATTAAAGACTTATGCGCAGAGTTCAGGGATATGGAAATTGCCGCTGTATAGGGCGCCGACAGACGAGACGAGTCGCTGAGCAGCCATTCTTTGGATGGAGTCAGGCCTGGAAGAATTCTTCATCGAGAAATACGACAAAGCGCCATCATCGCGCTTTGAGGACACGGCCCCGCTCGCCGGTACGGCGTTGCCGGGGGTGTAAGGAATTTCGACAGGTTTACGGGCTGGCAGCGCATTGATACGCAAAAGTAGCCCGGGCGTTTTTGCTTCAGATTACTTGGCTGAACAGCTGTGTGTGCGGCTGACTACGCATCAAACGGGCGTCTAAGGCCATGCAAATATTGCGAAGAAAAGGGCGACCTACCTCGGTTACCGTCAGGCGGTTGTTCGCTATGGTGACGAGATCGTCGGCCTCCAATTCCTTTAGCCGGTGTAGCCCCGCCTCAAGAGCTGGGTGCTGTTCATCCGGACGTGTCCAGGTGGTCTCGAACCGGCACATGAGATTAAGGATGTGTTGGCGCAGAACGAGATCCTCGTCGGTGAGCAGGTGACCGCGGAAAATGGGGACAATGCCCTGTATCGCTTGGCGCACATACGCCTCGACAGCTTTCTCGTTCTGAGCAAAGGCATACCAGCTATCACTTATTGAAGACACGCCAAGACCAATAGAAAGCTGCGTGTGGACCGGCGTATAGCCCATGAAGTTACGGTGCAGCGTCCCGTTCTGTGCGGCTCGATAGAGGCTATCCTCCGGCAAGGCAAAATGATCCATGCCGATTTCCTGGTATCCCCCTTGTTCAAGCAGCTCACGTCCGGTTTCATAGAGGATTCTTTTTTCCCAGTCGCGCGGCAAATCTTGCTCAGAAAAGCGCCGCTGGCCAAGGCCCTTGATCCAGGGCACATGGGCATAACTGTAGAAGGCGATGCGCTCAGGTCGTAAGAGACTGACTTTGCGCACGGTGTCCATCACGCTCGAAGGCTTTTGCAAAGGTAAGCCGTATACCAAATCGTAGTTGATGGATTGGTAACCTATGGTTCTCGCGCTCTCAGTTATGCTCGCGACGGTGTCGAAGGGCTGGAGGCGGTTGATGATTTTCTGCACGAGCGGATCGAAATCCTGGACGCCGAGGCTTAGTCGGCGAAAGCCCATCTGGTACAGCGTTTCAAGGTGCTCCGTGGTCGTATAATTGGGGTTTGCCTCGAATCCGAACTCGGTCGGGGAAGCTAAGGAAACTGTCTCAAGTATGGATCGGATCAGCTGCTTCAGGTTTCTTGGGCTAAAAAACGTCGGCGTTCCTCCGCCCAAGTGGATCTCCCTTACTCTAGGGGTGTCTGGCAGTGATTTGAGGTGCGTCGACCATTCCTTCAGCAGCGCATCGATGTAGGGCTGCTCCACAGCATGGTTCTTAGTCACCCGTTTGTTGCACCCGCAGAAGGTGCAAAGGCTCTCACAATACGGCAGGTGGATATAGAGACTGATACCTTCTCTGGCGTTACCTTCGCTGAACGACCGGCGTGCCGTGCGATCCCATTGCTCAACGGCGAAGGTCGCTTCGTCCCAGTAGGGAACCGTAGGATAGCTCGTATATCTCGGTCCGGGTATGTTGTACTTTGATATGAGGGTACGATTCATCGCTGGCATACCACGCATTTCGCTCGCGAAGGCATCATCCCATCTCTAATGATGGAAAAGTTATTTTCGGGTTCCCGGTCGGCTACCATGGGCCGCTTTCTAGCTTATACTCGGTAGGTCCTTAACGTTCAGTGCGGATAGCTAGCGCTCACAGGGCGCGTGCCGCAGACGGCTTCTGGCCAATGCGGCGCGAACTTTGCCTTTATGGCGTTGAAAAAACGTTCCGCGCTATGCAAAGCTGTTATACGACATCAGCAAATAGAAAGAGCGTGCCAAATCACACTCGTAGTTGCCATGTTACCAAATATTCATGAGCTCGCTCGCCTCGTTAAAGATGTGGCGCAGCAGGAGCTTAGACCACGGTTCAAGAGTGTCCGTCAGCGGGTAAAGCAGGATGGAACCGTATTAACGGAAGCGGACTTGGCGATGGACAGACGCCTCAAGGAAGCGCTCGCCCAACGCTGGCCGGGCATACCATTTCTCAGCGAAGAGATGCGTGCCGATGAGCAAAATGCACTTTTGCAGGATGTGCAGGGGCCCGTTTGGTGTGTGGATCCACTCGATGGAACGAGCAATTTCGCCGCCGGGTTGCCGTTCTATGCCGTCTCCCTGGCCCTTATTGCGGATGCCGCGCCAGTTTTGGGGCTGGTCTATGATCCCGAGCGCGATGAATGTTTCTCGGCGTTGAAGAGCACGGGTGCATGGCTCAACGGAAATCAGTTAGTGGCGAAGCGATTCGACCTTCCTCTTAACCGCACTGTCGCACTGGTCGATTTCAAGCGTTTACAGCCCAAGTTGGCCAGCGCACTCGCTCGCGACCCCCCGTATGGTTCACAGCGCAACCTTGGCGCCTGCGCCCTGGAATGGGCATGGATAGCGGCGGGTCGCGGACACATTTATCTGCATGGCGGCCAGAAGCTATGGGATCGGGCCGCTGGCGCATTGGTGCTTAGTGAGGCCAGCGGATGTGCCGCTACCTTAGATGGCACGTCATTCCTGGAGCCCACACTGCGCACGACCGCCGTCGTTGCTTCCGGTGATCCGGATCTATTTGCCGATTGGCGGGATTGGATAACGCAAGCATCGCGTGGAGCAAACCAAAACTGAAAGGGCGTCGGCTTGGCGGCATGCCGCCACCAGGCCAAGAAGTTCAAGGGAAGGATTTTTGATGGGCGAATCATTACTCAATACGGTCAGTACGGTCCAATCCCATGCGCTGCGGCAACCCAGAGGGGCGACCTTGAATCCCCATCCTCCACCACCAATGGAACCGGCACTCTATGAGCAGTTACTGAAGCGTTTGGGGCGCTTGCATCTGCAACAGCGTCTCGGTATTGAAACTGATCATGAGTCCCAAGTCTTTGGACAAGGCATCAAATTCTTTCACCTTGAGAATTGGTATTCAGTGCATTCGGTTATTCGAAATAGCTTGCGCATGGTGGGGCTCTACGGGCGCGGCCGGCGCAACGCCGCCGATATTCTAATTCGGCGCAACCATGTGGCGTTACCATCGTTGCCTAAGGCTTTCGACGGCTACACCATCCTTCAGATCAGTGATCCGCATGTGGATATGGACGAGCACACTACCCACGTGCTCATCGAGCGGGTGCGTACGGTAGATTACGACCTCTGTGTGCTCACGGGCGACTACCGAGCTCGGACCTTCGGCCCGTTCGATGCGGTGCTCGAGGGTATGGAGCGGCTTCGTGTTCATTTGAAAGGACCAATTTACGGCGTGCTGGGCAACCATGATACAGTTCACATGGTGCCCGGTTTAGAGGGTATGGGGATCCGGCTACTGCTCAATGAGGCGGTGGCCATCGAGCGCCACGGGAGCGTGTTCTACCTCGCAGGGATCGATGATGCCCATTATTACCAGGTGGACAATCTAGAAAAGGCAGCCAGCGGTATCCCGCCTGATGCCATTGCCTTGTTACTCTCCCACACTCCCGAGATCTATCGTCACGCAGCGCACGCCGATTTTAGCGTTATGCTGTGCGGCCATACCCATGGAGGCCAGATCTGCCTGCCGGGCGGCTTCCCGCTTACCTGGGATGCGAGCTGTCCCCGGCAGTTGGCAGCGGGTGCTTGGCGGTACCACGGCATGATCGGCTACACCTCGGTGGGAGCGGGGACATCCATCGTTGGCGTGCGTTTTAATTGCCCGGGAGAAATCACGCTGCATTATCTGCACGCCGGAGCCAGTCAATAGGGCCGATCGCGAATGTGGAGCCGAAACAATAGTGGCGATAGGATGAGGTGTACCGCAACAAAGGCGCTCACCACGATGATTATGCTCGACCACGAGAGACCCAGGGCGGGTTGCACGGCGAGCAGGGGCAGCAAAGATTCAGGGACTTGATCAAGTACGGGAGCATGTCCCTTTGGCGGCATTCGTAGACGCCGCTTGATAAAGCTTGACATAGCATCGCCCACCATGGCGCAGAGCGCGATAAGCGCCCCGAGCTTCCAGGGAACACCAAGCAGGGGGGCGAGAGCGGCGGTAGCGATCACTGAGGCGGCCAGCCCGCGTAAGGTTTTGGAGGATCCGAAAAGGGGTTGCCCGTCTTTGAGGCGTATGCCACCGTCGAGCGGGAATGCGAACTGTCGCCCGAAGAAATTCCGCACGATGGCCGGGGCGCCGTTTGCCACAGTGGTGAGCAGCAAGAGGTTGAGTTCGATCGGCATCAGTCGAGAGGCTTGTCAACAAATACCGTGCGACGAGGAGGAGGAGGGGACACCCCATGATCGTGACCTGCGTGCATGTCTACGTAAAGCCCGAACACGTGCAACAGTTCATTGAAGCGTCAAAGATTAACCACCAACACTCCATAACGGAGCCGACCAACCTGCGTTTCGATATCCTGCAGTCCACGGACGATCCGACCCGGTTTCTCCTCTACGAAGCCTATGAATCTGAGGAGGGTGCGCAAGCACACAAGCAGACAAGCCATTATCTCACTTGGCGCAAATCAGTAGAGCCTTGGATGGCCGAGCCGCGCCAGGGGATTGCCTATCGTTGTGTAGCGCCGACAAGTCAGAAGCAAAGCTGATGTGGTCCTTTGATTATGCGCGCATCCCGCCGATCTCTTTTGGTGCTGGCAAGCTCACCCGCCTTCCGCAACTCGTAAGGCAATTCCGGGGCCAGGTTGTGCTGCTGGTCACAGGAGGAACGTCGTTACAGCGTTCGGGGAAACTTGCCTGGGTGAAAAATCTGTTGGAGCAATCAGGAATGACAGTTCACCATGTCGCCTGTGACGCTGAGCCAACAGTTACTCTGATCGATGGGGTGGTGACAAGCTACCGGACACTTTCTGTCGATGTCGTGATTAGCATTGGCGGGGGCAGCGTGGTGGATGCCGGCAAGGCCATCTCCGCAATGCTCCCCCATGACAATTCCATCATCGATCATCTCGAGGGCGTTGGACGGGGCGTTGCGCATAGCGGTGTCAAAAAGCCATTCATTGCCGTGCCAACGACCTCGGGAACGGGAAGCGAAGTAACCAAGAATGCGGTTATCAGTGAAGTCGGCGTAGCCGGTTATAAAAAGTCGATTCGCCATGATAACTTCATTGCCGATGGTGTTATCGTCGATGGCGAGTTGCTGACTTCCTGCCCACGAGACGTCACGGCCGCCTGCGCCATGGATGCCTTTACCCAGTTGCTCGAACCTTTCCTTTCGCCGACAGTGTCGCCCCTGACGGAGGCGATTGCCTGGAGTGGGTTGGAAGCCCTGAAGGACAGTCTGTTGCCGGCCTGCGGCACGGCCGCTGCGGACGTGACCGTGCGGGAACGCCTTGCCTACGCGTCGCTTCTATCAGGCATCGCGCTGGCCAATGACGGCCTTGGAATCGTTCATGGGCTTGCCTCGCCGATTGGCGGATTTTTCCCCATCCCGCACGGAGTTGTCTGCGCAACGCTGGTGGCATCTTCAGTACGGGCGAACCTCAGAGCACTGCGTCAACGGGCGCCGACAAGTCCAGCGCTCAAGAAACTTGCTCGGGTTGGGGCATTGGTGGTGGACTCCTCTGAGCGCCGCGGGGACGATTCCTGCGATGCTCTGGTCGACACCCTGGACCAATGGACTACCATTTTGCAGGTTCCTAAACTGTCGCAATACGGAATTAACGACCATGATCTCGAAAAAATTCTGGATCTTGCGGAAAACCGCAACAACCCCATCGAGCTAACGCGAGCAGAGATTCGCAGCCTGCTCGAAGAGCGACTCTAGCATCGTGGTAAGGGCACCGAAACGCCATCAGAACGGTAGCCACCGTATCTGACCCAGAAAAGTTTTCCCTCACCCCCCAACCCCTGGCCGCTTTACGCTGGCTAGCAGCTTCCCAGATATTCGGCCTCAGAAGCTGTTTTAAAAGCTACTGCGCTTGCCTGAACTGCGGTGCGCGGCAGCGTCAGATTGCGAATGCTGGGCACAGGGCACAGTCTAGATATCTCAATTTAAAGCTCTAAGCTGCAGCCGTCGATGACGATTCGACTTTTCTTTCAACCTCCATCCGGAAGCTAAGCCAAGCGACCCACAAGGCACGTTGCGAGACCAGCGACTATGAGCGCTTTAAGCGTGGTGAAAAGGTTCTTCGGGGGGCTTATTATTCTCGGTGTGATCCTTTCGGTACGCGGCTCGGAACCGAGAACCGCGTTGATTCCCATGCGCGATAACGGTGCTTCTGCCTTTTATGTTGAGGTTCACATTGAGGGATTCGGTAGCCGAGATTTTCTTGTTGATACCGGTGCCGGCTATATGACGATAAACGAGAACACGCTCGCTGTCCTCAGAACCCAGGACCTGGCAACCTACGTGCGTGAATTAGAGGGGATTCTTGCCGATGGCACCCGTCTCAGGATGCCGGTCTATCGCCTGACAAGCATCAAGATCGGGGATGCCTGTGTCATTCGCGATGTCGAGGTGGCGGTGTTTCCGGGTACCACCCGCGGTCTTCTCGGACTCAGTGCTTTACGCAGAACCGCGCCTTTTCTATTCTCCTTAGAACCGCCTGTATTACAATTAAGCAATTGTTTCGCGACATCCGCTTAGCAAGTCGCCCAGAGGCGGTGGGTAACTTCCCTCCATGTTGATTCCTGCCTGACCCTCCGCCTTTTGGGTCGTGGGGTATTATTCGTCCCCGCGCACGGCGTGGGGTTATGGTTTTTTGCCACCATGCCAGGCTATACCGGCCAACAACCGCCTCCTTATTTTAATATGGCGCACTACTGCATTGGCCGTAGCGCCGCCTCCGTGCCAGATAAAACGGCACTTGTTGTCGTCTCCGATCCTGACGGTGTGCCGGAGCAATGGACTTATCGCGAGATTGATGGTGCCGTGCGACGCATTGGCGCTGGCCTCCGACAGCTTGCGTTAAAGCCGGGTGATCGGATCATGATCCGAATGGAGAACACCAGCGATTATGCGCTCGTGTTCTTCGGTGCCATTGCCGCTGGGTTCGTGCCTTTACCGTCGTCGCCACAATTGAGCGCGGACGAGGCTCGGTTTCTATTGGAGGATTCTGGTGCTGCGGCCCTGGTGGTATCCGAAGACCTCCTGCTCGACCATCTGCCCAAGGGAATCAAGACCCTGGACTCCGAGGCGGTAACGCGCTTGAAGGAGGAGAGTAGCCCCATGGAGTATGCCGATACGCCGGCTGATGCGCCCGCGTTCCTGATTTATACATCGGGTACGAGTGGCAATCCGAAAGGTGTGCTCCATGGGCAACGCAGCGCGTGGGGGCGGCGTCCAATGTATCAGGGCTGGTACGGGATTCACGCAGATGATGTCGTACTTCACGCAGGCGCATTCAACTGGACCTATACGCTCGGCGTTGGCTTGACGGATCCATGGGCGAACAACGCCACCGCCGTACTTTATAACGGGCCGCGCGATGTGTCGGTGTGGCCTACGCTCATAGAGCGTCATCGAGCGAGTCTCTTCGCGACGGTGCCCAGTCTTTACCGTCAGATACTCAAATATTGCAGGCTCGACGATTACGATCTTTCCTCACTGCGTCACGGGCTTACCGCAGGCGAAGCGCTGTCGCAGAGTCTTAGCGAGCGCTGGTCGGGATTGACTGGGAAACCGCTTTATGAGGCCCTCGGCATGAGTGAGTGTTCGACCTACATCTCCTGTGCCCCTAGCGTGCCGGTGAAGCCAGGCAGTCCCGGACGGCCGCAGCCTGGCCGCTGTGTCGCAATTCTGCCGATCGAGGCCGGTGAGTCCGTCGTGGCCCCTGGTGAAACGGGTCTTCTTGCCGTACATCGCAGTGATCCCGGATTAATGCTTGGTTACTGGAACCGACCGGCGGAGCAAGCGCTGGTTTATCGTAACGAATGGTTTGTCGGTGGTGACTTAGCATCACTCGACGAAGATGGTTATATCAGATTCCACGGTCGCAATGACGATCTGATGAATGCCTTCGGATACCGAGTATCTCCTGAAGAAGTCGAGAAAGTACTACTCCAGCACCCGGCGGTGGCGGAGGTGGGGGTCACCGAGCTTCCACTTCAGGAGGACATTAGAATTATCGCTGCCTTTGTGGTACCAAAGAACATAGAAGAGCTGGACGCTGCGCCGATCCTGTCATTCGCCCATCGGTATCTGGCTGATTACAAGCGGCCTCGGGAGCTCATCTTTGTCGAGGCCCTTCCGCGTACCGCCAACGGTAAGGTAATTCGACGGCACCTCGCGAGGCTGTGGCGCTCACCAGCTTAGGCCTAGTCGCGCTTTCTCAAACCCCCTTTCCCTTGCCGGCAGCCGTCGATCTGTCGTATTCGGACAGCGGGAATCATCGCCGGGAGCGCGCAGATTGAGCCTCGGCTTCGGAACAACAGCGCTGCGCCCGGCACGACGGCGAGCTGCCTCCAAGATCTCCTGCAAGTCCGTTGCCGCCCGTGAAGCCGGCCTCCCGTAAGCGCCGCGCGTTTGCCTATGGTCATTTGCTTTTGCTTTGAAGCTGCAATTTTGCACCACACCTTGCACTTTTGGTAAGGCTCTGGTTCGATGTCAGTAACAACCTCCTCGAAATATCGAATAGACAATGATCGCGCTGTCCATAAACGGCCATTCGCACTGCGTCAATACCCCCGCAGATAAACCGCTTCTTTGGGTGCTCAGAGACGAGCTTGGCCTCAAAGGTACCAAGTATGGTTGCGGCGTGGGTGTCTGCGGTATCTGCACGGTACTTATCGACACCGAGCCGCAACACGCCTGCAGGGTGCCGATTGGCAAGCTCGGGGGTCGGAAGGTAACGACTATCGAGGGTTTGAGTGAGGCTAACCACCCGCTCCTGCGGGCTTGGATCGAGGCACAAGTGCCTCAGTGTGGCTACTGTCAACCGGGCCAGATCATGGCGGCGTTTGCCTTGCTGGAACGCAGGCAGCAGCCGGATGCAGGCGAGATCGAGGACGCTCTCTCAGGAGTGCTGTGTCGCTGCGGGACCTACCAGCGCATTCGCAAAGCCCTCCACCTGGCAACCGCCATCCAGCGAGATCCCACCCGCC
Organism: Gammaproteobacteria bacterium; assembly: GCA_018224385.1. Taxonomy (GTDB): domain Bacteria; phylum Pseudomonadota; class Gammaproteobacteria; order HK1; family HK1; genus JAGTVB01. Next base: position 31,274 of record JAGTVB010000008.1, read on the forward strand.
ATGGCATTTCGAAAAGACTGTCGTCATCACAGCCAGGCCAAGCGTTATCGATAGTTTTGGAACAACGACGGGACGCCAATCCCGTTGATACATTTGTCTTCAATCCCTGGGTGCGCCTTGCCACAGACGGCACGGTAACGGTGGTGATTGACCGTTCTGAGATGGGGCAAGGTGTGGCAACAGCCTTTGCCATGCTGGTGGCGGAGGAGTTGGAGGTGGAGTTAAGTAAAGTGCATGTTACCTTCGCACCGGCTGATCCGATTTACAACAATCCCGTGTTCGACGAGCAGTTGACCGGAGGCAGTACCAGCGTGCGGGGAGAATGGGAACGCATGCGCCGAGCCGGCGCGAGTGTTCGGTCCGTGCTGATTGCGGCGGCAGCGGCACGCTGGGGCGTGGGAGAAAGCGCGTGTCGCGCCCAGGCCGGTGCTGTCTATCATGATCGAAGCGGACGACGGCTCGATTACCCGGTGCTGCTCGCCGAGGCTGTAGGAAAATCGCCCCCGGAGCGCCTGCCGCTGAAAGCGGCGGGCGCTTGTCGGTTACTTGGCCGGCCGACACCGCGCTTGGATGTTCCAGCTATGGTGGCAGGGAGCGCACTGTATAGCATCGACATCACTCGCTCCGGTCAGCTTGCTGCCACGGTAGCCCGCCCCGCGGTGATCGGCGGACGGGTCATCCGTTTCGACGCGACCCGCTCGCTGGCTATTGACGGGGTGCGCCAAGTGTTCGCCATCGATAGCGGAATCGCGGTGGTCGCTGACGACTATTGGTCTGCGCTGCGGGGGCGGGAGGTGCTGGACATTACGTTTGACCGGGGTGTTCACGGCGAGCTGTCAAGCGCCATGATAGACGACCAGTTATGGCAGGCCGCTTCACAGGGGGGCAAGCTGATCCAGCAAAAAGGGCAGCCTCAACATGCGTTATCGCAGGCAGCACGGATCATTGAAGCTCATTATCAAACCCCGTACCTTGCGCATGCGCCCATGGAGCCAATGAACTGCACAGCCGAGGTCACCTCCAATGGGTGTGACGTATGGCTTGGTACCCAAAGTCAAGGCGATGTCTGGGCCATCGTGGCCCAGCTGACCGGCCTCCCCAGAGACAAGGTGCGAGTGCACACCAGTGTTCTGGGCGGCGGCTTTGGACGACGGCTGGAAACCGACTTTGTGGCCGAGGCGGTACAGATCGCCAAAGTGATGAAGAGGCCGGTCCAACTGATTTGGACTCGGCAAGATGATTTACAGCACGATCATTACCGGCCCGCGCATTGCGCTTTGCTAAAGGGTGGCTTAAATCTCCAGGGACGACCTGAGGCATGGTTTCTGCGGATTGCCGGATCCGCCTTGGCGTTAGATGGTGTCGATGTCCCATACGATATGCCGCACATGCGCGAGGAGCATGTCAAGGTGGCGTCGGTGGTTCCCACGGGGCCATGGCGCTCAGTGGGAGCGTCTCAGAACGCCTTCGTGATAGAGTGCTTCATCGATGAACTGGCGTGTGCAGCAGACCGTGATCCGTTGACCTTCCGCCTTGAGCATCTGCGGCACTCGCCGCGCCACCAAGGGGTGCTGCAACTGGCCGCAGTGCGTGCCAAGTGGGGAAAGGCGTTGCCTGCCGGGCGCCATCAAGGCCTCGCTGTGTATTATTCCTTCCACAGCTGGGTCGCCATGGTGGCGGAGGTTTCGGTATCGCCACAGAGGCGGATCCTCGTGCACCGTATCGTCGCCGCCATTGATTGCGGGACCATCGTCAACCCGGACACCGTGCGTGCCCAAGTTGAGGGGGCGGTAGCTTTCGGTCTCTCGGCCACCTTGAAGGAAGTGATCCACATCGAGGACGGGGCCGTGCAGCAAACGAGCTTTGCCGATTATCCGATTTTGACGTTTGCAGAAATGCCGGAGGTGGAGGTGCATATCGTGCCGAGTGAGGCACTTCCCGGAGGCGTTGGCGAACCGGGTGTACCCCCGGTCGCGCCCGCCGTTGCCAACGCGGTGTTTGCCGCCACTGGACATCGGTTACGCGCCTTACCGCTTCGCCTCAACTCAGCGCTCACCTGAGAGTCAGGCCGCTTTTGCTCGACTAAGCCATGGCGCTAGCCGGAAGCACAGCGGTCTATGAATTGCAGCGCAGCAGCACAAATCGATGGGGCAGTAGGGGCGATGAGCCGTATCCAGGTAGACACGGAATCCGATGTAGTGCAAGAGCATTTCGCCATTGTTTGGACGAAGCAACGCCGGCGAAAGCGGTTCCCGGAGAGCTGCGTGCAACAAATGGCTTCACCGGCTGAAGCGCTCGCTGCCGCGAATTCACACGTAAACCAGTTTCCAGCCCTCGTTTACGGCCCTTCCCGTTCATCGGAAGGTTTGCGTGTATACTATTTGGTTCAGTGGCTTGAGTGAGCACCTAATAAGGGCAAGGCGGATGTCGCCTCGCCATCGTGGCGACTCCGAGCCCGCTTGCGCTTGGGTCTGATGAAAGGCGGTGGTGGATCGGGGTAACCATGGACTTCTCTATTCAATCCGTTATCGAGCACTATGGCTATCCTGCCGTCTTGGTGGGAAGCTTTTTCGAAGGGGAGATGGTTCTGGTGTTCGGTGGCATTGCGGCGAAGCTCGGTTACCTCAAGCTGCACGGCGTCATCATTGTTGCGTTTGTGGGAACACTATTAGGCGATCAACTGTATTTCTATCTTGGTCGCCACTACGGTGCCCGCTGGCTGAGGCGAAGTCGCCTTTGGCGCATTCGCGCACGCCGTATTGAACGCCTGCTACGTCACCGTCAAGTGGAGCTTATGCTGGGTTACCGTTTCATTTACGGAATTCGGACTGTCACTCCCTTCGTGCTCGGGTTGAGTCGCGTCAGCCCCCTTCGCTTTTTGGCCTATAACTTGGCAAGCGCACTGGTGTGGGCTTTTGCGCTCGGCGTCTCTGGTTATGCCCTTGGGCATGTCGCGGGGCAACTCTTGGACGACGTTTATCGCTATCAGCAGATAATTGTGCCCGCAGGGTTGGGACTCAGCGTCATGCTTTGGTGGATTTACCGAGCGTATCGCATTCGGGACGCGAAGCTCCCTTGAATAGAGTTTGCTCCGAGAACGTCCACTGAGCAGGATTTTCGGCGGGCTGCGGCGCGCGGACAAACATTCCTGCGTTTTCCTTTCGACCTTCTTGGAGGCTTTTGATGGAAACTAAGATTGAGGATGCCGTAAGGCGCCTCACGGAACAGCTACCGTTGCTGGCGCGGCAGCAGCAACTCGAATCCCGTCTCGTGGAAGTCCATCGGGCAATTCTAAGCTCTTTGGCTACCCGCGGGCGTTCCCTCACGCAGTCAGAGCTCGAGAAGCGACTGGGAGGAAAGGAGGCGGTGGCCCATGCCGTGAGGCGCCTCGGGAAGGCGGATTTGGTTGTTTTGGACGCCTCAGCTGAGCGCATTGTCGGTGCTTATCCGATGACCACCGAAGAAACCCCGCATCGGCTGCAGGTGAATGGGCAATCGATAAATGCTATGTGTGCGCTGGATGCACTGTCTGTGGGTCCGCTGTACGACGCAGAAGTCATTATCGATTCGCGCTGCCATGTTACTGCTGAGCCGATACACATCCGCCAGAAGGGGAAGGCGATTGTCGACTGCCAGCCAACAGATCCCCGGGTCGGCGTGCGATGGCAAAATCCTACTGGTTGCGCAGCGCACAGCATGTGCACCGAGATGGTTTTTCTCAATGATCCGGTCACAGCCAACCAGTGGCAAGCCATAGACCCCCAGTCGATTAGCTTGTTTACCCTCCCCGAAGCCGTCGAATTTGGAGCAGGGTTTTTCGTACCCCTCTTGGGTGTGTCGCGCAGTGCGGAAACCGACATCCGCCAATCATCATAATTATCTATGCCCCTATTCGTAGCGCTTGACAATCCCTGCCAGTGAACTAGGCTTGAGGTGAACGTCAGTGGATGTCAAAAGAGCACTGGATGGAGGGTGCACGATGAAAAAGTCCGGCACAGAAAGCAAACTGTTATTGGCGTTGCCAAGCTTTATCTACATGCCCATTGTTTTGATGCTGGTGCTGACTCTGTTTACGGTGGTGGGAACCGCGACAGGATAAATGCAGACGCGCAAACGTTCGCGGAAATTACACTAAAAACGCCGCTGGGGTCTGTGGTATTGTCAACGCCGATCCCAAGGCGGGCTTAATGCGCGCGCAATATCGGAAGCAGGGAGCCCTAGCCCAACTGTCGCTTCGTCGGTGCAAGTGCCATAAAGCGTCACTATCGTGATGAAGCGCAAGAGCACGCGGCAGCTATCCTTGTTTCAAGGCAGGGCCGATGAGGTTGCGGGTGGCGCGCCGCCAGTCAGTGATGAGCGACCCGAGGTTCTGGGCTCGAGAACCTATCGATTGAAGGTCCCGGTCAACGGGGAGCTGCTTCATTTGTACATGACGATTTCTGATCGCGACGGACGGCCTTTCGAGTTCTTTCTAAATTGCTCCAATATGGCGCTCAGTGAGTACCTCGCAACCGTGTCGGTGCTGGCGAGCCGCATGTTGCGAAATGGCTTTTCCGCTGAGGCGGTGGCCAGCGACCTGGTCGCCATTGAAAGCCCGTTCACGGGTCACATGCGCAAGGGGGGCTACTGTCCCTCGCTTTCTGCGCTCATAGCGCGTACGCTGCTTGCCCACGTGAATGGCACGGAGCTTCCTTGAGTAGCGCGTACCTCTTTAGTTGGTGCGATGCGCAAGGCGACGGCCGCCGGGGAGCTTTGGGGCCATAAGCCCGTTATCTAGTTTTCTCCGTCCTGCCTCGATACCTTGTCGAACAAGTTGGCGTTGCCACTTCCTGTCTTAGAACCTCCGATCATTGCTTGTCATCTCCACCGGCATGAGGACATGTTCCCAAGGGTTGTCATGAATCAACTTTGGCAATCCGTATGCGCAGTGGCTGTTTTGCACCACGCGGGTAGCCGGCGCGGAGGTCTTTCTGGAGGGTGATGAAGCTCAGACGAAACGTAGCCGGATTCGCCCTGCTGCTCAGCGTGCTGGTCGCGCTCGCTTGGCTCTGCTTACCGCAATTAACAGGCCTCTTTCTTCGCGGCTACCTGGAGTCAGTAGGGCTTGGCAATGTGAGCATCCAAATCGAGTCTGTGGGCTTTGAGCGCTTACGGATTAAACGGCTCAGCTTCGCATACTCTGCTGACAATTCATGGCGCGTCGATATCTACGGTGCCGACCTCTCCTTTTCGCTGGGCGAATTGTCGAACAAAAGCATTCGCAGGCTGAGCATCGCTTCGGCCGTCATCGACATAGGGGCTGCCCAGGCATCACCCGAGCCCGATACCGGAGAAGTACTGGCGTTGTTGGCGCGACCATGGCATCAGCATTGGCCAGTACACGTCTTATCCGTTCGTACGCTGACGCTCTATCGCGCGCCCCGCGGGCTTCCCCGACGTCTCTCTTTGAATCTGACCCGAAGGGAGAGCCAGCTAACGGCACAGATCGGTCTGTGGCAGAAAACGGGAACACCGCGCTATATCGACTTAAACCTCAGCGCTCCAGGCGAGCTTCGGGTGTCGTTACATGCCGTGACGGAAAACACGACGCCCGCAATGGCCATGGATCTTAGCCTGAAAGAGAGAAGTTCGCACTGGCACCTGCAGGGCCGTCTGGAGACGAATTTGGAGCTTTTTCATCAATGGCTCAAGCCTGGGTTTACGCCAGGCGCCTTATTGATGCGGGTTCGCGGTGGCCGTGCCGAGTTTGAATTCTCGCTGAGGCGCAAGACCATGGCCGACGCGGGGGGAGTGCCATGGCGGGCTAGAGTGACCAGCCGCTTCAAAACGCTGGCCGTCAGTGTTGCCGACGAGCCTTCTGAAGCGGAGCAAGGTATTGCCTGCCGCGAGCGAACGGGAGTACCTCCGACGCTGACACAATGCGTCAGCGGGATAGGTTCATCGGCGCAACCATCGCCGAAAATACTCCGCATCGCAGCGGCCTCCTTCCAGGTGAGCGCAGATATCGAGCAACGTCCGCAGCAGGGTGATGTGCTCGTTGCCTTTCGCAGTGACGGGCAGGTTCAATCGCTTCAGGCCCATCCAGTGACACTCGGCAACGCGGTGATTCATCTCACGGGCACCCTCTCGAAGCAGGGCAGCACTACAGATCTCGCCATTGGTCCCGAGGCAACCGCAACACTGGAAGCCTTGGACCATCCGTCTGTGCACCTACCGCACCTACGCATTAGCGCTGCGAAGCCCGCCGAGCGTCCCGGATCCATGGCGGAGGGCCTGCTGCGGGGTATTGGGATAAGCCTTCCCGCATACTGGCAGATCACGCTGCCGCCCCTGAGAGAAGATCAGTTTCAGTTTCAAGGCAATCCCCTTGAGATCGTCTTGGGTGACGTCGCTTGGAGCGGTGCGAATCACTCCCCCTCCATAGCGGGCAGCATAACCACCGCCAATGTGCTGCTCCAGATCAGAGATAGGGTGCTGCCTTGCCAGCAGGTCCGTATGGATTTTGTCGTTGACCGAGGTGCATTGCGGAGCACGTTCGAGGCGGGTTTAGCTGAGGGAGCCGGCCACCTTCGCGGCGAACTGATGCAGTCTTTTGGAGACGGTGGGGGGCGCGTTACTTTTGCGTTGAGCGACCTTAACTTTGAGGAAGAGAAAACTTCGCTGAGCCGTATTCTGCAAGAGTGGCCTTACGCTTTCGATTTGCTCTCCGGAAAACTGGCCTTTTCCGGGGAATTCTCATGGCCCCAAAATGCCGCACAGAGCGGCTATGGCACAACGACCGGTACGCTCCGGATCAGGATTTCGGACGGCGGTGGCTTTTATCAGGAGATTTGGTTCTCCGGCCTGGAAACTGACTTCATTATTCGACTCGCGCCGACTGTACGTACAGCCCGTTCAGCGCGGGTTAAGGCCGATATCGTAGACTTTGGTCTGCCGCTCAAAAATGTCGAACTGACGCTTGCGTTGCTCCATTCGACGCGTGGACCGCTGCCCCGCTTGGTAGTCTACGACCTCAAGGGAGGGCTGCTTGAGGGTGAACTGACGAGTAAGCGCGTGGTGGTTGATGCGAACAATAGTGTTCACCACATTCCATTGCAATTGAGGCGGCTCAATTTGGCCGAACTGCTTACGCTCTATCCCTTCGAAGGACTGCAGGCCAGCGGTGTTTTGAACGGCGTGTTGGATCTCATGGTGAGCCAAGCGGGAGTTTCAGTGCAGGACGGTACGCTTCGCGCAGCGCCCCCCGGCGGCGGAATTCGCTACCGTCCCGAAAGCCCGGCGCAACGAGTGGAAGCTGCCGTTCCCGGGTCGGCCGTGCTGTTCCGAGCGTTGGAAGATTTCCGCTATGAAGTCCTACGTGCTGAAGCCGATTATGCAGTGGACGGTACGCTGCTGCTCAACCTCCATCTCGAAGGGCGCAGCCCTCGGCTGCAAGCGGAGCGTGCCGTACACGTGAATCTTAAACTCGAGCAGAACGTGTTGTCGCTGTTGCGAAGCCTTCGGCTGGTGAATGGTCTCAATGAGCAGTTGACCAGCCGGGTGCGCACTTATTACGAGGAAAGGAAAGCACACCCCTCGAACGGGAGCCAGATATCGCCATAGGCTGCAGCCTGGCCGCTGAGTAGGATGGTAGGATGAGAAAGATATTCACTCTAGGATTATGGTGGTTTTTGTTCATGGGGATGAGCGGGTGCACGCCGACAGTGAGAGTTGCACCGCCGGAGGAGCCGATTACGATCAACCTTAACGTGAAAATTGAACATGAAGTCCGGGTTAAGGTTGAGCGAGCCCTGGATGAGGTCATATCGGAAGATAGCGGCTTGTTCTAGCCAATTACGGAGGGCGTCATTATGCATCCTTGGTTTTCGCGACTCATTTTTGTCGGCGCGCTGCTGACCACAGCGTCTGTTTTTGCACTGACGCTGCACGAAGCCAAGGAATCGGGTTTGGTGGGTGAGACAGTCGAGGGTTACCTATCCGCAGTGGGTGATCCGTCCCACGAAGTGCAGAGGCTTATCGAGGATATTAACGCCAAGCGCCGTAAAGAATATCAGGCTATCTCGATACAGACCGGCGTCGAGTTACAGGCGGTGGAGGCGCTTGCCGGCAGGAAAGCGATCAACAAGACCCCACGTGGCCAGTACATTCACTTGGGTGACAAATGGCAGAGAAAGTAGATTTCATGCCGAAGGCTGTACGCCAAGACACATGCCAGCATGGCTACTCCCGGCCCGCTGGCGTCAGCAGGCGGGCTTCTCTTTTAAACTGCCGCGCCTTGTGCGCGTTCTCACCGGCATGGGGCATCTCCGCAGGCGAGGAGGGCACTGAAATTCCGGCAGCGAGCGGCACCTGCGGCGCCGGTGGCGCCTCCCCGCGCTTGTCAATGCCAAAGTAGAGGGTGCGATGGGGAAATGGGATCTCGATACCGATCTCATCGAATCGGCGCTTGAGGCGCCGATTGAATTCCCGCCCTACTGTCCACTGCTGGATAGGTAGAGTCTTGATACGCGCCTTAATCATGACCGCCGAATCGGCAAACTGATCCAGGCCAAAAATTTCGAGCGGTGCCAACATGAGCGGCCCAAATTCCGCATCTTGTTGCAGCTCGGCGCCGAGATTTTTGAGCACCTCAATGACTCGATCCACGTCCTCTCGATAGGCGACGCCGATATCGAAGACATAAAACGAGAAGTCTTTGGTGAGGTTACTGATGGTGGATATAGCACTGAACGGAATCGTGTGCACGGTACCCGAGAGATCACGAAGCCGTAGGCTTCGAATAGAAATCGCTTCAACGAGACCCGCCGTATCGCCTACCTTAACCACCTCACCGACGGAGACGAGATCCTGGAACAGGATGATTGCGCCGGTAATAATGTCTTTCACTAGGGTTTGTGCGCCGAATCCAACCGCCAGCCCAACTACGCCGGCACCGGCAAGTAGCGGCGCAATATTGACCCCGAGTTCCGACAGCACCAACAGTAAGGTGACTACCGTGATGGTTGCAAAGGCGGCGTTGCGCCCCACGGTGAGCAAGGTTTTGACTCTCGCGCGTGGCGCCTGGCGTCTGCTGTCAGTGTCCGTCTCACGCAGCTGTCGGTCGATCACAGTGCTGGTGAGCTCCCAGAGCACAATCGCAAGGAGAATAATTAACAGCAATCTACCGAGGGTACTGCCCAGAACTCTCGCCGGCTCGCTTACCAGCAACGATGAACCGTCCACGCCCCACGCCTCGAGCACTCCGAAGAGCGCGATGACGTAAACGATCCAGCGGGCTCCGGCATACAGTAGCGGGAAATAGCGGTTGACGCGCTGCTCTATGCCGGGAAAGCGGGTGCGCAGCTCAGCGCTCACATGAATAGCGTGCTGATAAACGCTTGCCAATAGTCGAAGGGCGATGCTGCTGAGAGCGATCACCAGAAGAGTCAGTGCGCTGGCTTGAAGAATAAATTGAAACCCTCCGGGGATTTGCAGTAGCCATACGCCCAAGAGCAAAATGACATAGGCGGTTGCCAAGAGGTGCCAGAGCTTCGCCAAGCGTTCTCGCAGCGCACGAAGTGGCGTTCCCTGCAGCCTGTTTGTGCCCCGAATAAAATTTGCGACAACCTCCCGATTTTGCCAGATGAGAATTAGTGCTAGGGAACTCACGAAAAAGCCGAGTAATGCCAGCAACGCGCCAAAAAACTTTTGGGGTAGACCGAGCACCACCGCTACTTCCAGGGTGACATAACCGTAAATCGAAGCAAAGCTGAATCGTCGAGCCCAGATCAAAGCATAATGGGCCGTCTCATCACTCAAAGGCGACAACCGGAGTTGCGGCATATCGGGTGCAAACAAGAAGCGGGTGGCGGCCATCAGGGTGCGTACAGCGGTTGCCGCCGCAATCCAGGCTAATGCCACGACCCGGGCCGCCGCTGTCGGCTCGATGAAGGTGAGGACCAGATAGGCAGCAAGAGCGGACAGGCCAATGACAAGCAGCTCAAGCACCATAATGAGAGTCAGTGCGGGCAGGTTCCCTAGACGACTTGGTGGAGGGCGGCGCGAGACGAGCCTTCGTTTAAAATACATCAATGGCAATTGGGTGACGACGAACACGACGTATCCAATCCCCATGATGGTCGCTAGACTGATCAAAACTTGGGTCCATCGCGATCGCGCCTGGGGATCGCTTATTTCCTGGCGTAGCCAATGAAAAGCTTGAGGCAGTTGGTTCGCAACCCGCGCCAATGGTAAGAGCGTACGTTCGCCCACGGAAATCATGTGCGTCGAGAGGCTCTGCAAAATCTCGGCAGTAGCGGTGTGCACCGGCGGCTGTTCGTTCGGTTTCGATTGCTCCGCGCCTGCCGAATGCGCCTCGCTCAGTACCTTGAGCTGGCCGATTAAGCGCTGTCGGGCACTGGGATCCTCGAGCAGCTCGATGAGCGCATCGACATCGGCGGTGTCCCTTGTCTCGGTGAGGGGGGGCAGTGTTTCCTCCGGCTGACTGAATCCCTGCGGCGAGAGAGCCGTCAGGCAGAGGAAAAATCCGGCCAGAACGAACCACCTGCTAGCGGCTGAACGATTGCGTCGGTGCTTGAGTGCTGGGAGCATCAATGTGCGGTGGATTCTATGCAGCGCTACTCTATGACTAAATGTTAGGGCCATGTTGCATCAGAACGGAAATCCGAGCGCTCTAACCGGTGTTAGGAGCGGTTATAAAAGTCGCCACACCGGAGTCGCAAAGGCGCACGGGCGCGAGCCACCGGAGTGTACCTGGGAATACCGGAAGAGTGCGAGCTACTGCCCCCATGCTGGTAAGTATTTCGCTGGGCGGCGGCCGCGCTTACCGCCGGGCCATACCACGGTGCTGAAACATGCTCCAAGCGTCCCCGCCTGAGCGCTTGCTCTTGAACAATGGTCCGTACACAACGCGTTCCAGGTTGGCAGGCAGCACAAATCGCTGCAGATCCCACAGCGCATGCGGTGGGTTGCACGGAAAGGGAGACTGTCGGTTGGCAGTTGCCACGGTGGCGGGCGGGGGGCCAAAATTGCCATCGTTGGATTCAGTGGCTCGGATGCATTTCTGTGGCTCAGGTTGACCTGCCGGGCCGCGGCACAGCCGAGAGAAGTGCCGGAGTTCTCAACGGTGGGTGAAACTGCTTTGGCGCTAAGTGGTTCGTGGCCGAAGATAATTTATTCCTGGAACCTTCCATGGCAGGCATGACATCATTGGAGCTTGGCGATCCCGAGAAGCGGAAATGGGCCTCTCGTCGCATAGCGCGGGAAAACCTGCGTAAATAATTACCTACCTGGGTGCAAGGGCGGGTGAAAAGAGGGCTAAATGGCTGATCGGCGCTGACCCGCCTGCTCGGCGGAGTAAAATTTATCCCCCTTAGGGGCCTGCTCGGGTTGCCCCGCAACAGTCCGCTTATGATCAGCAGCGCCTCGAGCAAATAGCCACCGTCATGCAAGCTCGGAATGGATGGAATGCACCAAGTCTTGCCAATGATGGCAGGCTTCGTTTTTAGGGCAATTTAGGGACTATGGGTCGTGCTCGGAGACCATATTGTTCCTGGCAGCGCGCTTATCTGGCGCGACCTTTGCGCATTGGGTGGTAAACAATGGGCGCGCGCCTAGCCTGCTCTGGGGTGGCATCGATCTCTTCAACGATAGGGACGGGCTAGCCGTATACAGGGCTAAGGGATTTACCAATGCCAAGCCGTGATGTATGAAGCAATGAGCTTTGCCACCGTTACACCTGCCTGTTTCGCGCTTTGGTTGTTTCCTCGATAAATTTTGTAGAGGCAACTTTGGCTTATTCAGGTGGCGTTGAAGAAGCGACGCGCTGGTAATTCCCCTTCGGTGAGTTTATTCAAGGCACTGCATAACAAAGATGCTTTTCTCTTCGTGAGAAAAACCAAAATCTGGCTACCTAAGAAAGGACTAGTAATGACTGATGTACCGTTTGATGTCAAAGACCGTTCCCTAGCCGATGCAGGATTGAACCGGATTGACTGGGCACTTACGGAGATGCCCGTAATGAAGTCCCTTATTGACCGCTTGTCTAAGGAGCGACCCCTCGCCGGTCTTCGCATTAGCGGCTGTCTCCACATTACATCCGAAACGGCTAACCTGGGAAGAGCGCTCAAAGCGGCGGGGGCGCATGTCGTGTTGTGCGCGAGTAACCCTCTGAGCACCCAGGATGATGTAGCGGCGGCGCTGGCTGTTCACCTTGGTATTTCGGTGTTTGCACATCGGGGCGATAACCATGAACGGTATTATCAACGTATTGCAGCGGCGCTGGCGCATCGGCCGCACATCACCATCGATGATGGCGCCGACTTGGTAAGCGAAATCCATAAGAACCGAACGGACCTACTGACAGGACTGCTAGGGGGCACGGAAGAAACAACGACCGGCGTTATTCGGCTTCGCGCCATGGCGGCTGAGGGCGCGCTGCGTTATCCCATTATTGCCGTCAATGACGCTGACACAAAGCATTTGTTTGATAACCGCTACGGTACCGGCCAAAGCACTATCGATGGTTTTATTCGCGCCACGAACATTCTTCTGGCTGGGAAAGTCTTTACCGTTTGTGGGTACGGTTGGTGCGGACGAGGCGTGGCTATGCGTGCCCGAGGTCACGGGGCAAAAGTTATTGTCACTGAAGTCGAGCCGCTGCGGGCACTGGAGGCGACAATGGACGGTTTTCAAGTCATGCCGCTGTCGGAAGCTGCCCAGCAGGCAGACTTCATTGTCACCGCGACGGGCGATAAGCATGTCATCGACCAAGTGCACCTGGAGGTGATGAAGGACGGATGCGTTATTGCCAACACCGGCCACTTTGATGTTGAGATTAATATTCCGGCGCTTGAAGCAATGGCCGATCGCAAACAGCAGCCCAGGGATTCAGTCGAGGAGTACTACTCAAAAGACGGCCGGAGGATCAGATTATTAGCGCAGGGGCGCTTGGTGAATCTCGCCGCCGCAGAAGGCCATCCCGCCGCGGTAATGGACATGAGCTTTGCTAATCAAA
>JAGTVB010000009.1 GCA_018224385.1 Gammaproteobacteria bacterium
CCGCTCAGGATGCCGGGCTTGCCGGTCTGATCGAGCAGGCCTTCAGCCACCTGCGATCCGGTGACGCCTTTTCCCTCGATGAGAGCGATACCGCATTCGAGCAGGCTTACCGGCGCTGTCTTGAAACCGGCTGTGCACCCCGGCTTACCGCCGGCATACGGGCGGCGCAGGCGCGGCTCGCGACCACCAGGCTGGGCTACCGTCGTGCCGCCGAACGGTATGCGCAGGCCGCGTCAGCGGAGGGGCTGGACGTGCCGCTGCAATGGCGGTATCAGCTGCAGCAGGCCTCGGCCTTGGAAGAGCTGGGGCGTGAATTCATGGACGGCGCGGCCCTTGAAGAGGCCGTCGACCTTTATGAAACCCGGGTGCTTGCCCTGGCGCCCAGGGAAGAGCGGCCTGATGACTGGGCCGCGACGCAACACCATCTCGGCAATGCGCTGGGCGCGCTTGGTCAACGTCAGCGCGGCACCTGGCTGCTGGAAAAGGCGATAGCGGCCTTCGAAAGCGTACTTTCCGAGCGTAGCCGCGAACGGGAACCACTGGACTGGGCCGCGGCGCAGAACAGCCTGGGCTACGCGCTTGGCACACTGGCGCAACGCCACGCGGACTCCGACATGCTCGAGCAGTCGGTCGAAGCCTTCGAAGCCGCGCTCGCGGTGCGCAGCAAGGAGGAAACCCCGCAGGACTGGGCCATCACCCAGAACAATCTCGGCGCCGCCCTGCTTACCCTTGGCCAGCGCAAGAAGGACAAGGCGATACTGAAACAGGCCTCCGACGCCTACAAGAACGTGCTGCAGGTATGGACCCGGGAGCGGGCGCCGCTGGATTGGGCGTTGACCATGAACAACCTAGGCACTGCGCTGCGCGCCCTCGGCGAACACCGCAAGGGTCCCCGGACGCTGGAGCAGTCCGTTGCCGCTTATCGCAGCGCGCTTTCCGAACGCGCCCGCGAGCGCGTGCCCCAGGACTGGGCCATGACGCAGAACAATCTCGGCGCGGCACTGCACAAACTCGGCGAACGCGAGAAGGATGTGCAGCACCTGGAGGCATCGATCGAAGCCTATGAAAACGCGCTCCAGGAATGGACCCGCGAGCGTTCGCCGGTAACCTGGGCCATGACTTTGGCCAACCAGGCTGCCGCCCGCAAGGCACTGGCGGAACTGTCAGGCGATGCCGATCTCGTCCGCACGGCCCTGTCCAATTTTGCCGGTGTCGGGGACGTGTTCCGCAACGCCAGTCATGCGCAGTATTACGAGCTTGTCATGGAGCAGGTGGCCAAGCTGCGGAAACTGGAGCAACAGCTCCTGCAGGCCGAGGAGGCATGAAACGTCTCTGGCCCAGCAATTCTCATTTTGACTTGCTGAGATTACAGTAGGGAGAACCGACGATGTGAAGGTACCCTCCCCATGAGCGCTCCTGCTGTTCCCTCTTAGTGATTGGGGTCACGTCTTGAATTATAGTTATTTGTCGGTTATCGTCTCGCCATACCTTGGCCATAACCCATAGATAACTATAATTCAAGACGTGACCCTTAATCTTATTTTTCGAGTAACCGAAGCGCGCGAGCGTAGTTGAAGCGCTGGTGTTTTCGGGGGCAGCAAAAAAGGCCTCAGACAAATGAGGTCTTTGTGGTGTTATGTGGGGAAAACTGTCCTGTGAGCTGAAGGTCTTTGGCTGCACCTCTCAAGAAAGATTGGGTGGCTGAATCTTTCTCATCTGCTGACACGGAATTCACCGTCTCACCGTACCAGCTCTAACCTCTTGTTTATGGTCGGGGTGAGAGGATTTGAACCTCCGGCCCCTGCCTCCCGAAGGCAGTGCTCTACCAGGCTGAGCTACACCCCGTCGGTGCATACGCTAATGCACGCGGCTGACCGCAAATTGCGCGAGTGTTTGGAGGGCCTCTTTATGCGCCGACGGTGGTATGGCCTTCAGGGCCTGCAAGGCTAACTCCAGTTGGGTATTGGCCGCGCCAGCAGTGTACGCCATGGCACCGGTCGATTCAACGGTTTCGATGACCGCGTCGATGTTCTCCCGGCCACCCGTTAGAATGGCATCCCGAATCACCTTGGCTTGGGCTGGCGTGCCGTTGCGAATGGCATAGATAATCGGAAGGGTGGGCTTGCCCTCGGCGAGATCGTCCCCGAGATTCTTGCCGGTGGCCTCCGCTGAGCCACTGTAGTCGAGCACATCGTCGATGAGCTGATAGGCAGTCCCAAGGTAACATCCGAAGGAAGCCATCGCTTGTTCCTGCGTCCGAGAGCTATTGCCGAGGACTGCGCCGATGCGCGCCGCCGCTTCAAAAAGTTTTGCCGTCTTGGCGTGGATGACCCGCAGATATTCCTGCTCAGATGTGTCTGGGTTCTGGCAATTCAATAGTTGCATGACCTCCCCTTCGGAAATGACCGTCGTCGTATCCGACATGATTTCCATGATTCGCATGCTGTTGACATCGACCATCATCTGGAAAGCGCGCGAGTAAAGAAAATCGCCAACGAGCACGCTCGCCTCGTTTCCCCACACGCTGTTGGCTGAGCCTTGGCCTCTGCGAAGATTGGAACCGTCCACGACATCGTCATGCAGTAACGTGGCGGTGTGAATGAATTCGATAACGGCCGCTAAATCGATGTGATCTGTTCCCTGGTACTGAAGCGCGCGGGCGCTCAGGATGAGGAGTAAGGGGCGAATGCGTTTGCCTCCACTGTTGACGATGTAGCGGGCCACCTCGTTGATCAATACGACGTCAGAGTTTAGGCGGCGTGCGATGAGGCTGTTTACGGCCTGCATGTCGTCGGCAACCAGCATATGCAGAGCCGTCAACGGATCGTCGCCCACGATGGGCGCATGAGGGGAAGCAATCATGTTGTGTGCGTGGTCCGCTAATGTTCGAATTTGTTTGGCCTCGTATTATACACGACGGGCGCTGAGAGGTGACTCGCGAACAAGGATGCAGGGCAATCACGCTATGTGGTCGCCGGGCCCGACCGAATGCCTCACAATGTCTTACCATCCAAGCAGACCTGCTCGCCTGCCAACACCGGCAAGGCCGCCGTTACCCAGGCGGTGAAGGCGCTCGCAAACGCCGCTGGATCAATCCGCCCCAGCACATCGCTCAAGGTGTCGTGCGAGGGAATTCCATTGGCCAGCTTCAGAAACCCGCGCAGCCACTCTTCCTTTTCTTCGGCAAACGCTTCCATCCCCACCCAGTCCTCCACCCCGCTTGAGCACCGCGCACAGGACAATCATCAGAATGTCATGCAATTCGTGCAGTTTGTTGCGGGTCTCGCGCCGAGGATCGGGCAGATCAGCAAAGTATGGACGGGGGTCGGGCAACAGTGGACGCATCATTCATCTCCATAACATCAATTCATCCCTGCTACCTCATCACTCAGCCTATTGTCAACCCCCTACATAGCGCGATTGCCCTGAACAAGAACCTGTTAGCGGTTGTCGGAAACCGCCGAACGCCATATACTGATACGCTTTATTCTGCGACTGGATTTCATAGCGATAAGGGGAAGGTGATGTACGCCGTCATTAGCACCGGCGGAAAGCAGTATAAAGTGCGGGCTGGCGACACGCTTAAGGTCGAGAGGCTAACGGCAGAGGAAGGCAGTACCGTCGAGTTCGATAAGATACTACTTGTCGAGGATGACGGCCAGGTGACCGTAGGTGCTCCCTTTGTCGAGGGAGGGCACGTATCGGCGCTGGTCACCAGCCACGGTCGGCACGCCAAGGTTAAGGTGGTGAAATTCAAGCGGCGCAAGAAATACCGTCGGACCCAGGGACACCGGCAGTTTTATACTGAGGTGGCGATCAAGAGCATTCATGGGACGGGCGGTTCAATGGCGGCCGCCGAGGGTTAGGTAAAGTGGCGCATAAGAAGGCAGGTGGGAGCACGCGCAATGGGCGCGATTCCGAGTCGAAACGTCTTGGCGTGAAGCGCTTTGGTGGTGAGCGGGTGAAAGCCGGTAATATCCTCGTCCGGCAACGTGGTACACGTTTTCACCCCGGCGCAAATGTGGGTTGTGGTCGGGACCATACCCTGTTTGCGAAGAGCGACGGGCAGGTGGTGTTCCGCACTTCCGGGCCGAAGAATCGTAAAGTCGTGAGCGTGACCACCGCCTAGAAGCTGTTGGAGAACCGACTGCGCGTGGCATAGCAGTGCTGCGCGGCGGCTCGATATCCTTATGTACTCCCTTGTACACTCCGGTTGTTACTCGGCTCCATCCTGGGGCACGCCCCTCCGGGGTCAGCTTGCCGCAGTTCAAAATCGTTCCCGACGATTTTGTCGACGCCGTGCGCCTTGCTCTGCCGGCGTTCGTGACGGTTTTGCACCAGCTGTTTAGGCTTTACGCCAGCGGCACGAACGCTTGATAAGACCCCGTCCTCGGACGGGGTTTTTTGTGTCGGGCGCTTTCAAGATTAATTCCTGATTATCATACCGTCGTGAAATTTGTTGACGAGGTTACGGTACGAATTGAAGCGGGACGCGGCGGTCACGGCTGTTTAAGCTTTCGGCGCGAACGGTATATCCCGAAAGGCGGACCTGATGGTGGTGACGGCGGCGTCGGCGGCAGCGTCACGCTGTTGGGTGACCGAAACCTCAACACGCTGATCGACTTGCGTCACGCCGGGATCCTTCGGGCTCAATCGGGCCAGTCGGGCCAGGGGGGGGAACGGACTGGCCGTGATGGCGAAGACCTGACGATCCGGGTACCGGTTGGCACGCTGGCTTATGACGCTGAAACGGACGAGTTGATTGGCGAGGTGTTGGTGGCGGATCAAAAGCTGTTGGTGGCTAAAGGGGGGGCTCGCGGATTGGGTAACGCGCGCTTCAAGAGCAGCACCAACCGTGCGCCCCGCAAGACCACTCCCGGAAAGCCCGGGGAGAGCCGCCTGCTTCGGCTGGAACTGAAGCTGCTCGCCGACGTTGGCCTGCTCGGTTTGCCAAACGCCGGCAAGTCGACCCTGCTGCGCGCGATCACCGCAGCGCGACCCAAGGTTGCGGACTATCCGTTCACGACGCTGTCGCCAAATCTCGGCGTAGCACAGGTAGACCCTGATCGTACGTTTGTCGTGGCGGACATTCCGGGACTCATCCACGGCGCTGCCGAGGGGGCAGGGCTTGGTCATCGTTTCCTGCGACACCTTGCCCGCACCCGCCTCCTGCTGCACGTGGTGGATGTGGCGTCCTCCCAGCCATCGAACACGGATGTCCTCACGGCGATCGCATGCATTGCGAGCGAGCTCGAGAAGTACAACCCGGAGCTGGCGCGACGCGAGCGTTGGTTAGTGCTAAACAAGATCGATCGGCTAAGCCCCGAGCAACGTCAAGCGGTGATCGAGCTGGTGCGAGAGCGATACGGTACGTCGGCTCCCATCTATGCCGTCTGCGCCCTGGACGGCACCGGGTGTGGTGCGCTGAGCGCACACATCATGGAATATCTGGAGCCGATGACAAAGACATGAACGAACGCCCACACCTGCGCGGCATGCGTCGCTGGGTGGTCAAAATAGGCACTGCCTTGTTGACCAACGATGGCCAAGGATTGGATCGTCAGGCAATCGGAGTGTGGGTCGATCAGATGGCACGTCTGAGAGTGGCGGGCGTCGAGCAGGTGTTGGTGTCCTCAGGCTCCATCGCCGAGGGTATGCGTCGCCTTGGATGGAAGACGCGCCCGATTCGCATTTACGAGCTCCAGGCGGCGGCCGCCGTCGGGCAGATGGGGTTAATCCAGGTTTATGAATCTTGTTTCCAGCGCCATGGCATGCATACGGCACAGATTCTGCTCACCCATGAGGACTTTGCGGATCGGAGTCGGTATCTGAACGCGCGCAACACGCTGTCCACGTTGCTCGATCTGGGCGTAGTCCCTGTGATAAACGAAAACGATACGGTGAGTACGGCGGAGCTTCGGCTTGGCGACAATGATACGCTGGCCGGACTCGTAGCGAACTTGATTCAGGCTGATTTGTTGGTGTTATTGACCGATCAAGGCGGCTTTTATACGAAAGACCCACGACACGATCCCAAAGCGACGCTAATTTCTGAGGCACGTGCTGGCGATCCGGCGCTTGAGCCACTGGCAGGGAGCGGAGGCGCTTATGGCCGCGGCGGTATGCGCACTAAGCTACAAGCCGCGACGCTGGCGGCCCGATCCGGCACCACGACATTGATTGCCTCTGGGCGCACCGAACAGGTACTGCAGCGCATCGCCGCCGGCGAGGGCATCGGCACGTTGTTGGCCCCCGGACAGGCGCCTTGGACGGCCCGCAAGCGCTGGCTGGCCGGTCAGGTGAGGGTACGCGGTCGGCTGCTATTGGATGACGGGGCCGTGCGCATGTTGCGCGTATCGGGCAAGAGCTTATTGGGGGTTGGGGTGCGCGGCGTGGAAGGCAATTTCGTACGCGGGGATATCGTGGCCTGCATCGCTCCCGATAACCGCGAAATCGCCCGGGGTCTAGTAAATTATAATGCTGAAGAGGTGCGCAAAATTATGGGTCAACCGAGCGAGCGTATCGTGGCATTGCTGGGCTACATGGACAAACCGGAGCTTATTCATCGCGATAATCTTGTCCTCATGACGGACTAAGAAGCTGTTTTAAAAATTACTGCGCTTGCCATAGCTGCGTTGCGCGGCGGCTCAGAATCCTCATGTACTCCCTTGTACACTGCGGTTCTTCGCCACC
>JAGTVB010000010.1 GCA_018224385.1 Gammaproteobacteria bacterium
GTGGCGTCGACAGCGGCAATAGGCCAGATAGGTGCGGCTCCAGCCGGCGAGGGCGCTATGGGCCGCAATATCGTCAACGCGCACGCAGAGATCGCAACTGCGCCCATCGAGGTACAGTGTGCCGGCTTGAAACATCGCCTTCCTACCGGGGGTGTAGAAATCATCCAACGAAACGAAGTTGTTGAGCAGGACGCTCAAGTGCTGATAGTAGTGGACCAGGCGATCCACGGACTCGATCGCGTTAGCGGTACCCTCGAACTCCCTGTCCTTGGCAATCAGTGCCCTTATCCTCTGCTTGATTCCGTCCGTGACGAGCGCTTTCACCCGAGCAAATCCGAGCGGACTGACCACCTCCCCGCGACGCTGTGCTTGCCACCTGGCATGGGCGGCAAAACGATGCTTGAGATCGGTCCACTGATCCTCGGTCAAGGCGTCGCCTTCACCGAGCAGGGGCAGCACGACGCGAATTCGAAATACCTGCAATGCCGCTGACCAGGCGGGGTTCACGCCCAAGCGCAGCGGCAGCGTACCATCGGCTTCAATTCGCGCCAAGGGGAACGCGGCCACTTCGGGCGTGGCCGCGGAGATTTCCTTCCGTACGAACTGACCGTAGTCGGCCTCTGCCGGATTCAAGGGCGCCGCAGCACGTGCGTCGTAACCGACAAGGCGTGCCCGGGTGAAGAAATCCTCGATCTTTGTCCGGACCGCATCCAAGGCTTGGGCGGCGCGCGCCGTTGCCTCACCCAAGGGCAGAATACTCGTCGAATCAACCTCGGCTTCGGCCCACCAGTCGAGATAAGCCTGTGCCTCTGCGAAGAACAGGTCACAGAGCGCTTCATCCATTCCTTGGGCGCCGCTGCGGTCAGGAACCGATCCGACGCAGGCCAAAATGTCCTCCATGGCCTTTTCCAGGAACGGGTCATCAGCGACAGACGGCGGCACGATGCCATCGCCGTTGAACCGAGTCTCGGAGAAGATCTTCTGGGTATCTGCGGTGTCCGCAGCAGTAATCACAGCCGCACCCGGCCTGCCGAGGTTTTCGAGAATCTGCCGGGCGGATTCGAGTACCCTTCGTCCAGCGTCCGTTTCCTCGTTGATAGCCTCCAGAGGCAAGCCGGCTTCGCCCTTTAGCAGGTCACCGGGATCCTTAAGGGCACGGCAAACCCACTGCACGGCCGCCTGGATCTCCGGCGCCCGAATGCGCCCGTCATGGTCTACATCCAGCAAAGCCAGCGTGTGGAGGTCGAACTCAACGCCGGTTGTCGGGCAGCTGAGCGCGCTCCAAAGTTTCTGATCGAGATCCGGCAGGTGACAAAGATCCTCACCGGACTTGATACTGACTTGGTCGAAACCACCAAGCCGGTGGAAGCGCCAGCGATGCGCGTTCGTGAGGGATCTCAATGTCATGCTGTACTACTCGGTTGATCCTTGTCTAGCAGGGTGTGTTAAAACCCCGGAGGGCGCAGGCGGAGCAAGCAAGGCGCACGGTGGCGGGACACCCTTCTTTGGGACGATCGTGCACAGCCCCCTGGCTGGCCCCGAACGGGCAAGCCCCAAGCATGGGGCGCGTAAACCGCAGCGTACCTAGGCGTACGTGAGGCTTCTGAGCCGGCCATGGCACCTCCACCCTGACCCCGTGTGTGCGGGCTACTCGTGCTCGTCGGTGACATCAACCTGTCCGGTCATGCGGCGCCAAATATGGGACCAAGAAAGGCCAATGGAGAGAAGAGCAGCCAAGCACACGAGGGCGATCCAGGTAACGGAGATGAATGAATCGGCGCGCAGAACACCGAGATCAACGAGCAGCCAAGCCGCCGTTCCAATGAGCACGGCCCCCAGAACAACGCCGACGGAACCGAGTGAGCTGCGGGTAGCCGCGACTAAAATCGTCCAGCCCGCGACGACCAGTGCCCCAACGAAGAAGTGCTCCGGCCCAAGATTGCCCTCCGCGATGACCGCCCGCACCCAATGATAATACGAGTAGTGCGTGGGATTATAAGTGGCGACTACCAGCACCAGTGCCGCGATGAAACGCCAGACAAAACTCAGCGCAGTGAATTCCCGCGATGCCCGTTTACGTTCAGGCGGTTGCTTGTCCATGTTTTACTATTAGACGATGTTGCAATTTAGGGTGGATAGAGCACACTCCTGGAAACGGGGAAGCTCGCGATCGACGTACTGCTGGCTGGCTCGGATGCCCCTGGCCTGTTCCAGAAAGGCAACTACAGCCGCGCCTTGCTCCCTTTAGAAGCTGTCTTAAAACCTTCTGCGCTTGCCATAACTGCGTTGCGCGCTGGTTCGAATCCTCATGTACTCCCTGGTACACTGCGGTTCTTTGCCAGCATGCGCCTTGTTCTGCCTGCGCTCGCTGGGGTTTTAAAACACGCTCTTAGGCCGGCGCGGCGGTCACTCTCTTGATGCCACTCGGCAGGGACCCAAATAAGGCTGACCGGGGGCGCGCGGGAGGCTGCAACGCCCGCCTTCGAGCAGCCAAGCTAGTCGGCAACTTCAGCTTCCAGGTCAAGCTCTAACTCTTTAGGCAACGCTGCCTGCACTAAAGGCACGAAAGTGGTGGTCTGAGGATTATCAAAATGTGATGGCGCTACTTTAGCAAAGTCATAGTGCGCGGCAGACGGCAAACCGGAGCCATGGCGCAAGCCGTTGACGGCATGTTGCGTAATAGGAAAGAGGGAGCGCGGACGAACGAAAGCGGCACTGCTACCATTTGAACGGCGGAGCAGATCAAGAAACCTGATGACACCAAATGGATCCTCTTCTTTATTCTGCCAGAATTTATTCTCGCGAGCCGAAACTTGGCGGCGCAAGACATCCTTATTTCCACGTACCCATGGCCAGCCTGTCTCGGACATACCTCGCCATTGCCAAGGCAGCGGCTGCGGGTAGTAGTTCGACAGCGGCTTCGAGACAGGGCGGTCGGGCAGTCTCGGCAGCATACCGTTGGTGTCGCCTTTCCCTGCGTTTAGCATCGTCCCCGCCGACGCCGTAACGGCTTCCGTCCAACCTGAAATTTTGTCCACCCACTGCGATAAATAAATGGGCAACTCCTGAAACGACCACCACAGGAGGACAGCCCAGGCCGCGAGAGAAAACGGCAGTACACACGCAATCCGAAGCCAAAATTGAGCATCTGAGGATAGCCGCGGCGTGCGGCGCCACGCAGTGTTAGTGCCAATCGACTCCAATGTCGCAGCCCTCCTTCCATTATTTTAGTTTCCCGAGCTCATAACTTCGTCCCGTTCCAGAGCGCCAGAAGTTTATCCAATACGAAAAATTTGTCAAACCAGTATTCACATAAATATATAGACATTACCACGAATAATGTGACTTTAGTATGGGTTCACATCGTTGTTTGCGTATTAAAGCGCAAGCAGCCTCCTCTGGCGCTCGCAAAACTGACTGCCGGCCGAAGGAGAGCTCGCCGAGGGTGCCCAGTAGGCTGCGAAAGAGGCAAGGAACGAAATGAGAGACGGCCAAGGAATTTTCTCCCTTACCGGCTCATCCGAATCCGGCACGGTCTATTTTGAGCCCATCGCTGGAAAATATCATTGGGCGCAAAAGGCTTGCTCGACGCCTACTCCACGACGTCAAC
>JAGTVB010000011.1 GCA_018224385.1 Gammaproteobacteria bacterium
CCGCCACTGCCATGAGTTGCCTGCCATGCCGTCAATACAGCCGTTACCCAAGAAAGTGAGCCCATGATTCTCGCCATCTTCGATCTCGATAATACCTTGATCGCCGGTGATAGCGACTACCTATGGGGGGAATATTTGAGCGAAATAGGCGTCGTCGATCGAGAACGGTATGAGCGCTTGAATGCAGGCTACTATCAGCAGTATCAAGAAGGCACTCTCAACATCAACGAATTTTTGAGTTTTTCACTGAGGCCATTGGCCGATCACGCGTGGACGGACCTGTATCGATGGCGGATGGAGTTCCTAACAAAAAAGATCGCTCCAATAGTACTTCCCAAGGCGGACGAGTTGATTGGAAGGCATCGCCACCAGCGACATCAGCTACTCATCATCACTTCCACTAACCGCTTCGTTACTGAACCGATTGCGGATCGGCTAGGCATTCCCCACCTTATCGCCACGGAGCCGGAATTCGCCAACGGGCAATATACCGGCCAGGTAGTCGGCACACCGAGTTTCGCCGAAGGCAAGGTGACGCGACTCCACGCCTGGCTGAGGCAAAAAAGGCTCACCCCCGACGAGATGTGGTGTTATTCAGACTCGCACAATGACCTTCCGCTCCTTGAGTTCACTACCCACCCCGTCGCTGTGGATCCTGATCCGGTGCTGCATCGGGAGGCGCTCGCAAGAGGTTGGTCCATCGTTAGCCTACGCTCTTGAGTCCCCGGGATCGCCAAGCCGACTCCTCAGGGGTTGTGAAAAAACCGTAGCGAGCGTTCCACCGAACGCCGCTATCGGGGGACGCGCAGTCGGTTTATTCACAAGCGCCCGGCCCTACGCAGCCCATTTTCAACAAAAGCTTGCGTCAGCTCGGCCGCCTACTGGGCATCACCAGCCGTATCAAGAGAGCGACTTGAAAATGCGGTCCCGAATCTCCTCGACGGAACCGATACCATCGACACGAACGTATTGTGGCGCCGCCTTTGCTGCGCTTGCCGCCCATTTCGAGTAGTAGTCCACCAGAGGCTCTGTCTGCTCATGATAAACGGACAAGCGCTTTCGTACCGTCTGTTCCTTATCATCATCTCGTTGTACGAGTGCTTCGCCAGTTACGTCGTCCTTGCCTTCTACCTTGGGTGGATTGAAGATGACGTGATAGGTTCTTCCGGACGCCGGGTGTACCCGGCGACCACTCATGCGCTTGATGATTTCGTCATCGTCGACCCCAATTTCAACGACATAATCGATGTTTACCGCTTCTCGCTTTAGCGCCTCTGCTTGGGGAATCGTCCTAGGGAAGCCATCGAACAAGAAGCCCGCCTCACAATCCGGCTGCTGAATGCGTTCTTTGACGAGCCCCACAATGATATCATCGGATACCAAGCCACCAGCATCCATCACCTCTTTGGCTTGCTTTCCAAGGGGCGTGCCCGCCTTGACCGCGGCCCTGAGCATATCCCCGGTGGAAATTTGAGGGATACCGAAGCGTTCCGTTATGAATCCTGCTTGCGTACCCTTGCCCGCGCCAGGCCCCCCTAACAATATTAAGCGCATAAGTTTCTCCTTTTATTCTGAAAGACTGAAATACGCCTTCTATTATGCCGTTATTCGCGCCGGTGTGGCTACACGGGACACTTGCGACAGGTGTTGGTCAGTACAGAGAGAGGGGTGAGTGCCCATCGCTAAACCGAGGGCCGCCACACTTGACTAATGCAGCGCCATAGGCAACCCTCTCCCGCAGCCCCTTCGCCGAGGTGAAATAGTGTCTGCACCCGTACTGCGCCGGGATGCGCCTCCAGTACGTAAGCAGCAAACACTGTTAGGAGCTGTTGCGTGAAGTTGCATTCGGACGGTGCTTCCGGGAACAACCGTATTACGGCGTACGGTGCCGGCTATGTGTGCGTCAACGGCCAGAGGATCACCCATAGCTTTGTAGTCACTCCAGAAACGCTGCATCTCGACTGGCCACCGATGTCCTGGGCCGACCTAAGAGGTGGCCATTTATGGTCACTCCTGGATTTGGACGCGGAGATCCTTCTGCTTGGAAGCGGCCCGATACAGCAGACCCCCTCGTCTGCCTTGCTAGAAACGCTGGCGCAGATGAAGGTAGGGGTAGAGATCATGACCACCGCGGCGGCATGCCGCACCTACAATATCTTGGTAGCTGAAGGCCGCATGGTGGCTGCCGCACTCATCGTGGCAAGCGATAAATCGCTCTAAGAAACGGTTCTGATAACCATGGCAACTGCAATAACGATTCACCCTAGGCGTCTAAGGTCGACCTGCGCGTGGCCGGCTCCGGCTTCAGCCAAACGAGACTATTCACGCATGTTATCTACGCTAAATCCTTCTCGTTCCACCATCTGACGTAACCGCCGCAACGCCTCCATCTGGATTTGCCTAACCCGCTCTCTGGTAACTCCCAGCTCGTGCCCCACCTCTTCTAAGGTGGCGATTTCGCGACCCCGCAGGCCGAACCGTCCCTCGACCACAACGCGCTGCTTCTCGTTTAATCGGGACAGCCACAGATCGATGTGAGCTTGGACGTCCGTTCCTTGCAACACCACCGTCGGATCCGAAGTTTGCTCGTCTGGGATTGAATCGAGCAGCGAACGCTCGCTGTCGGTATTGAGCGGCACATCCATCGATCCGAGAGCCTGGTGCAGAGCCATTACGCGTCTTACCTCTTCAGGAGGTCTGTGCAGGGTTGCCGCGACGTCTTCGGGGCTCGGCTCTCGGTCAAGAAGCTGCGCGAGCTGCCTGGCGGTGCGAAGGCACAAGTTGATCTCCTTAACCACGTGGATCGGAAGCCGAATGGTGCGCGTCTGATTCATCAGGGCACGCTCAATCGTCTGCCGTATCCACCACGTGGCATAGGTGGAAAATCGAAACCCGCGATCCGGATCGAACTTCTCCACCGCCCGAATAAGGCCAAGATTCCCCTCTTCGATCAGGTCCAGCAGCGCTAGTCCACGATTCATGTATCTTCGAGCGATCTTGACCACCAGCCGGAGGTTGCTCTCGATCATCCTCCGGCGCGCATCCTGGTCTTGATGCTGCGCACGACGTGCGAAATGGATTTCTTCGCTAGCGCTCAGTAACGGTGATATCCCTATCTCATTAAGATAAAGGCGCGCTGCATCAAGCCCCTTTTCGTGGAAATCCTTTGTTAGCGTAAGACATTCGTCTTCGTCGTCAATACAGAGGTCATCCTCCTCATCAACAGGCTCTAAGTGACTGATCTCGGTCTCTATGCTAGGGTAATTTTCTACACTCCATTCAAGCTCGACACCAACCCCAGCCATCTCGTGCTCTCTCGACATGGCTTTCCTCCTTCAGGCTTGCTCTAGGCAAATAGCGCATGGGATTTACCGGACGCCCATCCTGTCGAATTTCGAAGTGCAGCATCGGCTGTCCACTTCGCGCGCGTCCCATTTCAGCTATGCGCTGACCGCCTATGACGCGATCACCCTCCGTTACCAATACATTATTATTATGGGCATATGCGCTTATGAAGCGGCTATCGTGCTTAATGATGATAAGCTTCCCATACCCCCTAAGTCCACCTCCACTGTACACGACCTGTCCGTCTGCGGCGGCGTATATCGGTTGACCCAATCTGCCGCTGATGTCGATCCCTTTCTGATCAGCGTCATCAAAGCCGCTGACCACGGTGCCCGCAGCAGGCCATCGCCAGCGGAGCACGTCGTTACGCTGAGGCTCCGGTGCTTGTCGGCTGCTCACTGGGGGGACAGGCAGCTTGTGTTCGGCTGGAGGCTTCGTGTTGCGGGGTAAGCTGGAGGCTGCCTGCTGCGCCTTTCGCGGCATTGATTTGCGGGGCTGTTGGGTGCTGCGCTCCACCAGTCGCAGGCGCTGTCCCGGGAAAATGGTATAGGGGGCACGGATAGCGTTCCACGCCGCCACCTCCCGATAGTCCAATCCGTGGCGCCAGGCGATGGCGTAAAGCGTCTCGCCTTTACGCACAATATGGGAGCCGGATGGATGTGGGTTGTGTTTCGGAAAATGACCAACGGGTGCTTTTATACCCGAGCTGCCGCATCCGCCCAGGCAGGCGCTAGCAAGCAGAACGACGAGCTTACCTACGGCACAGAGGCGTTCTTGCACGGGCCCTCACCCCATGCCTCCTACCATAGGCACGAAACGTACGTAGTCGACAAGCTCTTCTTCATAGCATGTCGCCAAGCGAGTGATCACGGATAATCTCTGCCTCGGACCTCGACCTACCGGAATGACCAGGCGCCCACCGATGGCCAGCTGACCCAACAGCGCCGGGGGGACACCGACGGGAGCTGCCGCGACCAAGATCCCATCGTAAGGAGCATATTCCGCCCAGCCCGCCCGGCCATCGGCATACCGAGTCCGAACATTGGTCAGTTTCAGAATGCGCAAGCGCTCCCGTGCACGGTCAAGCAGCGCCGCAATACGCTCCACACTAAAGACCTGATCTGCTAGCTTCGCCAGAATGGCCGTTTGATAGCCGGAGCCTGTCCCCACCTCCAACACCGAGGTGAGCCGCGACTCGTGCACCAGGCATTCCGTCATCCTTGCCACCACGAAGGGCTGAGAAATCGTCTGCTTATGGCCTATCGGCAGTGCCGTTTCTTCGTATGCCCGGCTCGCCAATGCTTCATCCACGAAAATATGTCGGGGAACTCTGCGCATAACGTCAAGGACAACCATATTCTTGATGCCCTGGGCACGCAAGCGAGACACGAGGCGGTTGCGAGTCCGCTGCGAAGTCATTCCGATGCCACGCAGCGAAGGACTTATTTCATCGTCAACCCGCTTATCCATTCCCTCATCCCTTTGAGCGCAGAATAGCGCGTCAGATCAACTTGCATGGGCGTGATTGAGACGCAGCCCTGTCGTACCGCAAAGAAGTCTGTACCCGGCCCCGCGTCCTGTTCGGGACCTGATGGGCCGACCCAGTAAATAGGCCGTCCGCGCGGATCCTTGTCGCAAACCACTGGCTCTGCCTTATGTCGATGCCCAAGTCGCGTGACCGCTAATCCCTGGACATCCTCCCAGGGAAGGTCCGGAACATTGATGTTCAGAATGGTGTCGGCTGGGATGCGGCTCTGCGCCACGCCTTCTAATAATAGCGTGACCACGCGTGTGGCCGTCTCGTAGAACGCCATCTGTTCGCCCGCGAGCGAGACCGCCATCGCTGGAAGTCCCAGAAATCGCCCCTCCATCGCGGCCGCCACAGTGCCGGAGTAGAGAACATCGTCGCCGAGATTGGCTCCCGAGTTTATCCCCGAGATGACGATATCGGGCTCCGAATCAAGCAGTCCCGTGAGCGCTAGATGCACACAATCGGTTGGTGTTCCATCCACATAGTAGAAGCCATTTTCCGCCTGGTGAACGCGGATCGGATAATCTAAGGTAAGCGAATTGCTTGCCCCACTGCGGTCACGATCGGGCGCGACAACGATCACTTCGCCAACAGAGGCCAGACCGGCAGCCAACAACGCGATCCCAGGCGCCCGGTAACCATCATCATTGCTGAGCAAAATCTGCAAAGCCGCCCTCCCTCTCTCCAATCGTTAACGGTGCATCTCCGGAATGCATCGGCCAGCATCCGCCTCAAGACGAGGACGGCGCGGCCAATTTGCAATTTCTAACCTCACGAGGCCGAGAGACGCCGCCGATCCTCCGCAGTGGATCACTTGCGCGCCTTTTCACCTCACTCGTCTAGCGCGTGGCGGCCCTGTTCAGGCTGCTCCGGGAGGCACCCTGAAAGGCATTCGGAAACCTGTTTCCGAAGAATAACGGGGAGATCCTCTAACGTGTTTTAAAATCCCTCTAAGACGGTGGTTTGACCGCGACGCTGATTGCTGAATAAAGCACCCAGCGTGTCTGATTCACTATCCACGCCCGTGCTCTTGCTGGAGTGTGCGCCATGCGAGCCGCTGCTGATGCATTAAAGGGAATGTTATAGCGGTTCCTCGTTGCATGCCTAACAGCCTCTATCAGGCGACGCTGAGAATACCGGCCCAGGGTCATATCCTTTCGTCGGCGGCGCCCTTCAGAAGGTCAGGCCGTGCCAAGAACCTGTAGGCCGGCCAAGGGACGCCGTGAATACATCCCTGTAGGCTTGCGTCCGGCATCCCTGCCGGACACA
>JAGTVB010000012.1 GCA_018224385.1 Gammaproteobacteria bacterium
ACCTAAATTATAATGTACTGCTTCCTCTGGGCGGTGTTTGGAATTAATGGATTAGGGAAATTCGCCGAGTGGGCGATCGAAGGTAAAACGCCATGGCTCCATTACAAGCCTTTCCTTCGCTTGTTCGACATTACCACCGGTTGCACTAAACGGTAGGGTCAATACAAAAGCCGCACCTCCAATAATGGTCAAGGCAAGTGTCGTGGGACGAAATGCGAAGGCATCCAGAATCATGAGGCTAGCCGAGGGAGGATGCTCCAACTGTCTCTCATACGCACCAACATAACCGGAAGCTGTCGCGAGGCTTAAGCCGAGGACAACAACGCGGCCATAGCGGAGTATTTTGTTCGGGAGGTTGTTCGTGCGGCATTCCATAGATTCTTCCCTTCATTGCGCTCGGGAACGTTAATCGTTTTGCCCTTATCGGCCCGCCCTAATTTGACTTTAGAACCTAACGCGCCGGAGTTCTGAAACCCCCTTTCGGCGCGCTTGACTGCGGCGCAAGAAGTGAAGACAAGACAAGAACAGAAGAGTTGGTGCCCGGAGCCGGATTCGAACCGGCACGGCATCACTGCCGGCGGATTTTACCTACCACTATAGCTTTCGCTACCACATCCCTCGGGAGCGTTTGTGGTCTGGACTATACCTTTACCCTATGCTGCTATCGCCGCCAGCACTTAGGTAGGAGCCGTCTAGTCTCTACACTTTTCCCAAATGTATCACCAGTCGGGACTTAGCTCGGGATTACCATCAGCCAAACCTGTTAAGGATTCCCCGAATTTGACTCCTTCGCACCTACGGGTTTCCCCAGGTAGGGGACCCATCCGAGTCCGCTGCGTCTACCTATTCCGCCACCCGGGCGGCACCTGTATAACGATAACGCCGACGTAAGCCCAAGTAAACCTTGGAGGCTGAGGCCGGAATCGAACCGACGTCCACGGCTTTGCAGGCCGCTGCATAACCACTCTGCCACTCAGCCGGGACGGCCGCGGATAATGCGGCTGCGGAGAACTGATTGGAGCGGGAAACGAGACTCGAACTCGCGACCCCAACCTTGGCAAGGTTGTGCTCTACCAACTGAGCTATTCCCGCACGCTTGGAGTTTGTATTTTAGTGCTGGGCTCCGAGGTGTCAAGGCTCGGCGCAACAGAATCCCGCTGCTCCCTGGGAACCAGCAGCGCTGAACGCGCGGCACGCAAATAGAGAACCATAGACCACAGCGTCAAGAGAGCTGAAAGATAGAGCAGAGCAAACCCAATATCATAGGTCAAAGAATGTTGCGGCGGTGCCGCGTAAAGCATAAGCACAATGGCCAGCATCTGCGCCGTAGTTTTAAGCTTTCCGAGAGCCATGACCCTCACCTTGGAATGTTCACCGATGGCGGCCATCCATTCGCGCAAGGCCGATATGGCAATTTCTCGGCCTACAATGATGCAGGACGGTATCGCCAACCACGGGCTTGGGTCCCGTTCGACCAGAAGGACGAGTGCAACTGTCACCATCAGTTTGTCGGCCACGGGATCGAGAAATGCTCCGAATGGGGAGGTCTGACCCAGCCGTCGCGCGAGGTATCCGTCAAGCCAATCTGTTAGCGCGGCTAAGCCGTAAAGCGAAGCCGCTAACACATTCATCCAGTTAAATGGAAGGTAGAAGACGAGGACAAAAACAGGGATGAGCCCCATGCGAAACAAAGTGAGGCGGTTGGGGATGTTCGTCAGCATAGTTACTGAGGTGACCGCCAGAGCAGAAAGCCAACTTTGGGATGCGCCGAGTTGGTTACTTTCCCGCGTTCAGTCATTTCGACGGAAAGCCTCGTAGATCGATTGGGCGAGTTCGTAGCCAATGCCTCTGATTCGGGTCAAATCGGCGATGCCCGCGCTAGCAATGCCTTGTAATCCGCCAAACTCACGCAGTAAACGCCGTCGCCGTTGAGCGCCTATGCCAGAGATGCGTTCCAATACCGACCCTCTACGGGCCCGTGCACGGCGTGAACGGTGCCCAGCGACAGCAAAGCGGTGCGCTTCATCGCGGATACGTTGAATTAGGTGGAGCGCCGGGGAATTCCCCTCTAGAGGAAGAGGATGTGCCGAGCGGGACGAAAAGATCGTCTCATGCCCTACCTTGCGCGCGGGCCCCTTGGCGACACCAATGATGGGTATGTTATCAATGCCAAGTCTCTGCAGCACTTCAGTTGCTTGCGATAACTGTCCTCTTCCCCCATCCACCATAATCAGATCCGGAGAGAGAGACTCGCCTTTGTGCAACCGGGCATAACGACGCTCAAGCCCCTGAGCCAGAGCCGCATAGTCATCTCCAGGCGCGATTCCGCGAATATTGTAGCGCCGGTATGCAGACTTCAGGGGTCCCTCAGGGCCAAATACGACGCACGCCGTCACCGTATCCTCTCCGTGGGTGTGGCTGACATCAAAGCATTCAATCCGCTGTGGCCTAACAGTGAGCCCCAGGGCCTCGCAGAGAGCTTCAACGCGCGCATGCGAATTTGCACATCGGGATAATTGATGCATCAAAGCAACTTCTGCGTTGTTCATCGCCATATTCAGCCACTGTGCTCGTTCGCCCCGCGCGCGGCACGCGACGGTTACCTTGCTACCGGACCGTTCGGTAAGCACCTTCGCCAGCAATTCCTGGCTGGGAACGCTGTCACTTATCAGGATTTCAGCAGGGATACTCTCCTCAATCGACTGTGCCAGGTAGTATTGCGGAAGAAATGCCTCAAGGATCTCACTGGAGTCTAGCCCGCTAATGTGCTTCGGAAAAAAGGTCTTATTCCCAAGGTTCTGGCCTTTGCGGACAAAAAATACCTCAACGATGGCGAGCCCATCTCGGCTCTTCGCAGCCACGACATCAATGTCACCCTGAGGCCCACTTACATACTGGGTTTGTTGTATTTGCTTTAGGGTAGCAATTTGATCTCGGTACCTTGCGGCGCGCTCAAATTCCAAGCGCGTTGCGGCGGCATCCATGCGCGCCATAAGCTCCTCTACCACCTTTTCGCTGCTTCCTTCCAAGAACATTACAGCATGATTGACGTCGGTTCGATATGTCTCTTCATCCACCAGACCCACGCATGGCGCGGTGCATCGCTTGATCTGGTATTGCAGACAAGGGCGGGTCCGGTTTCGGAAGAAGCTGTCCTCGCATTGCCTGATCTGAAACAATTGCTGGAGTAGCCCTAGGCTCTCGCGCACCGCACTGGCGTTTGGATAAGGGCCAAAGTATCTTCCCTTCCCGCTCACCGCACCGCGGTGAAAGCTCAGGCGTGGAATTTGTTCATGGGTGCTAATATAGATGTATGGATAGCTCTTATCGTCGCGTAGCAGGACGTTGTATCGAGGGCGAAAGGCCTTGATAACGTTATTTTCTAGAATTAGAGCTTCCGTCTCATTCCGGGTAACAGTAACCTCGATCGCGCAGACTCGAGAAATCAGTGTCTGCGTTCTTTGGGGAAGATGCTTTTGGCTACGGAAGTAGCTCGCAAGACGCCTTCGGAGATTACGGGCTTTCCCAACATAAATGACCTCGCCCCGGCTATCCAACATTCGGTAGACGCCAGGATCATTGGTCAGGCCGGAGAGGCACGCAGAAACATCGAATGACTCGCTGCCGCAGTTCATCGTCTATAGCCCCCGCTACCGATTCAAATCTTAAAAATGGTATGACCTAGGTGTCGTCCGAGTGTTTCCTCTTGCGAATTAGATAAACTGCCCATAATTGGCGATTAGCCGCCCTCACCTACGGCCTAACCGAGACCGCCAAGCACAACAGGATTCCAAACGGGGGCTCTATTTACGTCCGGCTGAGCGGCTCAACGAGACCATGGCACAGAGCAATATGCGCTAGAGCGACATCTGTTCGCACACCGAGCTTGTTAAACAACCGCGTTCGATATGTGCTGATGGTCTTTGGACTGAGGCAAAGGCGCTCGGAGATTTCCTGATTTTTCTTTCCTTGGCTCACCATAAGCAATACTTGCAGTTCTCGGCGGGACAAGCTTCCAATCTGAGAACGTTGACCGCCAACATGTGTCTTGACTATTTGCTGGGCTATCTCGGTGCAGACATACTGCTCGCCGCGCTGCACCATTGCAATCGCTTGAAGCATCTCATCCGTCGTACAGCCCTTTGTCAGACAACCGATAGCGCCGGCCTCCAACGTGCGCATAGGAATTGGCCCTTCGGCGTGCGCCGTTAGGACGATTATCTTGAAGCGTGGATTGATCCGAAGCAGTCGTCGAGTTGCCTCAAGCCCGCCGATACCAGGCATGACTATATCCATGAGGATGACGTCGGGGCAGTATGTTGTCGCGACACTGATGGCTTCCTCGCCGCTCCCTGCTTCCGCGACAGATTCAACGTCGAGCGCAGCCAGCAATAGCTGTTTGAGAGCAGCACGGACCAAACTGTGGTCGTCGACTAAAAGCAATCGAACCATCCGATAATCCCTCCGTTTGAGTAAGGCTAATTTGAGGATCCAGGCCCCCAGATTGTTCCCGTCGGTTTGCGCTACTCGAAACCTGCCCATCAGAAGCCCAACTCTTGCTTACCAGCGCAAAGCTAGTGTAGTACCGACCCAAGCAGGCTTACCAGAGCCTTCCCGGAACGGAAACGAGTATCGTTAAGCTCGTCAAAGATTTCCTCGCTGACCGTGCGAAGATTGTGATGCGTCCGTGGTATCCACTCGCGCAACGCTCAGCTGCGTAACGCGACCGTCAATAACTCGTCATGACACCGGCAACTTAAGAACTTTTGCGTATTGGACGATAAGAGCGACAGAGAGGAGAGATGCTCTTCCCCCAAGGGAGTTTGACGTGCCAATCACGCTGACCGCACTGGGGGGATCGTCACTACCGAATTACGGAACGTTGAGCCTTCTCGGCGCCCGGACTTGAGTCCATTTCCTGTAGTTCGCCGGACCTGCGATGGTTAGCGTAAGGTGTCCTGCCTGAAAAGACGCTACCGACTACTTCACTATTCTTTCCTGGCGAGAAACAAACATTCAGATGAGCTCAGAGTCGCAAAGGGTTAAGGCGCCGTAAGGCTATTTGCTGAGACAGAAAAAGCCGGGAGAGTCGTCAATGGGAGTTGGAGCAAAGAGAAGCCGTTCAAGAGTACAGAAGCTCGTTCGGAACGGGCGAGCAAAGGGATTCCTCACCTCTCGAGAAATCAGCGACTGCTTACCTGAGGAATTTCAGGATGCAAAACAAATGGAAGCAGTCGTGGGGCTTATCCGTGACATGGGAATAGAGGTTTACGATCAAGCAC
>JAGTVB010000013.1 GCA_018224385.1 Gammaproteobacteria bacterium
CCCAAAGCAACGCAACTCTCTGTGGCCGCCAGTACGGTTCTGGATTGTCTGTGGGGGTCCGCATCCAGTTGCCTGCGCCAGCTCTGTGAGCACATCAGCACATTGTGTCGCTTGAACGCATCGCCACTCATCGGATCTATCGATTTATCCGGTCACTCCGCAACCCCTCGATCAGGTATGCTTAGCCCTCGCGCCGAGGGCCCCGACGGACGGACACAGCGCGTTGCACTGTCGGCGCGCAGGACATTTTTGACGCGGTTTCTAAGGGAATATCCCAATTTTTTTCGCTGCCATCGGTGATGCAGACTCAAACGCCGCGCGGGCGCTTGACTCGAATGAGCGCTCTTGCGGAGCGCGCGGGATGAACCTAAGCACAAGAGACTTGATGACGAAATGATGATAAACAAGGAACCTTGTCTTTTTGCCTTGGAAGCGAGCCGTGACTTCGGCGAGCGCGTGGCCGATCATCTCAAATTAGCCCTCAGCCCTCACGAGGAGAGAGAGTTCGAAGACGGTGAGCACAAGACTCGGCCGCTTGTCAGCGTGCGCGAACGGGATGTGTTCGTGATTCATTCGCTCTTTAGCGATGGGACGGCCACGGTCAACGATAAGCTCTGCCGCCTGTTGTTTTTTATCGGTGCGCTTCGGGATGCCTCGGCGGCACGCATTACCGCCGTCATTCCTTATTTGTGCTACGCACGCAAGGAGCGCAAGACCCAGCCTCGAGATCCGGTAACCACACGCTACCTCGCCAGCATGCTCGAGGCGGTGGGCACCGACCGCGTATTGGCCTTGGATGTACACAACGTCGCCGCCTTTCAGAATGCTTTTAGGTGTCGCACCGATCATCTCGAGGCAAACAAGCTATTTGCCCATTATTTCGCCGCGACCTTGGAACAGCAGGAGATGATCGTGGTGTCACCGGACATCGGTGGCGTGAAACGGGCGGAACAGTTTCGAAACATGCTCAGCCAGTGCGCCAGCCGGGAAATACCTACCGCCTTTATGGAAAAGCACCGCAGCCGGGGGGTCGTCAGCGGCGCGGCCGTGGTGGGCCCGGTGGCGGGCAAGATTGCCATCATCATCGATGATCTCATCAGTACCGGAACAACGCTGCTGCGCACCGCCGAGGCCTGTTTGCATCGGGGAGCGACCAAGGTGTTCGCGGCCGCATCCCATGGCGTGTTCACAGAGAGAGCAAACGACGTGCTCAGGAGCGATGCGCTGGAGCGGGTGATCGTGACCGATACCGTTGCACCGGTGCGTCTGCAACCGGATCGGGTGCGCGACAAGCTGGTGGTGCTGCAAGCCGCCCCCCTGTTTGCCGACGCCATCCAAAGCGTTCACGACGGGGGCTCCATCGTGGAGCTGCTGGAGTGGCCATGAGCAAGCAATCGACCGCCGTTACGCCTGGCGCCACAGGCGTTGCACCGGTTCGCACAGCCCGCGGGAAGAACGATAAACGCCGTTGTTTTCCATGAGGTCGACGACATCAGCCCTGAAAATGTCGAGGAACCGAAAATCCGGTATCCGGCCGCCGCCATCGATCGCAGCCCCGCGCGCGGCTTGATCAAAGTGGAACCGGCCAACAGCGCCGTGATGCGGAATTGACACGTGCCCTGCTTGCGACGCAAGGAGAGGCACTTGGTTATCGGGCTCAATCATTAAGAGGACTACGTCCATGACATGTCGGTCCAACATCGCTTTGCTATGGCCTTTCCTTGGAGTGATTCTTCTGCCGGCGCCGGCAGCATGGATCCTCGGCGAAGCGAAACGTTCATTTTCCTCAAGGGGGCCTGACGGCGGCTCTCGGGCCCGCGGCGGGGATGCGGTAGTCCGCCAGGAGCGACGCGCTTAATCCACCGGTGGGGTCAAGGACTTGCTCGTTCAGATCATCGCCCAAAATATCAGGCGCCATCGCATCGGCGGGCTCACGGCTTCTCAGCGGCGCCTTGCCTCAGCTCGGTCGGGCCGCATTTGTTGCCGGCGTCAAGGGCGCAAGGTCGGTTCGCTGGTGGTGCTGGGAAGTCTCTTGGTATTGGCCGGATGCAGCGGTCCGCTGTCGACGCTGGACGCGGCCGGGCGCGGCGCCGAGCGTATCGCCACCCT
This sequence comes from Gammaproteobacteria bacterium, assembly GCA_018224385.1. Classification (GTDB taxonomy): domain Bacteria; phylum Pseudomonadota; class Gammaproteobacteria; order HK1; family HK1; genus JAGTVB01. The sequence goes on from JAGTVB010000013.1 coordinate 2,110, forward strand.
CTTCTGGTGGCTAGCGGCCAGCGCCATCCTCATCTGGGTCGCCGTTATCGGCCTTACTGTGTACGCCGTTCGCCTGCGGCCCGAGCCGCACAGCCAACGTGCAGCGAAGCTCCTGATCATTGGAGGCGGCGTAGCGTTGCCGACGCTGGTGCTGGCCGGATATCTGGTTTATGGACTCTCGCTGTTGCCGGATCTGCTGCAGCCTGCACCGCCGGGAAGCCTGCGGATCGCCGTCACCGGTGAGCAGTGGTGGTGGCGTGTGCGCTATCTAGCTCCCGATGGTGAGGCGGTCGAACTGGCGAACGAGCTGCGCCTGCCCGTTGGCGAGCCGGTGGAGGTTCTCCTGGATAGCCCCGATGTCATCCACTCATTTTGGATCCCCTCGCTCGCCGGCAAGCTCGATATGATCCCCGGGCGCGTGAACCGCATGGCTCTGGAGCCGACCAAGACGGGCGTCTTTCAGGGCGCCTGCGCCGAGTACTGCGGCACGGCCCACGCCTTGATGCGATTCTATGTCGCGGTCGAGGAGAAGGAAAAATTCGCCCGCTGGCTCGCGCGGCAGAAGCAGCCGGCTCAGGCTGCTGCCGGGCCCCTCGCCCGCCGCGGTCAAGAGCTGTTTCTCGCCAACGGCTGTGGCGCGTGCCACGCCATTCGGGGCACTCCGGCCGAGGGGGTGATAGGGCCCGACCTGACGCATGTGGGAGGCCGGTTGAGCCTCGGTGCCGGGATTCTGCCCAACGAGGCCGACGACTTTCTGCGCTGGATGGCACGCACAGAGGATCTCAAGCCAGGGGTGCATATGCCCTCCTTCGGCATGCTGCCGACGCAGCACCTGCGGGCGCTGGCGGCCTATTTGGACGGATTGGAATGAACACGCCTCCGGGACGGGATCCGGAACGGCTCGGAGCGGCTCCCGGGGATGTGAAGCCGCTTCGCGAAGCGCCCCCCATCGGGGTCCAGCACGCCCAGGCGGAGCGGTTGCTGAAGGCGTGGAAGACGCCGCAGGGGTGGCGCTACTGGTCGGCCGTCAACAACTCGCAAGTGGGCCTGTGGTACACGGCCGCCGCCTTCGCGTTCTTTCTCTTCGGCGGCATCCTGGCGCTCCTGATGCGCACCCAACTGGCGGTGCCGGGCAACGATTTCCTTTCCGCAGACTTCTACAACCAGATCTTCACGCTACACGGTTCGGTGATGATGTTCCTGTTTGCCGTGCCACTGTTCGAGGCCTTTTCTATCTTTCTGTTGCCGCAGATGCTGGGCGCGCGTGACCTACCTTTCCCGCGTCTCTCGGCCTTCGGCTTTTGGAGCTTCCTGCTGGGCGGCACGTTTGTCTGCGGTTCTCTTTTTTTCAACGCCGCGCCGCAGGGTGGCTGGTTCATGTACCCGCCGTTGAGCAGCCAATACCAGCCGGGGATCGGTAACGACATCTGGCTACTCGGCCTTTCCTTTATCGAACTCGCCGCCATCGCCGCCGCCGTGGAGATCATCGTCGGCGTGCTCAAGACCCGTTCGCCGGGCATGCGGATCAACCTCATGCCGCTCTACGCGTGGTACATCCTGGTGGTGGCGGGCATGATCTTGTTTGCGTTTCCGCCGCTGATTGCGGGGGACATCCTGCTCGAGCTCGAGCGGTTGCTCCACTGGCCTTTTTTTGACCCGGATCGTGGCGGCGACCCGCTCTTGTGGCAACACCTGTTCTGGATCTTTGGCCACCCGGAGGTCTACATCGTCTTTCTTCCGGCCATCGCGCTGGTGGCGATGATGGTCCCGACTTTCGCCCGCACGCCGATGGTGGGCTATGGGTGGATCGTGCTGGCGGCGGTAGGCACCGGCTTCTTAAGCTTCGGTTTGTGGGTGCACCACATGTTCACCACGGGGCTGCCGGGTATCTCGCTGGCGCTCTTCTCCGCCGCCTCCGAGGCGGTGGCGATCCCCACCGGGGTGCAGCTTTTCTGCTTCATCGCCACGCTGCTGGCCGGGCGCGTGGTGCGCTCCGTGCCCCTGCTGTTCGTGTTCGGCGGACTGGCCGTGTTTGTGCTGGGCGGGCTCACGGGTGTCATGGTGGCTCTGGTGCCATTCGACTTCCAGGCCCACGATACCTACTTCATCGTGGCGCACCTGCACTATGTGCTGGTCGGCGGCGCGGTTTTTCCCGTCATTGCCGGCTTTTACTACTTCTTTCCCCTGGTGGGCGGCAAAAAGCTCTCCGATCGGCTCGGTAGAATTACCTTCTGGCTCCTGTTCATCGGCTTTAACGTCACCTTCCTGCCGATGCACCTCAGTGGCCTGCTCGGCATGCCGCGGCGGGTCTTTACCTACGCTCCCAACCTTGGGTTCGACGGACTGAACCTCATTTCCAGCATCGGTGCCTTCATCTTGGCTGCCGGATTCGCTGTTTTCGTGTGGGATGTGCTGCGTCCAAAGGGCAAGCAGCCCTACGCGCAACGTAACCCGTGGGGTGCCGGCACGCTGGAATGGACGGCGGAAATGCCCGACAAACCCTGGGGCATCCGCTCCATCCCCGAGATCGACGGCCGTTACCCGCTGTGGGACCAGCCGAACATCCTGCGCGATATTGATGAGGGCCGGTTCTACCTGCCCGACGCCGAGGAGGGGAAGCGCGAGACGCTCATCACCACCAGTGTGGACGCCCAGCCGATCCAGTGCCTGCGCGTGCCCGGGCCGACCTGGCTCACGCTGTTCGCCGCCCTGTTCACGGGTGGCCTGTTCATCTTCGCCACCTTCCATCTCTGGTGGGTCGCCGTCGCCAGCGGCGTGCTGGCCTTCGCCATCATCATCGCCTGGCTGTGGACGGGAACCGCGCTGATCCCAGAGAAGGAGGAGAAGAATGTCGGCCTCGGCCTGAGGCTGCCGCTCTACCGCTCGGGGCCGGAGTCGGTCGGCTGGTGGGCGATGTTTATCACGATGCTGGCGGACATGACAGCGTTCGCAGGCCTGGTGTTCGGCTACTTTTTCTACTGGACCATCCACGACGACTTTCCGCCCGACCCCTCGCCCGCACCGAGCCTGTTCGGGCTTATGCTGCTGGGCGCGGTGCTGCTGCTGGGGTCGTGGGGCTTGACGGTGCTGGTGCGGCGCTGGAACCAGGGCGATCGGCGGGCGGCCTTCTATGGCGGGTTGCCGGTGGCCGTCGCGCTGGCCGTGGCCGGCGGCGCGACCCTCCTCGCCGGCCCCTGGCATGCAGGCCTCGACCCGGTGAGCCATGTCTACCCGGCGATGGTCTGGCTGCTGGTTCTCTGGACGGTGCTCCACGTGGCGGTGGGGGTGATCATGCAAGGCTATTGCCTCGCGCAGCGGCTCGCCGGACGCATGACCGCCCGCTACGACATCGAGATCCGTAACGTCACGCTCTACTGGCACTTCGTTGCCCTAACGGTGGCCATCACGGTGGCCGTGATCGCCGGTTTTCCCCTGGTGGCCTGATGCAAGGGGGCCTGACTATGGAACGTGTTGCGGAAAAGAACGAGAACCTGTGGCTGATGGTGGTCTCCCCGGGCATCTGGGCTGCGCACTTTTTGCTGTGCTACAGCACCACCGCCGTCTGGTGCGCGAAGGTGGTCGGTCGCGACGGTCCTCTCGGTGAGGCCCGTATGGCGATTGCCATCTACACGGTGCTCGCCCTCGCCGGGATCGGCATCGTCGGATGGATCGCCGCCCGACGCCAGAGCTACGGCAGCGAGACCGTCCCCCAGGCCTTCGACACACCCGGGGAACGCCACCGCTTCCTGGGCTTTGTGACGCTGCTGCTGTCGGCCCTGAGTGCCGTGGCCACCGCTTACGTGGGCCTTACCGCGCTGTTCATCCAGACCTGCCACTGATGGCGGCTCCCCACTGAGCGCCGGTCATGAGCACAGCCTGGGTGGAGCAGGCATTGCGGACCCGCAGTTGCTGTTGCATGAGCCCGAATCCTGAGAAACGCCAACGAAGCGAACCGATGATTCCGTCCCTAGTGGAGGTTATGAGCCAGCAACCCACCGCGACGCGTCGCGCCCTGTTGCTTCTGGGACTGCTCACGCTTGCCGCCGTATGGCTAGGGCCGCTGCCGCAACTGGCGGGGCGGGCTTTCTTCGCGCACATGACCATGCACATGGGTGTGGTGGCCGTGGCGGCGCCTCTGCTCGCCCTGGGCCTGGCCGGGGGCCGTTTCGATCCGGTGCTCAGGGCGCCTGGGTGGTTCTCCCCAATACCGGCCTCGGTGCTGGAGCTTGTCGTGGTATGGGCCTGGCACGCGCCGGCGCTGCATCACGTAGCGCGGCATTCTCCGGTGGGGCTGGTGGCGGAACAGGGAACGTTTCTCCTTGCCGGTCTTCTCTTGTGGCTGTCCGCTGTGGGCGGTGCGGCAGCGCGTGGCGGGAAGCGGGCGGCGGCCGGCGTTGTGGGGCTGCTGCTCACCGCCATGCACATGACGCTGCTGGGGGCACTGCTGGCCCTTTCTAAGCGGCCCCTTTACGAACATCCTGCTGGCTCGGGCCAGGTTTTACATGCGTTCGCCGGGCTCACGCCCCTCGAAGACCAGCACCTGGGAGGGGCCATTATGCTTCTCGTGGGGGGAGTTGCCTATTTGCTCGGCGGTCTCTGGCTGACGAGGGGGCTGCTGCGCGGCAAAGGGCTCGCACCAGGAGAGCAGCCATGAAGCGCCTGTTGACAAGCATCGCGCTCCTCCCCTCAGGGCTGAGGGCCGCGGCCGGAGAAAAGCACCTGAAACGGCGCCTGTTGCGCCTTACCAAACACTCTGCTTTGCTGCTCGTCGTGCTCGGAGTCGGCGGCATGCTCCTGGCCGCCTCGGGGATCATTCCGATCAAAGCGAGCTCCCGTCACTGGGCCCTCACCGACTGGTTTCTGAGCTTTGCCATGCAGCGCTCCGTTGCCACCCACAGTCTGGGAATCAAGACCCCGTCACTGCATTCGCTCGACGATCCGAGCCTGGTGCTGAAAGGGGCTGGCCATTACGAGTCCGGGTGCAGCCCCTGTCACGGCAGCCCGCAGCTGCGCCTTCCGCGTGTGCCCGCCGCAATGACTCCGCCCCCGCCCTACCTGCCCCCGAAGATTTCCCACTGGGAGCCTGAGGAGCTTTTCTTCATCGTCAAGCACGGTGTCAAGTTCACTGGGATGCCGGCCTGGCCGACCCGCCACCGGGATGACGAGGTATGGGCCATGGTGGCTTTCTTGCGCGCGTTGCCGGCGCTGGATGCGGCGGCCTACCGCAAGCTCGTGAACGGTAATCTCGCCCCCAGCCTGGACGTGCCGCAGTACGGCTTGCCGCGACGGGAGGACGTTCCCGAGGCGGTCACCGAGAGTTGCGGGCGCTGCCATGGGGCGGACGGACGCGGGCGCGGGGAGGGTGCCTTTCCCCGGCTCGCAGGCCAGCGTCCCACCTATCTCTACGCCGCACTGCAGGCCTACGCGCGCGGCGCACGGCACAGCGGGATGATGGAACCGGTCGCCGCCAGGTTGAGCCGCGAAGAGATGAGGGCGCTGGCGCACTACTATGGCAACTTGAAGGAAGCAGCGCACGCCGGTTCCGTCCCGGACGACGCGGCGGCTATCGAGCGCGGGAAGGCCATTGCGCGCCGCGGCATTCCGAGCAAAGGCATCCCTTCTTGCATCGACTGTCACGGTCCAAGTGCCACGCCGAAGAACCCACACTATCCCTTGCTCGCCGGGCAGTATGCCCGCTATCTCGTGCTGCAACTTGAGCTGTTCGAAAAGCAGCAGCGAGGCGGTTCGGCCTACGCGCACCTGATGCGCACCACCGCCCACCGGCTGACTCAAGAGCAGATGTACGACGTGGCGCTCTATTATGCTGCGCTGCCCCCCACCGCGGGTAATTGATTTGCGGCGCGACGAGGGCCGGATTCTGAGCCAGCGCGTAACACAGCTCAGGCAAGCGCAGCGGATTTTAAGAAATCCTCTAAGTTGCACATCCCTGCCGGCCTTATCCTTGTGCTAAGCCGATGTCCTGCGGCCCCGCCCGAAATCCTGCTCGGCGCCCGTACAATGAATCTAGAGGCAACCCGTTTTTCTTGTCTCTATTCGGGTGAAGGCATCAATTTAATGTAAGAATTACAAAAGAAAGTGTAATCTTGCTCGGGATGCGACTCGGAACGGCGCCCTTTTGGGCGCGGGGAAAAGCGGCATTGCCTTCGAAATAAGCCAATTCATGCGCTTAGGATTGCGTTTTTTTGACGGGCATGAATGCTGCTTCAGGCCTGATGATCAATCATTTATCGAGGATACCCAATGACTACTGTTAACTGGATTGCATTGATTCTTCTCATCGTTGGCGGTTTGAACTGGCTGCTGGTCGGCGCTTTTAATTTTGATCTCGTGGCAGCACTATTTGGTGAAATGAGCGTGCTGTCGCGGGCCGTCTACATCCTCGTCGGTATTGCGGCTATTTATGCGTTGATCGTTTCGCCGCGACTGGCAACGCCCGCAGCGCGTTTATGAGGCGTTCCTCGGGTTTGAGGAGCGTGTCGACCAAGGGCTACTCCTTGAGAGCGTTGGCCGCGATGTCCTGCTGTCGGTTTATTGTTGTGTCTTAGAAGTTTTTTCAGGAGAGTGACTGCGCGTGCTCATTGCCGCGGCTGAGCGCCGGCGCTCGTACGCCTCAGGTACTTCGGCGCTGGCGCCGCCCCTCAACCTTCCGGTAAGGGATTGTCCCAATTCTATTGCTGCCACCGGTGCGGCAGACTCCTTCTGTGTGGGCTTGACTCGAGTGAGCGTTATTGAGAACGCACAGCCGTCGAACCGATTGAGAGGGAGCGTCGAATGGAAGGGTTCACACCGGTTCTGTCCTCTATCGGAGGGGCGCTGATTGGGCTGGCCGCAATTGCTTTGTCGTACTTCAATGGCCGCGTCGCCGGGTTGAGCGGCATCCTGGGCGGCGTGCTCCGGCCAAAACGGCACGACACGCTCTGGCGAGCTGTGTTTATTGCGGGATTGCTGGTGGGATCCCTCCTGGTTTTCTCATTCCATCCGCAATCCATGGCGATTCGCATTGGCGTTTCCGATCCCGCCGTTATTTTAAGCGGGCTGCTCGTCGGCCTAGGCACGCGCGTTGGTAACGGATGTACCAGCGGGCACGGCGTCTGCGGCGTCGGGCGTCTCGCGCCGCGCTCGATGGTGGCCAGCGCGGTGTTCTTTTCTTTCGCCGTGCTCACCATTGGTTGCCGGGGCCGCATTGTTTGGCATCGGCTGGGGACTGGTGGGTTTTTGCCCCGGGCCCGCAATGACTGCGCTGGTGACCGGGCAGACCAAGGTGCTGATCTTCTTCGTCTCTCTGGCGGTAGGGATGTATGTTTATGGAACCCTGGAGGTGCTTACCAAGATACGCTCCGAGCAAGATACGGACGTCGATGGTTGACCATCTGCTGAAGCGGCCCCGAGGTAGGGTCACGCACGCTCGCGATCAGGGGTTGGTCTAATGCCAGGCCACTTCGATATCGCATGCCTCGAGGTCGGCCCCATGCAGAACTTCGTCTACCTGATTGGCGACCATGGCTCGAGCCGCGCGGCAGTGGTCGATCCGGTCGGGAATATTCCTGCGGTGCTGAACATCGTTCGGGCGTGGAACAAACAGATTACCGCGGTATTACTGTCGCACCGGCGTGACCGCGCCGCGGCTGCTTATACCCCATGTTCGCCAATAGAAGCGATGTCATGTATTGTTTTATCCTATCTCTCAAGGCCAGCAGCAAGCCCAGAAGGATGTGCATACATGATTGAACTTCCCCAATTGATCACCTCGGGCATACCGGGCCTGGATAAGGTATTGGGCGGTGGTCTGCGTCCTGGCCGACTTTATTTTGTGGAAGGCGACAGCGGCACGGGCAAGACCACGTTGGGCATGCAATTCGTGCTTGAGGGCGTGCGTCAAGGACAAAGTAGTGTGTACGTTTCCCTGGCGGAGACGGTTACCGAGATCAAGACACTTGCCGCGTCCCACGGCTGGTCTCTGGACGGCGTGCGATTGCTGGACATCTTTGCTGGCGAGGGCATCGAGTCGACCTATACTCTGTTCCACCCCGGGGAAGTGGAGCTGGGCGAGCGCATTGGTACCATAATGCAGGAGCTAGAAGCTTTGCCTCCAGGACGCCTGGTGGTGGATACGCTTTCCGCACTGCGCGTGCTGAGCGGCGAGCCTGGGCACTTCCGTAAGTACATCAAAATGCTTCAGGAGAGCCTGGTTCAGCGCGGATGGACAGGACTTGTGCTGGACGAGCCTGCTGGGCGGGAGCTCCTGCACCCGCGCAGCTTGGCATGGGGATTGATCAAGCTCGAGCAGCAGGTCGGCGATTATGGCCCGGAGCACCGGCGCCTATGCATCACGAAGCTTCGCGGCCAGCCGTATGCGGGAGGATACCACGATTTCCGCATTCACACCGGCAGCATCGAGGTTTATCCGCGGCTCTCGGGATCCGAAGGCTTTGCGCGCTTTGCTCTGGAGAGGATCTCCAGCGGTCTGCCCGAGCTCGACAAGTTGCTGGGCGGGGGAATAGCGCGCGGTACGAGCGTTGCCATTATCGGTCCGCCCGGCACCGGGAAATCGACGCTGGCGACCCATTACGCGCTGCAGGCCTCCCGCCGGGGCAGACGGGCGATTATTTATGCCTTTGACGAAGCGCCGTCCATGTTTCAGCACCGCGCCGCCAGTCAAGGTATGGCGCTGGACAAGGCCATGGCGTCGGGGCACATTGTGCTGCGTAAGGCGGAGCCCGCCCGGCTCACCAGCGGCGAGTTTGCGCACGAGATCTCTGAGAGAGTGCAGCAAGACGACGTCGAGCTGATCGTGATCGACAGCATGAATGGCTATCTGCAAGCCATGCCCGACGAGCGATACCTCAATTTGCACCTGCATGACCTGCTCGCGTTCCTGAGCGGGCGAAGGGTGGTGACGCTCTGCACGCTGTCCATGCGCGGTGCTTTCGGCGGTTTTTCGAAATTTCCGATCGACCTGACCTATATCGCGGACACCGTCATTCTGCAGCGCTTCTTCGAAGCCTTTGGCGAGCTGCGCTACGCCCTATCCGTGGTGAAGAAACGCGATGGCGGTCACGAGCGTACCATCCGCGAGTATCGCATAGGGTCGTCGGGGTTGCAGTTGGGAGAGCCCCTGCAAGACTTCGTCGGCCTGTTCTCGGGCGGACCGAGCTATGTCGGACTGCCCGGAGCCCTGCTGCGTGCCAAGCATGACGAATTCGCCAAACGCTAGCGAGCGAATCCTGTTGCTCGCCCAGCTGCCCGGAGATGCCGCCTTGGCGGCGGGCATCCTCGCAAGAACGGGCCTCCTGCAGGTCGCACGCTGTTCCAACCTCACCGAACTCAACGACGCCATCAGCCAGGGGGCTGGCGTGGTGGTCATTGCCCATGACATTCAGCATTTCTCCGACCTGATGTCGCGC
>JAGTVB010000014.1 GCA_018224385.1 Gammaproteobacteria bacterium
AAACAACTTCTGAGCACGCGATCCAAAACAGGCCGCCATTAGTTCGCTACCCCCTTGGAGGGACACCGCACCATGTGCTGGCAAGCAGATTTTGTTTTTCTTCGGCTTTTCGAAAACTTCTCATCGTTGGGCCGAGCCAAACTCCCGTCACCCCCATCGCTAAATTCGGAGACTACATGTACAGATTTAAGTCTGGGTCAAAAGTACGTTTCCGAAAGCCGCAGATCAATCGCTGTGCGGCATCTGAATATCCGACAATTGCCTGCACACCCATCTCGTCATGGCCCAACAGCCTAACTAGTCCAAACTCCTTTGCAGAAACGTCGGTTAGAACTTGTAACGAATCCCCAGGTTCCAGTTGTTATCGAGATTGCGATTGGCGACGGTCATTTCCCGAAGCCCGAAAATGCCGGCAAGATTCTTCGTCAGATCGAGCTGTGCTTCCACAATATCAAAGTCCAGGATGTCCTGATCATTCCCTGAGGTCAGGACTTCAGGCACATAGTAGTAGCTGCCTCGAAGGGTCAAAGGAAGTTTAAGTATTCTTTCTGGAAAGGTAAAATTCCAACCAGCGCCAAAGCCCAATCCAAAGACGTTATCGCTTGGATCGGCCAGCCGCGAGATATAAAACCGGCTTCCGAGCGAGAACTGTAAGTCGGACTTCAGCGGCGTAAAATCTTTCAGCACCTCAGTGGAAATCCCCCCCGTAAACTGAAAGGAATTATCTGTATTCAGGTAGCCACCAAGAAGCAATTTTTGGGTTCCGTTACCAAAGAAACCAACGTCTCGAAAATACCGCCCTTCGACGGTCTTATCGCTGAACAATAAGTCGATGCTTTGATTGGGATCGGCATCAGTCTGAATACGCTCACCTTCCTGAGCCTGAGCCACGCCCGCTAGAGCCAGTATCACGTAGAGAACATAACGCTTGTTTATCATTTGCTTGGCCTCTCAACTCAACCTGTGTTGCCGATTTAGCATACTACAACAAACTGTTGCTGCAAGTACATGTTTTTTGTATTTCTGCAGCACCACTCTGGCATGGCATTACCTGTATGGCACCCAACGCGCTTCCAGACATTATTCTGCAGAATGGCGCGCGACTAGAGCCCCGCGTCCTACACGGGCACTCAGGTCTGTGAGAATTCCGAGACGCCGCCTTGGGCGGCGCAGCCGCTTTTGACGTGGGTTTTTTGGAACATGGGCCAAGCTCTATAAATCCTATTCTGATCCGCGACACCAGCAACAACAGCGGCTTTGTGACGCCAATGTCACACTCGTCATTCTCACGCACTGTTGCCCGAAAAAGCGCCGCAACGCTATTGAACTGCCTTCTCAGCACTGATCAGATGGCCGGGCCTTGCGAAGGTTGCATTGCTGGAAACCTCGCAGCCCGCTCCATGCTGTCAGTCCCGGCCAACGCACCGGAGCTAACCCAGCCGGCCCACGCAGAGCGCTACTGAAGAACCGCCCGCGCATTGACCGCCTGCAGAGGGCGATTTGTGGGATGCTGCATCACCTGCGTGAATTTCGCCAGCTGGTCTTTCGAGGCGGTGATCGACTTTTTCATCACCAGCCACCGCACGCCTTCCGAACAAGGAGGTGTCGTCAACGATCCATTAAACCGGTAGTAATCGCGGTCACTGGGCAGTAGGTTGCCGGCATCGGCGGGGGTAGATAATGGCTGCGGCGCTCCGGCCCTATTGGGCATCTGCTGCCAGGCTTCTTTGAGGGCGGTATTGCTCGCACCTTCCGTAAACATCACCGCCACGACCACCACATTTCCATTTGAATCCGCATGCACCAAATGGCCCTCGAGAGGGTAGGGCTTGCCTTTGATGATATTCTCGCTCGGCGCGTGAAAATGGAATTGCTTGAGCTCAAATTCTCGCCCATCAACAGTAATCGTGCTGCCTGGAGCATAGTTGACCTGAATGGTGTGCCCATTATGTAAGACCTCCGTTCCCCCCGGCTGATAAGCAAACTCGAGCGGCTTCAGGTCAGCTTCAATGAATTCCGCCAGATCGATGGGCGATTGGTTCCTTCCCAGTGAACACATGATGAATTCGGAACTGAGCCTCCCCCACTTCTCTGGGCCTTCCTCGCCGGCATAACTCCAGTGAACGTCGTCCGCCGAACAAGTGGTATGGGACAACAGCGTTAACCCCGCGAACAGCAGTAGCGTCTTGTTTTTCACAACTTAACCCCGCATTACAACCCCTGAACGATAACCACAACACTGCCGCCCGTAGTGAAGCAACCGTAGCGGACTGCAGTCTTTCACCTCGAGCCACGTTGCGGATACTATGGTTTGCATGACAGCGCGCTGGCAATTTTGGGTAGACCGTGGCGGTACCTTTACCGACATCGTGGCAAAACGGCCGGACGGGCGCCTCGTTGTCCATAAGCTCCTGTCCGAGCATCCGGAACGTTACGCTGACGCAACGCTCCAGGGTATCCGGGATCTCCTCGACCTTGCCCCGGATACGCCGCTGCCAACCGAACACATCGAAGCCATTAAGATGGGTACCACGGTCGGAACCAATGCCCTTCTAGAACGCAAAGGCGAGCGTACCGCCCTGCTCATTACCCAAGGCTTTGGCGATGCTCTTCGTATCGGTTATCAGAACCGCCCCGATCTGTTTGCGCTGCGGATCGTCTTGAGCGAGTGCCTGCACGAGGTAAGCATCGAGGTAGCGGAGCGAATGAGTGCCAACGGAAAAGAGCTCGCACCGGTTGACGTCGCCGCCACCCGCGAAGCTCTCGAAAAGGCCTTTGATGCCGGTATACGGGCAGTTGCCATCGTGTTTCTGCACGGTTACCGTTATCCGGCGCACGAGCGTCAGGTGGCGCAACTAGCCCAGCAAGTCGGCTTTCCGCAGATCTCGGTCTCCCACGAAATCAGTTCGTTGATCCGACTGGTGAGCCGTGGGGACACGACGGTCGTCGATGCCTATCTGTCGCCACTTCTAAGACGTCACATCGAACACATGCTCACTTCGCTGGATCGGCGCCACGGCGATACCCGGCTCATGTACATGCAGTCCCACGGCGGGCTGATCGACGCACACTTGTTTCAGGGCAAGGACAGCATTCTCTCGGGCCCGGCCGGAGGCATCGTCGGTGGTGCAATGACTGCGGCACGGGCTGGATTCGATAAGGTTATCACTTTCGATATGGGTGGAACATCTACCGACGTGGCCCATTACGCAGGCGATTTCGAACGGCGCTTCGAAAGCGAGATAGGGGGGGTGCGTCTGCGCTCCCCCATGCTCTATATCCATACCGTAGCAGCCGGCGGAGGATCGGTCCTGCACTTCGAAAGCGGCCGATTCCTGGTCGGTCCCGACTCTGCCGGCGCCGATCCCGGACCGGTCTGCTACCGCCGCGGGGGACCCTTGGCGGTCACCGATTGCAACGTCTTATTGAACCGTATCTGCCCGGATTTTTTCCCGCGGGTATTTGGATCCCAAGGCGACCAGCCCCTCGATGCAGAGGCTGTTCAGCGTCAGTTCGAAACGCTAAGGCGCCAAATTAGCAGCACCACGGGCCGATCGTTCTCCTCGGAACAGGTGGCTGAAGGGTTCTTGGACGTCGCCGTGGAAAACATGGCAGCCGCCATCAAACGGGTTTCCCTGCAGCGGGGGTATAACGTCAAAGAATACACCCTCTGTTGCTTCGGCGGTGCTGGTGGGCAACATGCTTGCCGCATTGCCGACGCTTTAGGGATGACCCGAATTTTTCTGCACCCCTTGGCGGGAGTGCTCTCCGCCTACGGCATGGGGCTCGCGGACATGCGGGTGATGCACAGCCGCACGGTGGAGCGTTCGCTGGCGGATGCCTGGCAGGAGCTCGAGCCATTGTTTATGGCGTTGGAAGCACAAGGGCGAGAACAACTTAAATGCCAAGGCGTCGCTGAAACCCGAATCAGCCCGCTGCACAGAGTGCACTTGAAATACGAGGGCACGGATACGTCCCTGATCATCGATTTTGCGGCAAGGGACATGCTCGAGGACCGCTTTGCGCAGGCCTATAACGACCGCTTCGGCTTCGTGATGGAGGAAAAGCCATTAGTGATTGAAGCCGTCTCTGTGGAAGTCGTCGGCCATACCGAGACCATCGAAGTGCCCGACTTCGATACGATGACAGCAGCCGGGTTCTCACCAGCGGGCACCATCAGAATGTATTCCCGAGGCAAGTTCCATGAGACGCCGCTCTATGTGCGCGACACCCTGCCTCGTTCGGCGCGCATTGTCGGTCCAGCGCTCATTGTGGAGGCAACTGCCACTACCGTGGTGGAGCCCGGCTGGCAAGCGGAGGTCAACACCCACAAGCAGCTCATCCTCAGCCGAGTCAGCGCTCCCAACAAAGTAAATGTCGGAACCGCTGCAAATCCGGTGCTGCTGGAGCTGTTCAATAAGCGTTTTATGTCGATCGCCGATGAGATGGGCTATGCCCTTCAGAACACCGCTTACTCGGTAAATATCAAGGAGCGCCTGGATTTTTCCTGCGCGGTCTTCGACAACTGCGGCGACCTCATCGCCAACGCCCAACATATCCCGGTTCACCTAGGCTCTATGGGTGAAGCCGTCAAGGGGCTAATCGCCGCTATCGAGGAACCGCCCAAAGCGGGGGAGTCCTATCTGCTGAATTCGCCTTTTCATGGTGGCACGCATCTTCCCGACATCACGGTGATCACGCCCGTGTTCAATCGCCAGACGGAGGAGCTGCTCTTTTACGTGGCTTCACGCGCCCATCACGCCGATGTGGGTGGGACTACGCCAAGTTCCATGCCCGCTCACAGCCGCACCATAGACGAAGAAGGGGTATGGAGCGCTGGCATGAAGCTGGTGGAGGGTGGGCGCTTCCAGGAGCAAGCAGTTTTGGAGTGGCTACGCCGTGGGCCCTACCCCGCCCGCAACCCATCGCAAAATCTTGCCGATCTTCGAGCCCAGATCGCCGCCAATGAGAAAGGCGCGCAGGGCCTGTACCGGCTGGTGGAGCAACACTCGCTGGCAACGGTCACTGCCTATATGCAGCATGTCAAGGACAACGCCGAGCAGGCCGTGCGAAACATTGTGGCCGTGCTCAAGAACGGCCGCTTCACCTATGCGCTCGACGATGGCCACCAAATCCGGGTCAGCGTTTCGGTGAACCGAGCGCTAAAGCGCGCCCGCATCGATTTCACAGGGACCTCGATGCAACACGCCGGCAACTTCAACGCCCCGCGTCCGGTCTGCGTGGCGGCGGTATTGTACGTATTTCGCACCCTCATCCCGCAGGACATCCCACTAAACGCCGGGTGTCTCAAACCGCTCGAGATCGTCATCCCGGAGAATTCGATGTTAAATCCCCGTTATCCCGCCGCCGTCGTCGCCGGGAACGTGGAGACCTCCCAATACATCGTAGACGCCCTGTATGGCGCCCTGGGCGTGCTCGCAGGATCACAGGGAACGATGAACAATTTCAGCTTTGGTAATGAGCGCTGGCAATACTACGAGACCATCTGCGGCGGCTCCGGCGCCGGTCCTGATTTCGCCGGCACCGATGCCGTGCATACGCATATGACCAACTCCCGTATCACCGATCCCGAAGTGCTCGAATGGCGCTACCCGGTAAGGCTAGAATGCTTCTCCATCCGCAGAGGCAGCGGGGGCAAGGGGCGCCATTGCGGGGGGGACGGGGTGGTGCGAAGTCTGCGTTTCTTGACACCGATGACCGCCACTATTCTCTCCAGTCACCGCCGCATACCGCCTTTTGGGCTTGCCGGCGGCCAACCCGGAGCCTGTGGGCGTAATTATGTGAAACGGCTCGACGGGAGCATGGAGGTACTTGAGGGCTGCGTTGAGGTGGAGGTGGCCGCGGGCGATCGGGTCGTCATTGAGACCCCGGGCGGAGGCGGCTACGGATAAGCCGCGCGCATTCCCTGGCCGCCGCGCCCTGCGCTAGGGCAAGCGCAGCAAATTCTAACACACCCTGTCAGGCGTGTAAGGAGAAACGAGCGACTCATGATCCAGCATGTGCAAAACGGGATGTTCCAACGCTTTCTGCATTCACAGGTAGCGGGAAGCTTGGTATTGCTCGTGTCAACGTGCATCGCCCTGGGTTGGGCCAACTCTCAATGGGGACAGCTCTATTACGATATCTCCCATACTTATGTTGGGGTGAGCTTCGGAGAGGCCCGCTTCCAGCTCACCCTTTCCCACTGGATCAAAGATGGCTTGATGGCGATTTTCTTTTTCGTCGTCGGGCTCGAAATTAAGCGCGAGATCGTGGTCGGTGAGCTCTCTTCCCCGGACAAAGCGCTGCTGCCGGTAGGCGCCGCTCTGGGCGGCGCAGTGGTTCCGGCACTGCTGTACGTATGGGTCAATGCCGGCGGACCGGGCGCGGCCGGTTGGGGTATTCCAATGGCCACCGATATCGCCTTTGCCCTGGGCGTACTTTCCCTCTTCGGCCGACGCGTGCCTATCAGTTTAAAAGTGTTTCTCACTGCGTTGGCGATCGCTGACGACTTGCTTGCGGTGTTCGTTATCGCCGTCTTTTATACCCCTCAGTTGAACGTGTACACGCTGCTGTTCAGCGCCGTACCGTTAGCGCTGATGGTATTGGCTAATCGCAGCGGTATTCGCGCGACCTGGGTCTATACGGTGCTGGCGCTCGCGGTGTGGGTCGATGTACTGGGATCGGGCGTGCACGCCACGATCGCAGGCATTCTCGTGGCGCTCGTCATTCCTGTTCGGCCGGCCATCGAGCCGCGCGAGTTCGTGCGTCTTTCCAGTGCGGCGCTCAATGATCTCCGCAAGGCCGATCAGTCCCTAGAAGCGCTGATACACGATAAGGAGCGACGCGATCAAATCGCTCGTATTGCCCTGCTGGCGGAAGATGCCATTCCCGCCGGTATTGCCCTGGAGAGTCGCCTACACCCCGTGCAATCCTTTTTAATTTTGCCGTTGTTTGCCTTGTTCAGTGCGGGGGTCGCATTCAGTCCCGAAAACCTACAGGGGTTCCCGACACCCGTGAGCCTGGGGGTCATGGTCGGATTGGTCGTTGGCAAACCGATAGGCGTGGTGATTGCTGGTTGGTTGATCATCCGGGTGTTCGGCAATGAGGAGATCGGCATTAGCCTGGGACAGCTCCTCGGCGCCGGATGTCTTGCTGGGATTGGCTTTACCATGTCCATATTCATTAGTGAGCTCGCGTTCGTCAACGACGCATTGATCGATCAGGCCAAGGTCGGCATCCTGGCAGGCTCACTTTTTTCCGGTATTCTGGGTGCAGCCATCTTGAGCATCACTCTTCCCAAAGCAACAGCTCAATAATAGGAGCGGGCCTCAAGAGCCATCGCGCAAACCGGACCTCTTTTCCAGGAGAATACGCATGAGAACATTTGAACGAACGCGGGACGTGCTGGATCATGCCCGATCATTCCATCATCAAGTCGGCGCGCTCTATCAGCGGCTGGAGAACCAGGCGGAGAAGGAACGCGTACAGATGCTACTCGATTACTTGGGAAGGCATGAAAGGCATCTCGAGAAGAGTCTGGCTGATTACGAAGAGGAAGCCTCCAAACGAATTATGGATACTTGGTTTCAGTATACCTTAGAAGAAGACCCATCTGATTTGCTCTCAGAAGTGCAGATCAAGGGAGACATGAGCGTTGACGACGTGGTTCGATTGGCGCTGCGTCTCGATGATTACCTCATTGACCTCTATAAAAATATGGCCGAGAACACTGATATTCCCGAGGTCAAAGAGATGTTCACTAACCTCTTGGAGCTCGAGCAACAAGAGGAGCATCAAATAGCGAGAAATGCCTTGAGGCTGGACGAGATGTAAAAAGCGGTTTCACAAATATCGCGCGTGCCGGGGCCGCAAAACGCACGGTAACAAGGAACCGCAGTGTGCCAGGGAGTACCTGAGGATTTCGAGGGAGCGCGCACCGTTCCGAACCAAAAAACCGTTCGCGCCTGCGGCACAAACGGCCCCAAGGCCAAAAAACAGACACGCAAAGCATTGATCTCGCGCATGGCAGCCCCCTTACCATGATGCTACGCTACCGATGGACCTGGCACAGCGCGTGAGGGTCGGGGAGAAGAATTAAGGAACTGCGGCCTAAGTTGAGCTGATCTGGAGACAAGCTCTCCTCACGACTTGTGTTAGGTCCACCTCATGGACCCGGCACAGCGCAGCACGGAGGTAAGAACTGCCAGGGGAGGCAGCACTGCAATTGTTCTTACGGCGCGTGTTGGGTCCGCCCGGCTTTCTATCAGCGGCAACGCCCCGATCTGGCGGGCTCTGTCTCCTCCCACCCAACGGAGATCTCCGCCGACGCCATGGTGGCAAAAGCTATATTCTGCCACCAACCGATCCGTGAAGCCGGTTGCGCCCCTTGCCAGCGTATTAGCAAACACAACTAGGTGCTGGCGCCAAGATATCCCTGAGTAGGGTCTCCCGAATATCAAGTTCTGCTGCCGCGCGTCGGGCAACGCTTTGGCCAAGCCAGCTTGGTTGATGGGCGTCAGAGCTAATGACGTAGTGAAACCGGCTTTTGTGCGGACCATAGAATGCCACCAGTCGGTGTGCCAAATATAGCGGTTGTTTATTTCTACCAAACACTCGCGCGGCACGCGATAAAGGTCCGTTTGGAGGGCATTAGGATGTGCAATGATGACAGGTCTGTTCGTGGCCAATAATTTCTCAACTGCTCTGTAATCCGCCGCCCGGTCATAGCAATGATAGATATAGTAATCAAAATACAGGTCTGCAGCGTGACCTACCGAAGACGCCCCATCCACTTCCGTTCCAATCAGCATATTTAGCGAGCGCAGCTTATCGACGTAGCGGTCGTAGGCGTTGTCGGCAAAATGTTCAAAGTGATCGCTGATACCGAGCACCGCTGCATGCTTCACCCTAGCGATCAACTCAGGCGTCTGCTCGGGCACGACCGAGCTATCGTATTGAGAGAACGTGGTGTGAATGTGGAGATCCTGCGGATACCTGCAATCATTCATGGACACCTTCCTTATTCGGCCAATGCGGGGTCAGAAGCTTGCTGTTTCGCATCGAAAGAAGCTCTGTTTCAGGCTGATAGCCGTTTGTGGCTGCCGCTCGTAACAAAGGCGCATAATGACATACTGCTATCAACGCAGTAAGGGAGCACGATAGTAGCTAGTTTACTAACGACGACGCTTGTCACAGCGTGTTGTCCGGCGGCCAGCACCCTTCAGGCACGCCGCTGTAGGCTCCGGGGGCGCACCGCCGTGCGCCTAGAGCGACTCCGGAGCTTGCGAGACGCTTTATAACAACTTCTTTGGCGAAACCAGCACCATAGACCAATAACAGTAGAAAATTAAGTATGTCTGTAGTAATATATTGCTACTGTAACATCAGTGTATCACTAACAAAAAAATCACAGGAGGGCGCATGGCTGCCATTCAAAAAGTAGGCGCGCGACGCCGACGCGCGCCGAAACAAAACCTGGTGACACATATGTTTACCATCAATATGGCTCCTGAGGATGCCCATGGTACCGTGCGTATCGTTGGCCGTCCCAGCCGCAAGGGCGCAGGCGCCTTCGTAAATATCCCTATATCGCAAGATTTGAGGAATCAGCTCGGAAAGCGAATCGTTGGCTCTCTGGCGATGGGTACCAGCGCACTGTTACAGTGGGCCCTTCAAGAATTGGAGCGGCAGGGGGTCTCTATTGAGGCACAAGCCGTCGCTCAGGAGGGACGCTGAAGCGGCCTCCGCTTGACATGAACTGAAATTACAACATCAATCCGTAGGCGTACGCGGGATTCGAATCGTTGCTGCGCCATTGTTTTTTGAGCCGGTAATTACCGGCTCTTTGTTTTGATGCTTTGCAAAAAGTGGCCGTGCGCACCCTATTTTTCGTGCCGGCGTACCTGACGACGTGACAAAGTAAATCCCTTGAGCTCAGACAGTGTGGGGCCGGCAGCAAGTATACGGCAAATGGGCGCGTTGCTGATGGGTTGTCTTCTCCGTCCGAGTCATACCGCAGAGCATTGTCAATCCGGGATTATCGCAATTGCGTGACGTCAATGCCTGTATAAGGTGTTCGCTAGAACGAGCTGCGGCTCTCGAGGGAACGGGTAAGGCACTACATGGATAAGGCGCAAAGCAGTGAGGCCTTGGAAACAAGGCAGTACCCATCCGAGTAATCTTGCACATACCATAACGGTGACTAAGGGGGCGGAAGATGCGCAAACGAAGTTATTTGCTCGGGATAATTCTTATCGGGGCCGGAGCTGTGCCTTGGGGTGCGTCTCTGGCAGGAGCTGCAGACGGTAAGCTCCCAAGAGGTGTGGCGATTATTCAGGGCTGCGGCAACCAGGAGATAACGGGCACTGCCGTGCTGCACGAACTGCCCTCGGACGAGGGTATTAAACTGGTGAAGGTGGAGATGGCGGTGTACGGGCTCTCGGACGGCAAGCATGCTGTTCATATCCATGAGGCAGGAATTTGCGAACCCTGCAGTGCCGCGAAGGGCCATCACGATCCGGGTCCCTTTGGGAAACCCACGCCCGATGCGCCGGATTTCAACCATCCGTTCCATATGGGCGACCTAGTCAATATTGAGGTTAATAACGGCCTGGGCGTCATGAAGACGGTAACTAACCGCGTGACCCCGTCACCTGGGCGGCTCAGCATTTTCGACGAGGACGGGAGCGCGTTTATCATTCATTCGCAGGAAGACACCTACTGTAACCACGAAAACCAGCTCAACAAGAGCTGCGCCGGCGGTGACCGTGACGCCTGTGGTATCATCCGTTCCATCCAATAAGCCACTCAGAAGCGGCTATATAGCGGTTCCTGATTGCATCGATAACAGCCTCAACGGATACGCGCTACCAACAATGGCGCATAGTGGCGTGCTGTTACTAACCCAAGTAGGAACCGCTATAAGAAAACGTCCTTAGGATTGGCAAAGCCCGGTGCGCGGTGGCGAGGAAACGCAGATGAGATGACCATCCCGTACCACTCTCAAGTTCCCTTTTGCAGTAAAACGAGAATAATCCCGGAGAAATTCTGCAAGAAATGCATGGTAATGGGTGCGATGAGGTTCTTACGCCACAGATAAACGAGGCCCAGAATAACACCCAAAAGCCCGGCGGCCAAAATACTGCCTGCTCCTTGATAGCCATGGCCCACGGAAAAAATGGCGGCGGCAAGCAGAAGAGCAGCCCCAGGGTGGCCGAGTAAGGCGGTGAACCTGAGCATCAAATAACCGCGAAAAATCAGCTCCTCTGAGACGGCCACGACGATCAAGAAAACCAGGGCCAGAACCATTTGCAGGAACCCGTTCGGAATGAGGTAAGTGGGTGGCGTTTCCGATAACGGCAAGCCGGCGGAACGAAGCAAAGTATCCAGCAAACCAATCCCGACGAGCATGGGGAAAAAAAGCGCTATCCCTAGAACGACCTCCATGCCACCGCGCCCAGTGGCCCATCCGATAGAACTCAATGGTTCGTGGTTTCGCCAGAGAAAATAGAAGATGAGCAGTACCAGCGCTATGTTCTGAAAAATAGTGACCATGGCCACTCTGGAAAAGGTCAACGAGCTCTCAACCGCCGTAAACGACGAAAAAACGATTGAGGGCCCGATCAGCAAAAGGAAGATCCCCAGCTCGGCTGACTGAATCGCCTTCGAAGGGTGATGGTCACCCGGCACCAACCAGTCCCTTATCCATCAGCAATGCAACGCCTCGTGGGAGAAGACCCAATCGGCCAGTGCCGGCCCCTTCGCCTGAGCGCTCGTGAACATACCTGCTGCGCCCTCCGGTGGCGCGGTGCTGCTTGCTGTGGCCATTGGCCCTGCAGCGCCAGTGGCCGGCGCTCGGGGCTCAACTCGCCTTCACCACCAGTACCGCACAGGGTGTTTCATTGAGAATGCGCTCGGAGGTGCTGCCCAGCAATACCCGTTCTAGGCCGGTACGACCATGGCTACCGGTAACGATAAGGTCCGCGTTTTTCTCTCGCGCAACGCCCGCGATTATCTCGGCGGGGTGACCGTCCAGCACTGTGGCTTCTGCGCTAATGCCCTCACTGTTCATATGCACCACTACCCGCTCCACTGCCTGCTCCGCCTCGACGCGGCGCTCGACCCCATAGCTTGGCTTGATGACGGAGATAACCGTGATCTTCGCCTGGCAGAAACGAGCGAGGCTGGCGGCGGTGATCGCCGCCGTCTCGGCAAAACGCGAACCGTCGGTGGCGAGTACGATGTGTCGACCCTCGACCTTGGCGGCGCGTGGCACCACAAGCACATTGCAGTGCGCCCTGCCGATCACCTGGGCCGTCGCATGGCCGAGCATCATGCGCGCCAGGCCGCGGCGACCGCGGCGCCCCATCACAATCACATCCGCCTTTAAATGATCGGCCAGATCGACGATCTCCTGGTCCACGGTCTGACCATGGATCAGATGGGTTTCGCAAGCGACCTGGGCCGCGGCCGCCTGTTCTCTGACTTGCTCCAGGTACGCCTGGGCCATGTCCATTTCTTGCTTGAGAATGGCTTCGCCAAGACCCTCGTGCTCCACGCCGGTGGCCACCAGCGACATGACGTGCACCTCCGAGCCGCACTTGCGCGCCATGGCAATGGCTTCACGCACCGCGGCCGCACTGAATTGGGAACCGTCGCTCGCCACCAAGAAGCGCTCGAAGCGGCCCAAGGGGGACAGAAGTGGACTTGCCGAGGCGGCCGGAGCAGCGAACGGAGTTGACGCCGCGTTCAGAAACACGCCCGCCGGCGCCCCGGCCCCGGCAAGCGCAGTTTCCGGCAAGGTCGCCACGGCTTCAGCAAGACGATGCTCGCGCATGCCTTGGTAGAGGGCCTGCAAAATCATGACAGCGCCCAAAATCAGGGCAAACGCGAGAGTGCCTTCGCCGATTACATCCAGCAGTCTCACGGTCTCTGCGGCGAGTTGCTCGACCGCACCGAGTTCCGACAAATAGCCCGGGATATAGAAAAATCGGCTCACCAACACCAGCAGCATGATGACCGCCATCACGAATTTGACGACATAGTCCTTCACGTAGGTGGTACCAATAGCCCCAATCTGGATACCAAACAGGGAGCCGGCGAGGATAATCATGGACAACCGGATATCGACGAAACCATCGAGCGCATAGAAGAAGCTGCCGCCCAGTCCCATTACAAAAGCGATGACCAGCTCAGTGGCGCTGGCCACCAGGGCCGGCAGCCCGAGGACGTACATCATCGCTGGAACGCCAATGAAGCCACCCACGGCGATCGTAGCCGCCAGCAGTCCGGTGGCAAAGCCAAGGGGCACGAGAACCAGGAATGAAACCTTCGCGTCCATGCTTTTGAAGTAGATCATGGTGCCGGGGATATAAAGGCCGCGCACCCAACGAACGAGGGGATTCAGCTGCTTTGGCGCCTTGTCGACGCTTTCTCCCCGTTTCTCTCGTAGCCCGTCGCGCAGTACTAAAAGGCCGACAATACCCAGCACCACCACGAAGACAAGGGAGACGTAGAGATTGGTCCCCGCCGCGCCGAAGGCTTCGCGGATGTCCACCATCACGTGCTTGCCGAAAAGAACGCCGCCTTCGGCAAAAATGCCCATGATGATGCCGAGCTTCACGTCCACTTGGCCGTACTTGTTGCGTTTGTAAGCGCCCACCAGGGCCTTGGGAAACTTGTGGGCCATGTTGCTGGCTACCGCAACGACGCCAGGAACCCCCATGCTCATCATGGCCGGAGTCAGCACGAAGGCACCACCCGAGCCGATAAAACCACTGACCATGCCACCGACGAAGCCCACCAGAAAAAGAATAAGGGCCGTGGTGGCATTAAGGTCGATGAATTGGATGTTGTCCATGGCTGTTCTGCTCCGCCCCGTTACTTCTTCGCCCGCAGGCCGAGTAGATCCCAGAAGTGCCCGGTGAACGCGCCGTGCACGAAGGAAAAGATCATGGCGATAGCCACTGGCACCAGGGCGGCAAGCTTCTCGCCACGACGAGTCGCGGCGGCCAGCTCAAGCAGCATGTCGGAGAACAGAAAAAGCAACAGGTAGAGGCCGGCGCTTGTGACGCCCAAGACCACCGTGGTGACAAGCGCCCGCGGCGACCGCCTGGAGACGGCAGTGAGTAGACTCATTGACATTCTTCTCCTACGGAAAGATTCCGGTAATCGGCATAGAAGATTAAGGTATAGAAGATAAATTGAGTTAACGGTGAGAGCGGAGCAAAGCGATCCAAATCGTCTACACCTGTCGCCCAGCAATTTTATATCATAATTTATTCTTATTTCAGAATATACAGGTATACTGATGTTGGAGTTATTGCTTCCAGCCCTCGTTGTTGTTTTGCGAGGCCGGATAGAACGCCCGGCCCCCTCCCGGACACCGCTGGTCCGCTCGGTCGAGCAGGCCCATCGGCGCTCCTGCCATTGAGCAATATCAGGAAAATGCCAAGGCCGGGCACGAGCCCCTGGCTGGGGCAGTTCCAAGGAAGGGGTTGGGAGGACGGCGTGCGTCGCCACGCCGTTCGGGTGATGCTCGCCCAGCGTTTGGCTGGTTTGGCGGGAAAGGCATCATCGTCAGAATCAGCACCACCCGACCCGCGGTGATTTCTTCCCTACAGCAGCGCCGCCACTCCAGTGACGCACTGGTTATCGGATCGGGTGGCGGGGGGTTACCAAGCGTTTTAGTGATGCGCGCTAAGTCTGATCCTAGAGGGTCACAACCTAGGCTGAAGGGGGACGCGACGTGCTCGCATAGAAATATTACTGCACCCTCGCTTTGCGCAGATAGTCCAATAGCCGCGTTTCTCCTAACATCTTCCCATACACTGTTTTTCGGGCAGTAGAAACGAGCATGAGGCGATGATCCGATTGACGGTTCATCCGATAGTTAATGTGGAGATTTACTGGAAAGCGTGCGGGCTCTGGATCCCCCTTCAGAAAAGGGTTTTCGATCCAGCAGCGTATGTGGACCTCGAGTACGTCGTCTGACCGGGCATTGCTAAAGTAGGCACTCCTTCGCTGCACAAGGGTGCGCAAATTCATAAGCTCGTCATCGAATAAAGCCCCGGGCAAAGCTGAGAGTGTGTCGCGCTCGCAGATATCCAGATACTGCGGATAGTTGGCAAAGTAGAGTAAGCCAACACCGTTGATGTCGCGATCAGGAACGATTTGATAAAGCGTTTGTGTTGCTTGGTTTGTGAGCGGTGTAAAAGTCTCATCCGGGGCAGGAAAGGACTCTGCTATGCGAACTTTAGGAGCAACCACGGCACCGACCGGAGCCGACTTGGTTTCGGGAATGTTGGCAAGACCTGGATTAGCTGGACAACCCTTCTTCAACCAGTCGGCCCCGCCCCACTGTTTCACAAAGGCGTTAGAGAGGCGGATATAGGGAATGCCTACAGTGGACGCCACCTCGGGGGAGAGCGTTTCCAAATCCATAACCGCTCGAGTTTCACTGGGACACAAAAAACTCTCCCCATCCAGCATAAACCTTCCGAAGCGTCGCAGCGTGTTAACAATCGTGACTTCGTCATTTTCGGCGAACGTGGCCATCGGACGCTGAGGCGGAAACGCAATCTCGACGTAGAAAAATGTCGCGTAGAGCCGATCGCCTTCTTCGTCCACCAATTCTGAACTTGGCACGCCGGTCAGCGCCTCGATGTGTTGCCAGCGCAGATGCCCCGCCTCTTTGAGGAGCGGTGATTCTGCTAAGTTGCAGCGCCCCATCAGAGGCATACCGATTCGGAGATCCGTGTAAAGGTTGCCGTCTTCCCCAAGATAAGTTCCAAATAGCGGCTTGAGCGGTGGTGGATACCACCGCTTATTACGGACAGCCATTAATTCCGAGGCATCATCCAACTTGACGACGTTAGTAGCGCCCGCCCCAATGCGGCCCCTCGCTCGAGGTGCTAACGGTTGCCGCAGCACAGGCGCCTGCTCCAAAGAAGCGGCCTCAAGGTCCTTAGCGCCGTCCTCATGCGCAGCCTGTGCGCTGCGCAGCTGTGCAGACTTTTCACCGGCAAAGGCGCTTAAATATGTCGAAAGCTGCTGAGATGGCTTGCTAATCATTCTCTCTCTCCGCAATGGCTGTTACCGAGCAGACACTCGGGCATACAAAGTAGGCCGATACAACATACCCCCGAGAGCGCACACGCTGGGCTGCGATCGGAGGGTACAGTCGGCTCATCACACGCGCTCAACTCTGCCGTTACCGCAGACGCTTTTCATTCAGCTCGCGGAAAACTGGGCCGGCACAAGTCACTCAGGGAGCAAGACTTCGTAAGCTTGCTGTTAAGCGTCTGTTATTGACGGGCAATGTCGAAATACATGGGTAACGGCTGGCGCGACGTCCGTCGAGGCCAGGAGATGGGCTGTTACCCCAGCCCACACGATGACATCCTGACCCCGACTCAACAATTGGGGTTTTCCCTATCATGAGGGAGACGATTCAACGGTTGGCGGCCAAGAGACAACGGACCATTGGGCCCTGCCAATCATAAGAAAAAGCGGCCATGGTCATCGTTTCCTCAGCGTCACCATTCAGAGGTTAAAACCGCACCCAGAATCTGTAGGCAGGCAGTCGCCTTGCCACAAGGGTGTGTCCGGCATGGATGCCGGACTCAAGTCTACAAGGATGTATTCACGACGTCCCTTGAGGCAAGGCGAC
>JAGTVB010000015.1 GCA_018224385.1 Gammaproteobacteria bacterium
ATCCACTGGTACGGGCTCATGTATCTGGTGGGTTTTGGGCTCGGCTGGTGGCTCGGGCGGCTTCGCGCCCAGGATCCGGCCCGCCGATGGCGTCTTGCCGAGTTCGACGATGTTGTTGTCTATGTCGCCCTTGGGGCGGTGATCGGCGGCCGCCTCGGCTACGCCTTATTCTACGACCTCGCCAGCATTCTCCGGGAGCCCCTTTCGATCCTCGAGATCTGGAAAGGCGGGATGTCGTTTCACGGCGGGCTGATCGGCGTCGTCATTGCCATGTGGATGTACGCGCGCCGGCACGGACGTCCGTTTTTCGAGGTAGCCGATTTTGTTGCGCCCCTGGTGCCCCCGGGGCTGGGGGCGGGCCGCATTGGCAACTTCATCAACGGCGAGCTTTGGGGCAAGCCAACCGATCTGCCCTGGGGTGTTGTTTTCCCAAGTCCACAAGCCGAGGGACTTGCACGCCATCCCTCGCAGCTCTACCAGGCATTTCTGGAAGGGCTGGTGTTGTTCCTACTGCTCTGGACTTTTTCCCGAAAGCCCCGCCCGACCATGGCGGTTTCGGGATTGTTCCTGATGGGCTACGGCGCGGCGCGTTTTCTGGTCGAGTTCGTGCGCGTCCCGGATCCGCATATCGGTTACCTTGCTTTTGGCTGGTTTACCATGGGCCAGCTGCTCACACTGCCCATGCTCGTATTCGGCGCGCTGCTGCTTTGGTTGGCCTATCGAAATGCGCGGCCAAGCGCCGTCAGCCGTTAACGCCGTCAGACTCGGTAGGCCGCCCGATCGACGCAGGGGGTCCGCAGTAAGGGGCTGGAACACCCCGGCGCGGGCTCCCGGCCCCTGAAGCTGGCACCGGCGTGCTCATTGGAAATGACGTAGTTTTTCGAGGTAAAGGAGGCTTTCAATGCCGAGAACGCCATCGACGCGCTTCGTAGCGCTCGTTTTGTTCGCAGGTTTTGCGTTTTCCCGGCCGTTGCTTGCGGATGCGGCGGCGCTTGTCAACGTGCTGACCCATGATCTCGGCGTTACCGAGCAACAGGCAGCGGGGGGCTCGGGGGCGATTTTCAGTTATGCCAAGCAGCGGATGAGCACGGCGGACTTCTCGCAACTCTCCTCGGCGATTCCCGGTCTCGACGGCCTCTTGGCGGCGGCGCCGGCGGTCGAACCCCAGGGCGGGGCCGCGGGCAGTATGCTCGGTAAGGCCGGCTCGCTGTTTGGCGGCAGCGCCGGCGGTCTAGGCCAGCTTGGCGGCAGCTTTGCAAAGCTCGGTATGTCCCCCGACATGGTCAGCAAATTTGCTCCCGTCATTTTGCAATATGTGAATTCTGCTGGAGGTAGCGGCCTCATGGGGAGCCTGAAAAATGCCCTGATGTAACGTTTCGGCGATGGCCAATTTTTTTCTCTAGCCGAGATTGTCCGCAGAAGCCTAAGACGATGGAACAGTATCTCGGATTGATGCGTCACATCAAAGACCGCGGTGTACGCAAGTCCGATCGCACCGGTACCGGCACGTTGAGCCTCTTTGGCTACCAGATGCGCTTCGATCTGCGACAGGGTTTTCCGGCGGTTACCACCAAACGGCTGCATTTCCGTTCCATCATTCACGAGCTGCTGTGGTTCTTGCGCGGGGATACCAACCTTGGCTATTTACACGACCACGGCGTGACCATCTGGGACGAGTGGGCGGACCAAGCCGGCGAGCTTGGCCCCATTTATGGTTACCAGTGGCGTTCCTGGCCGGCGCCGGATGGACGTCACATTGATCAGATCAGCCAGGTGATCGAGGCGATTCAGAGTAATCCGGATTCCCGCCGGCTCATTGTGTCGGCTTGGAACGTGGCCGATCTCGAGCGCATGGCGTTGCCTCCCTGCCATCTTCTGTTTCAGTTCTATGTGGCTGAAGGACGTCTCTCGGCCCAAATGTATCAGCGAAGCGCGGATGTATTCCTTGGGGTGCCGTTCAATATTGCCTCTTATGCGCTGTTGACTCTGATGGTGGCCCAGGTGACCGGTCTTGAGCCGGGAGAATTCATTCACACCCTGGGTGACGCCCATCTCTATCTCAATCATCTCGAACAGGTCGAGATTCAGCTCGCCCGCCCACCGTATCCTCTGCCGAGGATGCGACTTAACCGGCAGATCACCTCCCTTTTCGATTTCACTTACCAGGATTTCGAGCTGCTCGGCTATCACTTTCATCCAGCGATTAAGGCCCCGA
The DNA here is from genome assembly GCA_018224385.1 of Gammaproteobacteria bacterium. GTDB lineage: Bacteria > Pseudomonadota > Gammaproteobacteria > HK1 > HK1 > JAGTVB01. Next base: position 2,216 of record JAGTVB010000015.1, read on the forward strand.
TAGCCATCTAAACCGCAGTTTTTGAGACGACTGGGCGTGCCATAGCGGCCCCAGCACACCTGCCGGGCGGTCACCGACCGTGGTGGCGTTAATCTGGTATGAAGCTCTACTCTCTGGCACATCAACCGTTGCGCCCGTTCGGTGTCGACCGGGTTCACGATTGACATGGAAGTGAAGTCAAGCCGGTGTCATCCTTATAAATGATGCTCTCTAATGAGGGGTAGTAACAACGATGTCCCACGACGCGGCCCGGGGGCTAGCGCGGTCTCCCGACATGCAGGAACGAACGGTCGCCGAGCAGGTGCGATTGCTCTACCGCAACGGGCCAACGAGCATCGTCGTCAACCTCGTCAATGCGGCCATCGTGACCGTGCTGCTCTGGAGCGCAATGCCGCCGGGGATTCTTTTCAGCTGGCTGGCGGTGGTGGTGTTGGTCGCAGTGGTGCGGGTCGTGCTGCTGTTGAAGTACCGCCGCTCAACCCCAGGAACGGCGGAGTTGCGGCGTTGGGGTTTGTGGTTTTGCCTCAGTCTGGCAGCGTCGGGCACGAGTTGGGGCGCAATTGGGTTGCTTGCGACCCTCTACTTGACCCTTCCCTACCAGGTTTTCGTGGCGTTCGTGGTGGGCGGAATGATGCTCGGTGGACTGGCTGTCAGCGGGGCCATGATGCCGGCCTACCTTGTCTTTATGTTGCCTGCAGGCCTGCCCGTGGCGTTCGGATTTATCATCCAGCTGGACCCCCTACACCTCGCCATGGGGGCGCTGGCGTTGGTGTTCACGGTGTCCTTGTATTTTCTGGGGCGCAACATCAACGAAGGCATCGTCCGTGGCATCGGTCTGCTGCAGGAGCTGGAAGCAACCAATGAACAGCTGCAGGCTGAGATCGTCGAGCGCAAGCGGGTGGAAGCGGTGTTGCGCGAGGGGGAAAAGCGTTACGCGCTGGCCACCAGCGCCGGGCGGGTAGGCACCTGGGACCTGGACCTCGCGACCCATGACATTCACTTGGACCCAAATTTGAAAGCCATGCTGGGGTATGCCGATCATGAGATCGAAAACCGCCTCGAGGACTGGGAACGCTATGTCCATCCCGACGACCGGGAGCAGGTCATGGAGAAGGTTCAGGCGCATTTGCGGGGGCTTACGCCGGAGTACGAGGTGCTGCATCGCATGTTGCACCGAGACGGCAACATACGCTGGTTTGTGGCACGGGGTACGGCGCTGCGCGATGACGAGGGCAGGCCGTGTCGCCTGGTGGGCACGGACACCGACGTCACCGAGCGGCGGATCGCCGAAGAACAGGCCAGGCAGCGTCAAGTCGAGCTGGCCCATGTGGTTCGGCTCAGTACGCTCGGTGAGATGACCACCACGCTGGCCCACGAGCTGAACCAACCCCTCGGCGCTATCGCCAACTATAGCCAGGCCTGCTTGAGGACTTTAAAAGCCAACACCGATGCCACGGACGTGCTGTACGCTGCGCTGGAGCAGATCACGGCGCAGGCGCGCCGTGCCGGGGACATTGTGGGCCGGCTGAGAATGTTCGTGCGCAAATCCGACGGCCTGCGCCTACCCACCGACATCAACACCCTGGTGACGGAGACCCTGCAGTTCATCGAAACGGACATCCGCGAGCGCCGTGTGCAGCTGCGGTTGGAACTCGGCAATGCCCTGCCGGCGGTTCGCCTGGACGCCGTGCAGATTCAGCAGGTGCTGCTCAACCTTATCCGCAATGCCATCGAAGCCATGAATGGCGTTTCCCGCGACGCCCGAACTTTAATGATTTGTACGCAACGCGCAAGCCAGAGCAGCCTGCGGCTGCGGGTAGGGGACACGGGCCCCGGCTTGGATGAGGTGGCGATAAAGCGGGTTTTCGAATCCTTCTACACCACCAAGCCGTATGGTGTGGGTATGGGATTGTCCATCAGCCGCTCCATTGTCGAAGCCCACGGCGGGCGCATCTGGGTGGAAACGCCCGCCGGTGGCGGCGCGGAGTTTAACTTCACATTACCGTTGTGCCCGCCTTATAATGCCACTTACCTGTCAATAGCATCAATGTAGCTATGAAGTAGGTCCACCATGGTGCCTTTACCCACGGTCTTCGTCGTGGACGACGATCGGGCCTTTTGTCAGTCCCTCCGCATGCTGCTTCACTCCGCGGGCCTGCGCGTGGAGGATTATTCCTCTGCGGAAAGCTTTCTCGAGGCGGGTTGCGCGCAACGCCCCGGTTGCCTGGTGTTGGATGTGCGCATGCCTGGCTGGAGTGGGCTTGAGCTGCAGGCGCACCTCCGCGCCAAGCGGCTGCGCATGCCGATCATCTTTATCACGGGTCATGGGGATATCCCTATGGCCGTGCGGGCCCTCAAGGCGGGTGCGGTCGATTTTCTTGAGAAGCCGTTCGACGATGAAGCGCTGCTGCAATGTGTTTACCACGCCCTTGAGCGCGATACCCAGCGGCGCCAAGGTGAGTTCAGCCGCGCGCAGGCTGACGCGCGGCTCGCTCGCCTCACACCCCGAGAAAAGGAAGTAATGCAGCTGGTGGCAGCAGGGCGGTCCAACAAGCAAATCGCCGCAGAGCTCAAAATAAGCCATCGAACCGTGGAGATCTATCGTGCCCGGGTCATGGAAAAGCTCGGAGCGAAGTCAATCTGCGACCTCATTAGAATAGCGATGACTTGCGAGGAGGAGCTGTGCACGGACCCGCTTGCCGAAGCCGCCGATCACTGAGGCCGCCGATCCGAAGGCGCGTAGCCGCTCATCCAAACGCACTTCAGGTGCCGCTTTCTCATTCTGGCAAGGATTTCCGCCAACTCATCTAGAGGCCTCACTGGCCAGCCCCGCGGTTCAGCGAGCGGCCGCATACGTATTTTCCCTTAGGTACGCGCGCGTATTTCTGACGGTATTGGGATGCGGTAAAAATAATGGACGACTTGCTAGGGAGTCAGGTGGTAAGGAGCTTGAGCACGGTTCACAGGGGAAGGCGCCGGCGATTGATCGTCACCGCGATGCAGGTGTCCTCCAAGCCAGGTCTGGGAGAAAAGCCATGGACATTGCACTCACACAAAGCAGCACCATGTTTACCATCGATACCCGAGAGGGGAATGCAGAGGTGGTGATCATGGGCAAGCCGACCCGAAAGCGTGCGGTCACCATGCTGAATATTCCGATCTCAGGGGCGCTGCGGGCAGGCCTGCAGGAGCGTGTCGTCGGATCGGTCGCCATGGGCAGTAGCGCGCTTCTCGAATGGGCTTTGGAAGAGCTCGAACGTCAACGCGTTTCCATCCAAGCCCAGCCAAATCCGTAGTGGCAGTGGCCAATTAGGGGTATCGCCTGAGTCACACGCCGTCGCGTGGAAGGCGTTTGCGCATTTCCAATAAATTCCCCGCCCCCAGTGGCGGCGGTTGAAAGCGAACCGTATCCATGACCTGATCGATGATGTGCAGCCCCAGGCCGCCGGGTCGAATCTCGGATAGGTCTCGCCGGCGAACGGTGGTTACATCGATGGGATCGGCAAAGTCGGTGAGCCGGAAAATCAGCTCATCGGCGCAGTGGACGATCTCGAGCACAATATCGCAGCATCCGTGTTCGCCGTAGGCGTGCTGAATAATGTTCATGCAGGCTTCGTTGACAGCCAGCACCAGCGCGTCCACCAGCTCCGTGGTAAGAGCGAGGGGCGTGGTCGCGGCGCGAATGCTGTTGCGCACCGCACGCAGTTGCTCCGCGCGCGCGGGAAAGCGAAGCCGTACGAGTTGCTTATGCGCCACCCTGGGCATCCTCCAGGAGCAATAGCGTGATGTCATCTCTGGCAGCGCGTGCCGCCCGTTGCAGGCGAGCCACCACGGCTTGGAGTCGACCGGCCGGTGGTAATTCGCGAAGCCCCAACAGCAATCGCGTCAGCCCACGGAGACCGAGGGTGCGCCCATCCTCTAATTTCGCCTCGATCACCCCGTCGGAAAAAAGATACAGCGCGCTTCGACCGAGCGTCACGGTGATCGCTGGGAAGTCATGTCCAGACAAGATACCGAGCGGCGGCGCGGCCGCAGCAATGGCCTGGACCCTGCCGTGGCGTGCCAACAGAAGCGCTGGCGGATGGCCTGCATTGACCAGGCGTAGCTGGCTAAGATGGGGGTCGTACACGCCTGCGATCATGGTGACAAACATGCCCCGGGTGGCGGTTTCACAAAGCTCTTCGTTGATCTGCTGGAGCAGTTCCTCTGGTGCTGTAAGCCGCTTTCCGAGAGAGCGGAACAAGGTGCCGGTTTTGACCATGAGCAGAGCGGCGTTGGTTCCCTTCCCGGCAACGTCGGCGAGGCTGAAATAGATCCGCCCGTCCGGCACACGAAAATAGTCGTAGAAGTCCCCAGAGAGCTCGCGCGCAGGTATATTGAGACCCGTTAGTGGCAGCGCTGGGCCGTTGTCCCGGGGCAGCAGGCTGCGCTGTATTTCCCTTGCGAGCTCAAGCTCTCGATCGAGCTCATGGGCCAGTTGATCGCGCTCCTGCAGTGTTTCTTGAAGCTGCCATACCAGATCTTGATAGCTTAGATTCTCCGCCGCCAGCCGCAGATTAGCCTCGCGCATCACCTGTTCAAAGCGGATGTGCTCGTGCAAATGCATCCCGAGATCAGCGGCTGCCTGTTCGACCAATTCGCTCGCGCGTTCCAAGAGCGGCTCGCAGGCCGCCGCGTCCATGCCGAAAGAGGCTTCCAGGTGTCGCCGGCAGTCAGTCAGAGCCGCATGCTTGGCGGTAGCGGTAAAGACGGCGGTCATCCAGTCGGCGCACTGTGCAATGCAAGCCAGCTTGTGTTCGGGTGATGGCTTGAGCGCCTCGCTCCCGTGATGGCATCCGATGGCGGTGGCGAATTCCTCCGGCAGTCCCCAGGCGCTGGCAAGTGCTTGTCCCACATGGTCATGGGTGGTGCCGAAGTAGGTTGTTTCGAGGCGGTATCGTTCTTCCGGGCTGGCGCGCCGTAGCTCGGCATAGCGTTGCGCATGCTCTGGGAGCACATAACAAAGCGCGAGCAGCCCAAAATCCTGCAGCAGACCGAGGGTAAAGCATTCATCCCCATCCAGTCCCTGGGCGGCGCCAAGACACCGAGCGCAGACCGCGCGACGCAAGACATCGTCGGTGTAGGCGCCCCGATCAAAACCCGGGATGGTTTTTGCCCGAAGCGCATCGCGTACCGAGATGCAGAGCACCAGGTTGCGCAGCGAGCGGGTACCAATGATGGTAACGGCATGGGGGATGGTCTTGATCTTTCCGGCGAACCCGAAGTAGGCGGAATTGACGATGCGAAGCAGCGCGGCAGTCAATACTGCGTCCATGCTCACCAAGTGCGATAGCTGGCGGCTGGTGATCTCTTGGCGCGCGCAGGCGCGAATGATCTGCAGGACGGCCGGCGAGGGACTGGGAAGGTCCGCCGGATCGAAGGAGGAAGGCAAGGTCGGCGGGAACCCCCGCCGCTGTGGGTCCATGGCCTGCTATAACGGAAGCTGGCCGAGCGGCTTTAGCAGCGGTCAAAAAACGACGGCGCGTGTCCCAGCGGCGTCACACTGTTGTCATGGGATGAACCGCACGACGTCTGGGTTGGCCTCCGACAGGATCGGGTTCTGATGGGATAGTAACGCCCTCGCGTGCGTACGCCGTGCGCGCGTTAGGCACCCTCATTTAGCGCAGGGATAGGTGTGGGCGAGGGCTTGGGCGACCACATCGCTCGCTCCGAAGGCGCGGTTTTCCGGATGGTTTTTGAGCCATTGGATGGCAACCTCGGCGACCTCACCCTGGGTCGCGCTCGATGGTAGGCACGCGCGCCAACCGGATATGCTGCCGTCACCGGTACCGAGCACATCGGCTATCGCCGCGACGTAACCCACACAAAACGAATTGGCACGCTTATCGTTCGGTGTGGTGCAGAGCCCGTAGAGCTCTTCGCCGTTCTTAAAATCAGCCGGTGCCGACTGTGCCAGTGCCAAGGCGCTGAACAGCACCAGAATCAGAATCGCCGTCTTAGCCATCAGATTTCTCCAAGTAGGCGCGCTAGGGCCCTCGATCTAACCCTGTACCATTTTCCAGCTTCCGTCGGGCTGCCGGCAGGCCGTGCCATAGGCCCGTTCGGATTTGCCTCCAATGCTGACGGTCTGCTGAAACTCCCGACAATACAGTCCCGATGACGAGGTGCCTTCGCGCACGGGTGTAATGCTACCCGAATGCTCGGTGTTTGGATTCTCCCAGGTGATGGTTTCGCCGATCGGCGCCCGCGCCGCGTGTTCGTAAGCCTGCTGCGCCTTCAGGCGGTCCACGTCGTCCATGGTGCGGCCAATGTTGCTGCCGACCAGGGCGCCGAGCAAAGTGCCCGCGGCGGTGGCTGCCAATTGCCCCGAGCCGTGGCCGAACTGGGAGCCGAGCAGGCCTCCCCCGGCTGCACCGAGCAAGCCCCCCAGGGTTTGTTTTTCCCCCATATCCGACGCGCAACCGCAGGCTAGCGCCGCGGCGAGGCAGATGGCGGCAGTGTGCTTGGCCGTTTTGACCATGGTCTATCCCCTTTCGTCCGAAATCATTTCATTCCACACTAGGCCTGATACCAGGCCAGCGCAGTGCGCTCCCGAGTGCTCGATCAGCGTCTCGATCTTACCGAAAGTGCGCGTATCAAGCGAAGACGCTCTGGTCACACCGTTCGCGGTAATATTAACGCGGGTCACACCGAAGGTGGTCGCGCTTATGTTGCTCTCACTCATGGCTGCATTCGGCGAGGAGCAGGTGATTGGCATTGGCAACCGCCTCCCGTGGCGGCTACCGGCCGACCTCAAGCGCTTTCGCACCATCACCTGGGGCAAGCCGGTATTAATGGGGCGCAAGACCTTTGAGTCCATTGGCAAACCACTGCCGGGACGCTTGAATCTCTTGATCACCGGCAACGCCTGCTATCGCCCCCCAGGTTGCCGCGTGGTGCACTCGCTCGAAGAGGCCATGACGATCGGTGCAGGCAATTCAGAGCTGATCGCCATCGGAGGAGCCTCCGTCTACGAGCAGGTAATGCCGTTGGCGCGGCGGATGTATCTGACCCGAATCCATCACACATTTCCCGGCGATACGTATTTCCCGGACTTTAGTTATGCCGCCTGGCGGGAAATTGAGCGGATCGATTGCCAGCCGGATGCGGATAACCCGTACCGTTACAGCTTCTTAGTGTTGCAGCGTTGAACTCGGCGAGGAGGCGATCCGCCTGGGGATGCGGTCTTGCGTTAGCCTCCGGGAAGCCGAGGAGAAACGGGTTTTTCCTACTGAGGTTTTACGGCACCGACACAGGGCACGCTGACATACCGCAAAGAATCCAGCTGCATTGCCGTGAGGTGGCCGCCCCAGGCGCAGCCGGTTTCGAGGTGATAAACCCCATGGCGGGGATCCAACGCCTGGTGCAGTTGCAGCGTTGCCCAATGGCCGAAGATGATGCGCTCGCCCCGGCTTCGCCGAGACGGGACCTCGAACCACGGCATCAGGGATGGGTCCTGGGTGCCCGGGGGGCCGTTTTCAGCCAGGCTCAACACGCCATCGCGGTCGCAGTAGCGCAAGCGCGTGAGGCAATTGACAATGAACCGCAGACGCGCAAAGCCCGTTAACTGCTCTGACCAACGATCCGGCCGATCCCCGAACATCTGCTCGAGTAGACTGACGTAATCCGGGTTGCGAAGCGCAGATTCCACCTCGCGAGCGCACCGCTTGGCGGTGGCGACATCCCACTGTGGCGGCAAGCCGGCATGGATGACGGTAAATCCGAGCTCGGCATCGTGATGCAGAAGCGGGCGGGTTCGCAACCAGGTCAACAGTTGGTCGCGATCGGGTGCCTGCAATATATCGTCAATGGTGTCTTTGCGGCGCGCGCGCCGCTTACCGGCTGCCACCGCCAGCAAATGCAGATCGTGATTGCCAAGCACGGTAATGGCCTGATCCCCGAGGTCTCTGACGAAGCGCAGGACGTCCAAGGAGCGAGGTCCGCGATTGACAAGATCACCGGCGAACCATAACTGATCGTGGTGGGGTCGAAAAGGGAGTTCCGCGAGCAGCGCCTGCAGCTCATTGAAGCACCCCTGCACGTCTCCAATGGCGTAAACGGCCAACCGTTAGATTCCTACCAAAATGGGTGCAGCCCCCCAATGACATGCACGGGTCTTCTCCCGGTGGCGTTGCTAATGCAGCAATTCCCGCACTGCCAGGCGAAACGGGCGGATCTCGGCGTCAAAGGCCACCCCGTCGCTGGCGAGCATCCGGTAGCTACCGTACATGCTGCCAACGGGCGTTTCGAGCATCACCCCGCTCGTATAGTGGAATCCCTGTCCGGGCTCGAGATAGGGCTGCTCGCCCACGACACCGTCCCCGCGTACTTCCTGTACCCGGCCATTGGCATCGGTGATGACCCAATGACGGGATTTGAGCTGAGCAGCCACCGTGCCTTCATTGCGAATCACTACGCGGTAGGCAAAAAAATACCGGTTCGCATCCGGCTCGGACTGCTCCTCCACGTAGACGCTTTCAACCTGGACGGCGATCTGATGATTGCTGGGGGCTTTGTTCATAGTCGTCATTTGACCCTAAACCGACCCTCGCCGCAAGGGCAGGTTCCGCAAGCCGCGCTCGCTATTAAATTGTGGGCGGGAGGCCCCGCTCCCCAGGCAAGCTGTGCAAGCGCGGCCGGGGCGGTGTGACTAGCGCCACGTGTACTCGTCCTTGCTGAAGGAGAGTTCCCCATTTTCGCTAAAGACCAGCACGGTGAGGAACGCTTCGCCCCGATCGTAATACCACCGGTAACCGTCGCGATAGGTTGGCTCGCCGCACTTTTGCAACACCAGATAGCGGGAGGTGCCAACGCCGGGCTGGAGAAGATCATTGCCGCATCGCAAGCCGGGATCGGCAGCAGCATGGGGGGGGTTGGTGGTGAGTCCCAGCAAGAGCAAGAACAAGAGCACGAAACAGCTTCTCATGATGCCTCCTTCTTCAAGTCATTCTAGAGGCTGATTCAAGACTGGCTGCGCTTCGCTTTGCCGTCCGCTGTGACCTTCTTGAAAGCGGCCTCTTAGTTGTTGGGCGATGGTTCGGGAGCTGCACCGGGCAGCCTCGGAACCACCGGGGCGTCATTATGCTGGAGGTCATTAGCCCAAAATGCGAACCAGGGCACAGGATGGATCCCGCGGGCCGGATCCCCTGCGCGAGGGAGAAGCTTGAGCGTTCCAATGGTTTCGCTCGTCGGAGGTCCGTTCCAGTGCCATGCATGAAGCCGCCCCTGCAACCAGTCCTGGAGCTGATCGGTGCGGTAACGCGAAAACCGGTGTCCCGATTGACCGAGGGCCTGGGTTCCCCTTGAGTTGCTCCACTGCCCCGGAGTGAGCAAAAACCGATAGCTGGGCACGATGTCGGGTGTCTCGGGCGATTCGATGGCTGACTTGGCGACGTTGATCGTAAAGTTGTCGCCGCCGATCGCCACCGGCCCGATGTCGAACAGCCGGCCGAGGAGGGGCAACCGGTGAAATGCATGGGGAAAGACCAGCTCGCGCAGATCGCCGAGCGGTGGCGGCCGGGAGCCCCGTTGCTCGGTCGCGAGCCGGTTCCATGCTTGACGAAGGGCCCGCCCCCAGATCGACACCGGGCGTTCCGTGCGTGCGGTGCGGATGTCGTCCCAAAAGGACGATCGTCCGCTGCGAACGGCCTCTTGAAGGGCGCTGTAGGTGCTCACATAGGTGCCGTTGAGGACCGGAAGATCGGCCTGTAGCTCGTCACCAAACAGCTGTTCGTTGAGGGCACTGCGTAATCGGACAAACAGCGCCGCCGAGCGGCTGTCGGGATGGAAGGTTGCGTTCCAGTCGAGCAGATAGGCTTTGGCGATCGCCATCGCGGTCGGATCGACGGCCTCGAGCTCTGGTGCGATGGCGCGCAGCGCGCTTATCCAGTGGCGCGCTTCGATACTCTCGCGATCGAGCTGAATAGTCGCGAATGTTTCCGCAGTGAGGTTCACCTGGCCAGCCAATAGCTCCTCGATTCGCTGGGCGCGGTACGGCGGTTCCCAGGAACGGCTGACATGAACCGGCGCGTCGAGGGGAAGGGTGCGATTGTTGGCCGTTACCAACATTGCGTTGGACGGGTTTTCCACACTCGGATTGCGGCGGCGATCAACATAGCCGTCCCATGCGTAGTCTCCGGTCCAGCCGGGCGCGGGAAAGGTGCCGAGCCCCTTGCGTCGCAGCGGCAGTGCGCCTGTTATCTGCCAGGCAATGGTTCCGTCGCGGTGGGCGATAAGCACGGTTTGGGATGCGTGGACAAGATGGCGAAGCGCCGCGCGCGCCTCGCCGACGGTGGATGCTTTATTCAGACCGTAGGCGGCGTCAAAGCCTCGGTCCGGCAGCTCGATGTTCCACCGCAACGCGAGCAAGTAAGGGGTATCCAAATCGACAAGCTCGTGTCCGGGAATGCTCCGTAGGCCGAGCACATCATTGAGGATAACGCCGTTTGAAGTTTCCCTAATTGAAGCCTGCACCGGCTTACTTTGGCCTTTGACCTTAAGCGGTTCGCGGCGCACGGCAATGCGTTCCATTTGTCCACCGGGGCGCTCCACCGCGAGGCCATCCGCGGTCACGCGCTCCACGAAGATATCCTGAGTATCGGCTAGGGTGGCGGTGAGCCCCCAGGCGAGGTCTTCGTTGTGGCCGATGAGAACAAAGGGTAATCCCGGCAAATTGGTGCCTGCGGCATGGTAGCCGGGCGCTTGTAGCTCGAGTTCGTACCAAATGCTGGGCATGGAGGGTGCCAGATGAGGGTCATTGGCGAGCAGCGGTAGGCCGCTTTGCGAACGGCTTCCGGCCACCGCCCAGCTATTACTCGCCGGGCCCGGCTGGGGTAGTCCCCAATGCCGCGCGAATCTCGTGTACGGTTCCCACAGCCGGAGGATATGGGTATAGTCCGGCAGGTGCCGCGCATCGTCCGGCGCCGGTATGCCTTCATCGGTGGGAAACAACTCGAGCGCACGCTGCTTCCCAAGACGCTGCGCGAGGCGCAGATAGGCAAGCTCCTCGCGGTAATTGGAAGAGAGCATAAACGTCATGTATTCCCCGATGGCAATGCTGTCGATCGGTCCCCATTCCACAGGATCGAAGCGGGCGATGAGGTATTCAAGGGGGCGTCGGCCTCGGCTGTGCTCGCGGTAGGCGTTGACACCGCGCGCGTACGCTTCGAGGTAGCGGCGCGTGGGCGCGCTTAGCGCCGCGAGGTTGCGCCGTGCGGCGCGTTCCAGTCCGAGGGTACGAAACAAACGATCGACGGGGATGGCCTCTTTGCCGAAGACTTCGGCGAGCCGGCCGCGGGCGAGCCTTCGCATCAAGTCCATTTGCCACATGCGCTCCGAGGCCACGATGTAGCCCTGGGCGAGGAACAGGTCCTCCTGAGATTGCGCCTCTAAATGAGGTATGGCATGGGGGCCAAACCGCACCGTCACGGGTTGCCGGAGGCTGGGGATGATCAGCTCACCGGAGTACGCGGGCTCGGCTTGCCTGGCGCGGTAGTAGGCATAGGCGCCGATGAAAAGCGGTAGTAGTAGCAGAAGCAGTACCGCGCTGACCCAATATCTCATGCATGCGCTGCGCGTTGGCTCTATGCCGTTAACGGTATCCGGTATGGTTCACTGTGCGCAAGCGGGCCATGACTTCGTGGTGCAGGGGGTCTACGAGGGAACGACGCCCACGCCTTGGCTCTGCCTTGGCGGCAAACGCCCTCGATGGGGCTCGTTGCTGAAATGCTAACGCCAGATTGCGTGCCCGAACATGGCCTCCCGCCGCAGCAGCTCGACAAGTTCGGCGGCGGCCTCTTGCTTGCTCTCGTACGGGCCTTTGGGTAACTCACCGCGAAGCGCAACATACCAGGAGCCGTTGACTTCAAACAATCTGCGGCTTCTAAAGGGTATCGCTCGTGTTTCGCCGCGTCTGTTGCGTGCATTTTTCACCATAGCCGCTGTCCTGCCGCTCGATCAGGGCGATACTATGCCGCGCCGGACCCCCCGATGCTGCGCCGCATTACTCACTTCCGGCAACTGAAGCGCATACTGGTGCGCGGCAAGTGGTCATCGATTGCCGGCACGGGGTGAACGTGTTGTGAAGGGGGGATCCCTTTTTACACTTGGCAAAGCGTGAGGTAGCATTTTCGCTACCCTATGATTCTGGCTTCTGAAGTGGGCAGCGGGCATTATGAGCGCAATCCTATTGGCCGTTGGCGGATTAGCGGCTTTTGCCGTTGGCTATCGGGTTTATTCGCGGTTCATCGCCGAGCGGATTTATCGGCTGTCAGAGGATTTCGCCACCCCGGCCCATACCTTGGAGGATGGCGTCGATTATGTGCCCACCAATAAATTCGTGCTCTGGGGGCATCATTTCACATCGGTGGCGGGTGCGGCGCCGATCATTGGGCCCGCGATCGCCGTGATTTGGGGCTGGGCGCCGGCATTTTTGTGGGTAGTGCTCGGCACGATTTTCTTTGCCGGCGTTCATGATCTCGGTGCCCTCTGGGCAAGCGTGCGCAACAAGGCTCGGTCCATCGGTGCCCTGACCGAAGATGTGGTTGGGGTTCGCGCCCGCAGCGTTTTCATGATTGTGATTTTTCTATTGCTGTTGATGGTCAACACGGTATTCGGAGTGGCCATCGCTAAACTTTTTGTCAGTTTCCCCAGCAGCGTGCTGCCGGCCTGGAGTGCCATCGCGGTGGCGCTGGTGATCGGCTATTTGATTTACCGGCGCGGTGTCGGACTGCTGTGGCCATCGCTGATCGGTGTGATCACACTTTATGTTACTGTCTATCTCGGCGACTTCATCCCCATCGCATTGACCGACGGCACCCTCGGTCTGGCGGCGCATGCGCAATGGATCTTGATACTGTTCATTTACGCGACGCTCGCTTCTCTCCTTCCTGTTTGGCTGCTGTTGCAGCCGAGGGATTACATCAATGGGCTGCAGTTGTTCGTAGGGCTCGGCGTGCTCTATGTGGCGGTCGTGATCCTCAGCCCCAACATCGTTGCGCCGGCGTTCAACACGAATCTTCCCGAGGGTACGCCGCCTCTGGTTCCCTTGCTGTTTGTCACCATCGCCTGCGGGGCCGTTTCTGGATTTCACGGCCTGGTCTCCTCGGGGACGACCTCCAAGCAACTCGACAAGGAGACCGACGCCCGTTTCGTCGGCTATCTTGGCGCCGTCGGCGAAGGATCGCTCGCGCTTGCCACCATTGTGGTGACCACGGCCGGGTTTGCCACCCTCGCGGAGTGGGAAGGGCTCTACAGCAAGTTCGGTGGCGGAAGTCTCGATGCCTTCGTCAACGGCGGTGCCAACGTCATCGCCGGCGGCCTCGGACTGCCGAGGGAATTCGCGGTTACCCTGCTCACCGTCATGGCGGTGCTGTTCGCCGGTACGACCATGGACACCGGGGTGCGCTTGCAGCGCTACATCATCCAGGAGTGGGGCAATATCTATGATCTGCCGTGGCTGACCAACAGCTACCTGGCAACGCTGGTGGCGGTAAGCTGTTGCCTGGCGCTGGCTTTCGGCGCCGGGGGGGCTTCCGGTGGTGGCGGCCTGATCCTATGGCCGCTATTCGGTACCACCAATCAGCTGCTCGCCGGTCTCACGCTGCTGGTGATCAGCGTGATGTTGGTGCAGCTGGAGCGTCCTGCATGGTACACTTTGCTGCCACTCATTTTCTTGTTGACGATGACCATTCTCGCCCTGGTTTATCAGCTGCTGGACTTTTACCGCGCAAGCCAATGGCTGCTGCTGGGGCTCGATGCAGTGATTCTGATTGCGGCCATTCTGGTGGCGCTGGAGTCTTTATCAGCATTCATGCGCGCGCGCCAGCGGCTGATCAGGGCGGCGGGTCCGGTGGAGTGACGAATGGCCCGTGCGTTCGCCTTTCGCAACACACGGGGGTTGGCAGAGCGCGGGCGCCGGGGGCGGGGTTTATCGCGTTAGTACGGTATGACGCATAAGAAACGACAGCACGCATCACCGGCGGGCGGCTTTCGCCGGGCAGTGCAGCAGCTTGAGACCGCGGCCGAGGAGTATTACCGCGCTCCCTACCGGGGCGCCATCGCGCGTGCGAAGCGCGACGAGGATGATCTGTTCATGCTCTTCGTTTTTGCAGAGATGCTGGGGATCCCCAACCCAGCCGCGTATTTCACCTTGGAGCTGCAGCCCCTCCTGCTCGAGCGTTTCCATGACTGGCACCGGCGCATGGGTATGGAACATTCGCCACTAGACCACTTCCGCTGCTGCTGAGCGCTCGGCTTCAGCCTTGCGGGTCATATTGTGCTCGACCTCTTGAACCGACGCTTTCTGTTCGTGGGCGGCAAAGGGGGCGTGGGCAAAACCACCATCGCTGCGGCGCTAGCGAGTATGGGGGCCGAGCAGGGGAAGTCTTGTTTGATTGTCTCCACTGATCCGGCCCACTCTCTCGGCGATATCTTTAGCCGGCCCATTGGATCTCGGGAAATGCCGTTGGCGGCCAACCTCGTCGGCTTGGAAATCGATCCCGAGACAGAGACCAATCGCTTTATCGATGCGGTAAAGCGCAACATGCGGCGCTTGGTCAGACCTGAGCTTTATCGGGAAATCGATCGCCAGATGGAGCTTGCCCGTGACGCGCCCGGCGCGGCGGAAGCCGCCCTGCTGGAACGCGTTGCCGAGCTGATGGCCGAGGGGCTGGACCGGTACGATCTGGTGGTTTTTGATACGGCGCCGACCGGCCATACGCTGCGCCTGCTATCGTTACCCGAGGTCATGGCCGCTTGGAGCGATGGCATGTTGGCGCATCACGAGCGGTCCCGGCATTTTGCAAGCCTACTGGCCAAGCTTGGCGCACGCAAGCCAAACGGGGACGAGCTTGCATCTATCGACCACGAACCCGAGCGCCGCTCAGGCGACTCCGCTTCCCAGATCCGCGCCCTACTGCTCGCACGGCGAAGAAAATTTCATCGTGCCCGGCGCCTTCTTCTTGATGACACCCTGAGCGCCTTCCTGTTGGTCCTAATTCCCGAGCGGCTGCCCATCCTGGAAAGCCGCAAAGCCCTGCGGATGCTGCGCCGCTTTGACATTCCGGTGGCGGCGATGGTGATAAACCGCCTGTTGCCAAGGGATGTCGAGGGGGAATTTTTCAATAGGCGGCGCGAGCAGGAGGCAGAGTACCTTCGGGAAATCGAGCACACGTTCGCGGCGATCCGTCGCTACCGCATTCCGCTGCTGGAGAGGGATATCCATGACTTTGCGAGCGTTTGCCGAATCAGCCGGCTGCTGGCGGATGAACTCCGGCGCAGCAGTGGTTTGCCCTAGGTTGTTTTCTCCGCCAAGCAGCCTACCGCCGGCGGGTCGCTTGGGGTACCGAGCGCCCCACTCAAGGATGACCGCCGGCAAGCGCAGCTACCCGCACCCATGTCAGCGTTCGCCCGAACCCGAAAAATTCGATGTTCTGGCTAAGGACATCGTATTGGCTGGGGCGGCAAGGCGAGTGACTGCCTAGTGATTCGGGGCACGGTCGTATCCTCTGAAGGGTAATACTGATGAAACGATAATTATGGCTGAATACTCAATTTGCGGGCGGGCTGGCTGGCGCTTAAATGGATCTGCGGAATGTGTCACAATAAAAATCTTCCCGATATCAATTTCATACAAGAAGGCGCCCCATGCGCAAGAAACGCAAGCCGCGGCCCGGTCAGCAAAGCATTGATACGCTCGCGGTCCAGGCGAAATCCCAGTTGCGAGCCGGCCGCTTTCGCCAGGCGATGGACCAGTATAAACAGCTCCTGAAGCAGGAGCAGCGGCCTGAGTGGCGGGAAGCCCTCGCTGACGCTTATTTAGGGCGGGCCGAGCAGCTGGCGGCCAAGGGTTTACACAACGAGGCGGCGGCCCTGTGGGAGAACATGGCCAATCTCTGTGGTAAGCGCCATGTGGAGCGCTATATCGATTGGTTGTTACAAGCAGGTCGCGTTGGCCAGGGCATGAGGCAGTTTACCGAGGCGGATGCGGCCTTTCGAGAGAGACCAGCGGGCCAAAGGCTGGCGTCTCGGTTGGCCGGTCTGCTGGTATGTGGTCAGGTAGAGGATATCACCGATCTATCCGGCGAAGTTTCGCTCGTGGAGCAGCGAGACAGCATGCTTGCCGCCATGCGCGCCTATTGCTGCGGCGATGACGCCGCCATGAAGGATAGCCTCAAAGCTATCCCCTTCCGTTCACCTTACCGGGAGTTACGCGCAATCTTGCAAGGGATGGGCAGTCTCGCGAGCGAACCACAGATTGCCCTTGCGCAGCTCGATCGCGTGCCAGCGGACTCCCCCTTCGCCCCCTTCGTCGAGGTGGTGCGCGTCGCGGCCCTGGAGGACAGCATGCTACTGGATGCTCTTTCCCACAGATCCGAGGTGGCACACGAGCTCGTCTTGACATTGAAGGGCTGGGGAAAGGAGCAAATTGACCTGCTACGACGATTACGGAATGCCAGGCAGAGCAATGCCCAAGTATTGTTGCGCTCCGCCCTGGACATGAGCACGCCTATCGAACCATCCCACCTGCGGCGATTCTGCCTGGAGTTACTGCCTCACGCGCCCGAGAGCCTGTCTGCTTTCGAGAAGCGCTTCGGTTCCTTGTCGGCGTTCGAGCGCCTGCGCATACAGGCCTTAGCCGCAGAGCGCGGGCCTGATCCCACGCGCGCCAACCGCTATTGGCGTGATTGCGTAAGGCGGCTTACAGCGAATAACCTTGGTGACGATGATGCCCTGAAGGCGGCCTTGATTCTTCGCCATATGGCCGACTTAGCGGCCGAGTCGCCCGGTGACGGCTTTGGGGACGAAGCGGAACAGGAAGTTAAACAGCTTCTGCAGGCAAGCCTAGAATTCGACCCCCAGGACAAGCCAACTTATCTTAAGCTCATGGCGCTCGCCCGCAAAGATGAGGACCGGCAGGCGCAGGACCGCTGGGCGGAACTGGCGGTTCGCCAGTTTCCCGAGGACGCGGAGGTGCTCATGGTGGCGGGCATGGGTGCTTATCGACGCGGTGCCTTTAAGAAGGCGGCGGCCTTTGCCGGCACGCTGCTGGAACGCGATCCAATCAATCCGCACGCCCGCAATCTGCTGATCTCGTGTCACCTGGCCCACGCCCGCAAGCAGCTGAAGGCCGGTAAGTATGCTGCGGCCGAGCGGGAACTTGCGCTGGTGGAGCAGCATGCACGGGATGCCGATCACCTTGGGATCATAAAACTAAATCAAGGATTTTTGGCGCTGGCGCAGGGTGCAGAGCAAGCAGGTGAGGCGTTAGTGCAGCAGGGGCTGCAACTTCTTGGCGGCGGACTGCTGGCTCAATTTCGGTTGCTGGTGGATGGTCGTCGCCTTGGTTTCGCCCAACGGCTATTGAGCCAACTCTATGGTCGAATAAAGGGCCCGCGGGTGCCGACCCCGACGAAAGATATCGTAACGCTGGCGGAGCTGCTGCACCGCTACGTGGATGACGGGGTCAAGGAAATCCCACAGATCCTCGAAGGTTTGCGGACACCATTGAAGGCCGCCGCCGGACTGGGATTCTCGCAACAGGAGTTTCGCGCTATTCTCGCCGCCCTGAAAACGGCTGGCCACTATCGCTTAGTTGTCGATTACGCCGATGCGGCGCTACGCCGTTTTGGTGAGCACCCGAACTTCCTCTTCTATCGCGTGTTCGGTCGGACCCAAGGCCGTGAGGCGCGTTTATCCATGATTGAGGGGTTGCAGCTACAGTCCGCTCTCGAAGCGGCAGTAGCAGCGGAGGATCAAGAGACTATTGCTCTTATCGAGGAATTCCTGGGCCTCCCGAGGTTCTTGCCAGGAGGGATGCCGCCCATGCCCGCGGACGTCAAAAAGGCGTTCGGAGAGCTCATGGAGTTGTTGGAAACCGACGATCCCCGTGATGTTCTCGACCTTATCGCCGATCAGCTGCAGGGGGAAGGGGAGTTGCCGCCTATCCTTTTGCCCAAGAAGAGGTCCAAATGACGAATCCGTTTCAGGTGCTGGATGTGCCGGAGACCGCTGATGACACGCAGATCAAGAAGGCCTACCTGCGCCAGGTGCGGCGGTACCCACCGGAGCGAGCCCCAGAGCGCTTCCAGACCATCCGAAGCGCGTTTGAAGCTATTCAAACCCGCCGCGACCGCCTGCACTACCAGCTTTTCCATGCCGAGCCACCCTCACCGGCGGAGCTGCTGGAGGGCCTGGCACCCGTTCGAGATACGGGTAGGCCGAGTATGGAGCTGCTGCAGCGGGCGCTTGCTCAGGCGCTGACCGAGCAACCGGATGAGCCCAATGAATGAGGCGGTATGGATCAAGCAGCAAAAGAAACGCTGATAGCGCAGTTTCGGGCCTACCTGGAGGAAATGGCTGACGCGCCGGCACCCACTCCGGAGGACGACACATTTTCGCTGTTCGCTGAGCTGGCTAGCAAAAGGGATAATACCTAAAAGTATTTTCAAAAAAGTACGTGATGTTATTGAAGCCACGAAAGTTATTGAGGATGAAACCGACTATGTAGCATCAGATAAATCGAAAAATAAAAGTATCGCTTCGGGTAAATCGGCTGACA
>JAGTVB010000016.1 GCA_018224385.1 Gammaproteobacteria bacterium
AGAACTTCGGCTCGCCTCTGCGGCGCCAGCGCGCGCACCAGGGGATGGTCCGGTTGAACCTCTCCAGCGGCAAGGCGCGCAGTCAAGGTGCGCTCGGTGCGACCCAGCAGGCCCAGTCCGTGCTCGATCCGCGTCCGCTTGGAAGGGCGGAACACGGCGCGCTTCATCAGTCCTTCGTGCTCGAGCACCGCGCGCACGGTTTCGATGGGGATTGCGTAGAGGCGGAACCGGTCGGTGAGGTTCAGTTCGGGACGGGCGGCGTCCAATAGGAACAGGAGCTGATAGGAACAGTTTTCATCAAAGAAAAAGTAATCCGCGTACTGCTTGCGCAGTTCCCACAGGTGCTCGAGCAGCCGCCTAATCTCCGTCTCGGTAAAACTGAGCTGGTATTCCCAGATGTCTCGGTTTTCAAAGTCGCTATACCTTTGAACCATTTGATAATAGGGCAGGAGTGAATAGCTGCCGCGGTAGCCGCCGGTCAAGCCATAGATAGCGAACATCAGACCGGAGTCGGTGCCGGTATCGGCCCCGTAGTTCACGGCGTACGACAGCAAGCGGCTGCGTTCGTCCTGCCTGGCCCGATCGAGGCGAAGCAGCGTGTGGCCAAACATGGACGAGGGGTTGTTGAGGTAAGCTGCCGGAAAGACGAGCGTGACTTGCTTGGCGGCGATGGTGGCAAACCACTGCTGAAAGGGCCGGCATTGCCGCTCGGGCAATCGCTCGGCAGCAAAGTGCAGCGCCGATTTGAGCCAAGCATAGCGGGCAACAAAAACGCACTGCGGGTGCTCGCCTTGGGCGTTGCGCGACCCATCTGGATCGAAAAAGGCCGCCAGCGTGGCCTCCAGCTCCGCCTGTGGGCTGGTCTTGCCATTTGGGGCGTTAAAAAACGCCTCACTGTCGATCCGGCTGGTGTAAGCCGAGCCGCTCAGATTATCGCGGCGGTAATGTCCGAGCACCAGCCACTCGCGACGTTCAGCAAGACGCTTGGCCCGGGCCTGGGTAACCAGTTCCTCGAGGTAACCGGCTGCGGCCGGCGCGGGTGCCGCCGCGATCAGCACACCCAGCGCCGGGATCAGGGCGAGGATAGACGGTATTTTTAAGGCTTGAATCGCGAGCTGCGGGTCAGGCGACGTACTGGCTAAGTCTGGTGTCCTCGGCCATCACTGCCCGCATTGCGACAAAAACTTCATCGGCCGTCACCTTGGCGTTCGGAAAGATACGCCCGAAATTGGCCTGAAGCGTCGCAAAGAAATGCTTCTTGTCGGACTCCTCGATGGCCATGAGCTGCGCCAGGGACTGGACCGTTTCGCCTTCACCTCGGGCCACGTCTCGGGCGAGGTTATCGAGATTGGACAGCAGCAGCATGCGCACTTCAGCGGGGGGTTTGATGACGCCGTCTTGGGTGCAGCCGAGCGTCCCGGAAGAGATGCCAAATGTCTGGTTGCCGGACGTGCCGTTGGTCGTCACGGCGAGCACTTGCGGGGCAACGCCCTTTTGCCCCTCAAAGAGGATGGTTCCCGCACCGCAGCCGGTACTGTTTGCGGCTTCGCCCTGCTCCTGGGCCTGTGTCGCCGGTGCCACGAGCAGCACCCCCATCATCGCCGCCAATGAGAGTTTTTTCATCACAAATATCCTTCCTTGTGTTTGACAAACATCCCTGTTCTCACTATACGAACACCGAATTAGAGTTGTCAACTTTTGCTCGCGTCGACGCTTTAAGACGCTGATTTGGAAAACGGCGGCGCTGATCACCGCCCTATTGCGCACAGGATTACACGACACCAAAGGTCATTGCTGGTCCTTGCCGCTGACCGTTTCTCAAAACGCGACCGGTACGGCTGTTAGCGCAGTGGGGTGGGTCAGCCGCGGCGCACGATCAAGACCGCTTCTGAGGATGCTCGGTGATAGACAATCCAGTGATGCCCGAGCGCTACATCATGCATGTGGATATGGATGCGTTTTTTGCCTCCATTGAGCAGCGTGATTTCCCGCAATATCGGGGCCGGCCGGTGGTGGTCGGTGCGCAGCCCGGCCACCGCGGGGTGGTGGCCACCTGTTCGTACGAGGCCCGGGTATTCGGCATTCGATCCGCGATGCCTATTTCCGAGGCTTATCGACGCTGTGCCCACGCGGTCTATCTGCGCCCGGATATGGCCCGTTACGCGGCTGTGTCCAAGCAGGTAATGGCCCTCTTGAACGGTATCTCCCCACTGGTGGAACCCGTATCCATTGACGAAGCTTACGTGGACATTTCAGGTTTAGAGAAGCTCATCGGGGGCCCCGAGGAAATTGGCCGCCGCGCTAAGGCGGCGATCCAGTCTGGCGTGAGGCTCACCGCTTCCGTTGGTATCGGACCGAACCGCTTGATCGCAAAGCTTGCATCGGAAATACGCAAGCCGAACGGGCTCACCGTGGTGTTCCCGCAAGCGGTGAGGGCGTTCCTTGCGCCGCTTCCCGTATCGCGTTTGGGCGGTGTCGGGCCCAAGACCCTCGCGGTCCTCGAGCGTCTCGGCATTTTCACGGTGAAGCAGTTGCAGGCCGTGCCGCTGGAACGGCTCCAATACGACTTAGGCAAGAAAAGCGCGCTGCGGCTCCACCAACAGGCGTGGGGCCTCTCGTCCGATGTGGTCGACATTCGAGAAACCAGGAAGTCGATCTCCAAAGAACACACTTTCGGCGAAGATACCTGTGAAAATGCAGTCCTCTGCGATCGGCTTCGCCGGCTGGCGGCTGAGGTTGGTTACATCGCCCGCCAGAAGAGATTACAGGGGATCGTCGTCACGTTGAAGATCCGTCTGAAGGGATTCGAAACCCACACCCGGCAGTGTAGGCTGGAACAACCGACCAGCAGCGATCGCATGATTTTTCAGACCGCCTGGTCGCTCTACGAGGAGAGCGGCTACGCCGGCCGGGCGGTGCGACTGATAGGTGTCGGCTTATCGGGATGGGACATCGAGCGTTACCGCCAGCTCGGCCTGTTTGCGGAGATCCGGGACAGGCAGCGCGAGCAATCTCTTTATGCCGTCCTCGACAAGGCGGCCGAGCGTTTCGGCAAGGGTATGTTACGGCTGGGGTACTGCGAAGAAAAAGGCCGCCGTGATTCTTGAAATGATTTCTCACAGGCCGCTTTGTGAGCGACCGCACTTGGCCCCACTGATGGTGCGCTCGCGAGAGTTATGGCAGTTATCGCGTTCTTAGATTAGGAGCGTCTGTCGACGACTGTTGTTGTCCACGGGTCATCGCGTGATGCGGGTCAGTTACCCAATGCAATTTGGTCCAGCTGCTCCCAGCGTTCGTACGCTTGGCGCACGGCGGTGCGCATCTTTTCCAGCTCGGCTAAGGTTGCACTGATATTCTGTTTATCCTGCCGATAGAATTCGCCCTGAACCACCTGCTGCTCGAGCTGGTGCAGCGTCGCCTCTAATGCCTCAATCTGCGCCGGCAGCGCTGCCAGCTCCCGCTGCTCGTTGTAGCTGAGCTTTTGCTTCTGGACAGCGGCTTCGGTGGTTACCTTTTGCGGTGCCGCTCGCCTGTCTTTGTCGCGTTTTGGCGAAGCGGCAGGTTCTGGTGCAGCCAAGGGGCGTTTTCGTTGACGCTGCCAATCCTCGTAGCCTCCGACATATTCCTCCACCTCTCCGTCGCCCTCGAATACGATGGTGCTGGTGACCACATTGTCGAGAAAACTGCGGTCGTGGCTGACCAGCAAGAGTGTGCCTTCGTAATCCGCGAGCAGATCTTCGAGCAGCTCCAAAGTATCCACATCGAGATCGTTGGTCGGTTCATCCAACACCAGCATATTCGTTGATTGCGCCAACAGCGCCGCGAGCAGCAACCGGTTCCGTTCGCCCCCGGACAGGATCTTGACCGGCGAGTCGATGCGCTCCGGAGGAAATAGAAAATCCTTGAGGTAGCTGATGACGTGCCGCGAATGCCCGCGAACGGTCACATAGTCTCGGCCCTCGCTAAGATTGTCCCGCACTGTTTTCTCCGGGTTCAGCTGCCTTCTTTGCTGGTCGAAATAGGCGAGCTGCAGTCGAGTTCCCGTGATCACCTGTCCGGCCTGGGGAGTTAACTCGCCCAGAATCAGCTTCAACAGCGTGGTCTTACCGCAGCCGTTTGGCCCCATGATTCCGACCCGGTCACCGCGCAGGATGCGTGTGGAGAAGTCGCGGATAATCCACTGATCACCATACCGATAGCTCACATGCCTAAGGTCCGCCACCAGCTTACCGGACAGGTCCCCGCTATCGACGTCGAGGCTCGCCTTACCCTGGGCGCCGATGCGTTGCCGGCGGGCGCCTCGCATGGCCAGCAGGGTTCTCACCCGGCCTTCATTTCGCGTTCGCCTCGCCTTGATGCCTTGGCGTATCCAGGCTTCGTGCTCCGCCAGCTTCTTGTCGAACTTGGCATTCGCTCTCTCCTCGAGCTCCAAGAGCTCCTCTTTTTTTTGCAGATAATGCGCGTAACTGCCTGGGAAAGACGTCAGCTGACCGCGATCCAGCTCGACGATTCGGGTGGCGAGATTTTTCAAGAAGGTTCGGTCATGGGTGATGAAGATCAAAGCTCCTTGAAAGGACAGCAGGAAATTTTCCAGCCAGGCGATGGAAGCGATATCCATATGGTTGGTGGGCTCGTCCAGCAGCAGCAGATCGGGCTCGCTGACCAGCGCTTGGCCCAGCATAACGCGCCGGCGTATGCCGCCCGAGCACGCGGTCACGGGCAGATCTGCCGGCAAGGCAAGGCGACTCAGCACGGATTCGACTTTTTGATTGATGTTCCATCCGTGCAGTGCGTCGATGCGATGCTGCAGGGTGGCGAGTCGCTGCAGCGATGCCGGGTCGGCATTGCCCAACTGATGCGCGGCCGCGTGATATTCCGACAAAAGCGCCCCCAATTCGCCGACTCCGGAAGCCACCACATCGAAGACGGTATCTGCGGTATCGACCAGCACCTCCTGCTCCAAATGGGAGATCCGCAGGGTGCTCTTGCGCCAGACCTCGCCGTCATCCGGAGCGGCGGCACCGCTGATAACCCGAAGCAGCGTCGATTTGCCGGTTCCGTTACGGCCCACCAGGCAGACCCGCTCACCGGCCGTGATGCGAAACGCCACCTGCGCGAGCAATGGGTGATGGCCGTAGGCTAGAGATACATTGGTGAGCGAAATCAATGACATTTGGGGATTCTGAGATGGTGTTTTGTGTCAGCGCCATCAGGCGAAGAAATCATGCCGCTTGGGGCGTTCTCAGCGTAAACGCCGAGCAAAGATAATACCCGATCGGGCGCCGATTGGTCGCCGTTCGGCGTGTTTGTTTGGCGCCGACCCGCCCAAGCGCCGCCGGTCGAGCGTGCCTGGGCAAATGGCGCTTCAAGGCGGCGCGTCTTGGCGGCGCTTGCTTGGCGCTTCGGGCTGCGGTCTTATCGTCCGTCTCAGCGGGCCGGCCAACAGGCCTTCCTTGGCCTGATGGCCGGGGCGGTCTTCCTAGACCGCCCCCTACGGGCCCTTTCGCCGCGCCGGACGGACCTTCGCCAGGCGCTTTGCGCAAGCTACGCCAAGGCGCGCCCGCAGCGTATCGGCGCAAGTGCTGCCACCCGCGCTCCCAGCCGGTATCATTACGAAAGTTACGATGAGGGATAGACTCTGCGTGTCTCTTTAACGGCTCGGAATCCATGAGCGCCCAGGTGCATCGCAATGCACTGCCGCCCGGCTACAGGCTGCTCTGGTACCGGATGGAAGACGTCCTCGGGCAGGGTGGCTTTGGCATCACTTACCTCGCGTGGGACGGGAATCTCAAGATCTGGGTCGCGATCAAGGAATACCTGCCGATCGACCTGGCCGTGCGCGCGGCCGACCAGATGCTGCATCCGGTGGCCGATGACCGCAGCAGCATGTACCAGTGGGGGCTGGAGAGGTTCCTCGAAGAAGCCCAGATACTGGCGCAGTTCAGCCACAAAAACATCGTGCAGGTCTACACGGTGTTCAAGGCGAACAACACCGCCTACATGGTCATGCGCTACGAGGAGGGCGAAAGCCTGGCGGCAAAACTGGCTGATCCCCGCTTTCGCGACGAGGCAACACTCCTCCAGCTGATTTTTCCTTTGCTCGACGGATTGACAGCCGTCCATGCGGTGAATCTCATCCACCGCGATATCAAGCCGGCCAACATCTTCATCCGCAAGGATGATAGCCCTGTGCTGCTCGATTTCGGCTCGGCTCGCCAAGTGGTCGGCGGGCAAACCCGAAGCC
>JAGTVB010000017.1 GCA_018224385.1 Gammaproteobacteria bacterium
TCTATGAAACGCGCCAAGCATGCCCCCGCCACCGGCAGGCCGCCCCTGCGGGCGGCACCGAACCGGCGCACGCGCCGCCAACATCTGAGCGTTCTCATCGTCGCCACCGATGCCAGTATTCGCCAAACACTTGGCTTGGCTTTTACCGAGCGTGGCTACCGCGTGGAACAGGCCGATACCGCCCAACACGCGGCGGACAGGCTGCATCAGCGCCGTTTCGATATCGCGTTGCTCGATGCCGGGCTGCCCGAGAGCGATGCGGCTCAGCTGCTCTCGTGCTTGCACGCGCCGCAGGTGAGCTTGGTGGCCATGATCTGGCTGGCGCCGGTGGCGCCGTATCGGCAGGTGCTCGCGGACCTGCATCGCGTTTATCCAGATCAGCCGCCGAGCCTCGATTGGTTGTTTTCCATCGTCGGCGACGCCGTCGATAGGCAACGCCTGCTCGCCGAGAATGCGTGGCTGTGCGACCTCGCGCGACAAGAGCGCAATGAGTGTCAGCGTATCCAAGAGGCCCTTCGCGCCAGCGATAATCGCTACCGGTTTCTGTACGATAACAATCCGGTCATGCTCTTTACCGTCGATCCGTTAGGGACCATCCGCTCGGTGAATCGTTTTGGCGCCAAGGAGCTCGGCTATCGCGTCGAGGAGCTTGTGGGGCAACCGCTCACCGCAATTCATGTTGCCGAGCAAGGGCTGGAGATCGCCGAGCAGCTCAGAGCCTGCATGGACAATCCCAGTGCCGTGCATCGGTGGGAGACGGAGAAGCAGCGCAAGAGCGGAACGCGATTTTGGGTGAGGGAAACCGCCCGCGCGGTCACGGACATCGATAACCAGCCCACTGTTTTGGTCGTTTGCCAGGACATCACCGAAGCGCATCAGCTTTCGGAACAGCTTTCCTACGACGCCAGCCACGACGCCCTTACCGGACTCGTCAACCGGCGCGAACTGGAGCAGCGCTTGCAACGCGTACTCGATACCGCACGCGCCGATCGCTCGGCCCATGCGCTGTGCTATCTCGACCTGGATCAGTTCAAGCGCATCAACGACACCTGCGGACACATGGCTGGCGATGCGCTGCTACAGCAGCTCGCCGCTCTGTTGCTGCACCGGGTGAGAAAGCGCGATACCCTTGCTCGCCTCGGCGGCGACGAATTCGCTGTGTTGCTGGAGCGCTGCTCGCTAAAACAGGCCACCCGCGTTGCCAATGCGCTGCGCGCGACGGTGGAGCGGTTTCGTTTTGTCTGGGAGGGCCAGAGCTTCAGAATCGGGGCAAGCATTGGCTTGGTCGGGATCACGGCGGACAGTCACAACGTCACCGAGGTATTAAACGCCGGGGATCTCGCCTGTTACGCCGCCAAGCGACAGGGCCGCAACCGCATTCATATCCACAATGCCGAAGCGGTCCAGGGTGGAGGGCGCCGCGACGATCAGTGGATTGCTCGGATTCAGCAGGCGCTGCATGAGAATCGCTTCACGTTGGCTTGTCAGCCGATCATCCCGATCGACAGCAAGGCCACCCCGGCCCACTGTTATGAGCTGTTCCTGCGAATGGAAGACGAACAAGGAGCGCTCATTCCCCCCGGGGCTTTTCTGCCGACGGCTGAACGCTATAACCTAGCCGTCGCCCTGGACCGCTGGGTCATCGCCACCACGTTCGCCTGGCTCGCAGGTCATCGTTGCGCGCTACAGGATGCCCGGCTGTTCCTTATCAACCTATCAAGCGGCTCACTGGCGGATGGAAACTTCATTGACTTTGCCCGCGGTCAGTTCGAGGCGATGGACATCCCGCCCTACCATATCGGTTTCGAAATTTCCGAAACCGCAGCCGTGGCGAACATGGTGGCCACGGCGCAGCTCATCGGCGCGCTGCAAAACATTGGCTGTCGCTTCGCTCTCGACAATTTTGGGGCTGGGCTATCCTCGTTCGCCTGCCTCAGGGCCCTGCCGGTGGATATCCTGAAAATCGACGGCATTTTCATCCGCGACATTCTCGATGATCCGGTGGATCGAGAGGTGGTGCGGGCGATTAACGCCATTGGTCACGTCATGGGCAAACAAACCATCGCCAGTTTTGTCGAGAACCAAACGATACTGGGAGAACTCAGGGCAATAGGGGTAAACTACGCTCAAGGTTACGGTGTCGGCCGTCCGCGGCCCCTGGCTGAACTGCGACTCTCGCAAGCCGCCGAGCTGCGCCCGTAATTCGAGCAGCGATTAGCCATGACTTCTCTTCAAACGACGCAAGCACACGCGGCGGGGGTGGATCTCGATCGGCTCCGAGGGCTGGTGGCCGATGTGCTGGCCGAGGCCAAGCAACACGGCGCAACCTCTGCCGAGGCAGCCGTTACCGCCAGCGTTGGCTTGACGGCCTCGGTGCGCCTGGGCGAGGTAGACACCATCGAGCATGTCCGCGATCGAGGTCTGGCCTTGACGGTCTACCACGGCAAGCAGCGGGGCTCGGCCAGCACCAACGACTTGCGTTGGCAAGCCGTGCGCGAAACCGTGGCCGCCGCCTGCGCTATCGCGCGGTTCACGT
The DNA here is from genome assembly GCA_018224385.1 of Gammaproteobacteria bacterium. GTDB lineage: Bacteria > Pseudomonadota > Gammaproteobacteria > HK1 > HK1 > JAGTVB01. Next base: position 2,537 of record JAGTVB010000017.1, read on the forward strand.
CCGCAGACGCCAACGCAGGCCTTGCCGATGCTGAGCTGATGCCAGCCGTGATCCCGAATCTTGATTTGCGACACCCCTGGACACTGGCAACGGACCAGGCAATCGAGCTCGCCCTGAGGGTCGAGGGTGCGGCTCGCCAGCGCGATTCCCGCATCGCCAACTCAGAGGGTGCCACCGTTGCCCACTCGGATAGTCAGCACGTTTACGCTAACACCCATGGCTTCATGGGTCATTACGCCCGCACGCGCCATAGCCTCAGTTGTGCGGTCATCGCCGAGGACGCCGCTGGCATGCAACGCGACCATTGGTATAGCGTTGCCCGAGATCCGAGCGCACTTGAATCCCCTGAAAGCGTCGGCGTCAAGGCCGCGGAACGGGCCTTGCGCCGCCTCGGCGCCCGCCAGCTCTCGACCCGGCAGGTCCCCGTGCTGTTCGTGGCTGAGATCGCCGCTAGTCTCTTCGGTCACTTGGTCAACGCCATCCGCGGCAGCAATCTCTATCGAAAATCGAGCTTTCTGTGGAATCATCTCGGGAAGCGCATTTTCCCCGACTTTGTGCATATCCATGAGCAGCCCCATCTCAAGAAGGGGCTCGGAAGCACACCCTTTGATCATGAAGGTGTGGCCACCCGGGCACGCGACCTCGTGGCCGATGGTGTGTTGCAGGGCTATGTGCTCAGCAGCTACTCGGCGCGCAAGCTGGGAATGCAGACTACGGGCAATGCCGGAGGCGTACATAACCTCACCATCGATGCCGGCGGGAAAGACCTGGCGGATCTGTTGCGCGAGATGGATACGGGACTCTTCGTCACCGAACTGATGGGCATGGGCATCAACCTCGTGACCGGCGATTATTCCAGAGGCGCAAGCGGCTTTTGGGTAAGCCGGGGCGAGATTCAATATCCCGTCCAGGAGATCACCATCGCCGGCAATCTGCGGGAAATGTTTCACGGTATTCAGGGCATCGCATCGGACCTGGATAGCCGAGGCAACATCCGCACCGGTTCGGTGCTAATCGAGCGTATGACCGTAGCGGGAGAATAGGAGAAGCGGGAGAATAGGAGAAGAGATGGCGGAACGTCGACTCCTGAGGATGGGCAATCCCTTGCTTTTTCGCCGCGCGGATGCGGTGACGGTGTTCGACACCGAGCCCCTTGAGCAACTCATCCAAGATCTCTTCGACACCATGGCGGCCCGCGGCGGCGTCGGCCTAGCAGCGCCCCAGATCGGAGTGGAACTGCGCGTGATCGTGTTGGGGATGGTGTCTGCGGCGCGCTATCCAAATGCACCCCCCATTCCCCGAACCGCACTCATCAATCCTCAACTGGAGTCGATAGACGATGCCATCGACGAGGACTGGGAAGGCTGCCTCAGCCTACCCGGCATGCGCGGCCGGGTACCCCGTTTCCGGCGCATTCACTATGCGGGCTACGGCGCGGACGGGAAACGGATCGAACGGGAAGTCGACGATTTTCATGCCCGGGTGCTTCAGCACGAATGCGACCATCTCGACGGCACGCTTTACCCGCAACGCATGCGTGACCTGAGCGGGTTCGGCTTCGAAGAGGAGTTGAGTCTCGCCGGGAAATTGGCTGATCTCCCCTGCTAAATGGTCGTTCTTAAACAGCTCGCTCGCGCCGGCGTGCTACCGCACCCCGAGGGGGATGGCGCGAAGAATGCCGGGTCTAAACCGAACCCATAACTCAGCGCCGCGCCATTCCCATGGGTTATCGAGCCGTGCATCCGGAGAGAAGCCTGACGTCCCGGCGATGGAAAAGCGGCAGTTGCCACACAACAGCGGGTACGGTCGACCCCAGTCTGCGGTTCCCCGTATGAATCGGAATGCCCGCTCCGCCGACCAATGGGTGGAAAGGTGAAAGTCGCGCTCCTTTGGCCATGAAAAATAGCTTGCCTCCTGCTCCTCTTGAGGCCGGCGGTGAAGCGTTCCGTCCTCCAGTGCAGCGAATGCGCCCACCACCAGGCGCCCACCGATTTCAGCAAGCTGCTGGGTGGCCCCCGCGGCGCTAATCCCGGCGGGAAGGGGTAGGCTTTCTTGCGCCACGATGGCACCTGCGTCCAGCGCTTCAGTCATGACGTGCAGCGTCATTCCCCCTGTGGGCAGTCCGGCGCGTAGCTGCCAGAACAATGGGGTTGGACCGCGATACGCGGGCAGCAGCGAAGGGTGGAGATTAAAGCATCCGTGCGTGGGCAACGCGCGGAGCCACCGCGGCAGCCGCACCGGGAAACACGCAGCCAAAATGATGTCCACGGGATCGATACCTGCCGGTGGCGGGCAACGCAGCTCACGCGCGCTGGCAATCGCCTGCAGCGGAATTCCCCACGCCCGGGCGATTCCACCTAAACTGGTTAGGTTCGCTACCGGAATCTGTGGTAAATGCGCCGTTCGGGATGCCTTGGCGAGCACGCTGGAGACGGGCGTACCGGCCAGCCAAACCGTAACGACGTTACCCCCCGCCGCGAGAAGCGCCTGCAGCACGGTCCTCGAAAACGCCCCATCGCTGCCTAAAAACTGAATACTCAGTGCCATGCGCTCAAGCCTCGTGGGAACCTGCCGGCGATGCTTGGCCGCCGATTCGGCCGGCGCTGGCGATGGCAGCGGGCGCTTGGCTAGCGCCCATGCCGCTCGGTACAGCGAAGCGGACTCGATCGCGGAAAACCGATATTGCGCTGCGGTAACGGATGGTCGATAATTCGCCGCTGTCGCCTTGTGGAGCCCATCCAGAGGAAGAGGTAAAATGTATATAACAATGCTAAAGGCCAAACTCCACAGCGCCCGCGTCACGCACGCCGAGCCTGATTATGAGGGCTCGTGTGCCATCGATGCCGATTTGCTCCGGGCCGCGAATATTCATGAGTTTGAACAGATCCAGATTTACAATGTCACCAACGGCGAGCGCTTTACTACCTATGTCATCCAAGCGGAAAAAGGCTCGGGTATAATTTCCATCAACGGCGCCGCCGCACATAAGGCAAGACCCCGCGACAAGATCATTATTTGTGCGTATTGCGGTCTGGAACAAAAAGAGGTCGCGCGCTTCAAGCCCAGCCTTGTTTACCTGGATGCGGACAATCGCATTGTGCGTACCAGTAATACCATCCCGGTTCAAGCCGCTTAACGGATTTCGCCGTCCCTCCAACAGGGCTCTTACCACCCATCGCACCGGCCGCTCGGTCCTAGAGCTATTTTGAGGCGTTGTGTCGGTGCGGGAATGGGGGCTGCGGACACCCTTCGGGACGGGCGATTATTCTCCCATTGAGAGTAACAAGCCTCGGCGTCGAGCGGTACGAAACGCGTAGAGGAAGGTGGCGATGCCGAGGGCTAAGTATGCCATGTTCAACACCACCGCGTGCAGGAACAGGTCGAGGCGAAAGGTCTGCTCGAACAGCACCGCCCGCATGCCTTCGAACACATGGCTGGACGGCAGCAGATACGCAACGCTTTGAAGCCACTCGGGAAGTACCGTAATGGGGTAATAAATTCCGCTCACCGGCGCAACAGCAAAAATCGCCGCCCACGCAAAGCTCTCGGCGCCAAGTCCGTAGCGTAACACTAACGCGCAGATGACGAGCCCGATGGACCAGCCCAGGACCAGCAGATTCATGAAGAACGCGAGCAACGGCAACCCGAGGCTAAATATCGAATAGTGATAGAAAGGGATGGCAAGGCAGGCTGCAGCGCCTACGCCGATGACGGTTCGGATGAAGCTGATGGTAAGCAAGGCGAAAATGAGTTCGTAGGGCCGCAGCGGGCTGGCAAATAAATGCCCGAGATTTCGTGAATAGAGCTCCTCGAAAAAGACCACCGACACCCCAAGCTGCCCTCGAAACAGCACGTCCCACAGCAGCACGGCGGCGAGCAGCGCCCCGGAAGCCTGTGCCAGCCAGGTGCTGGTGGTGACAAAAAACTGCGTGATGAATCCCCAAAGGATCATCTGCACGGTGGGCCAATAGGCGAGTTCGATGATCCGTGGCCACGAGCTTCGCAAGACATAGACATAGCGAAGCACCATAGCGCCGATGCGGTACCAGGAAAACGCGAAAGGCAGCGCGTTCACGCGGTGCTCCGGCCCTGGGCGGCCGTACGCCGCTCAGCTCGGCGAGCAATATCCAGGAATACCTGCTCCATGTTTTGACGACCGTAACGGGCGATGAGCGACTGCGGGGTGCCTCGATCGACAACGCGCCCGGATCTGAGCATGATGACATCGTCACATATGCGCTCAACTTCCGGCATATTGTGCGAGGCCAACAGCACCGTCGCCGAGGTTCGCTGTTGGTAGTGCTTCAGATAGACACGAATCCGGTCGGCGGAATCGGGATCCAGTGATGCAGTCGGTTCATCCAGCAACAGCAACTCCGGCTCATTCAGCAGCGCCTTGGCGAGGGCGACCCGGGTCTTCTGTCCCGCGGATAAGCTGCCGTAACGCCGCGTCATAAAACGGCTGATGTCAAGCTCTTCGCCGAGCACTCCCAGGCGGTCTCTAATGTCCTTCACCCCATACAGTCTCGCGTAGACGCGCAGGTTCTGCGCCACCGTAAGGCGCTGCGGAAGATCCACATAGGGCGAGGAAAAGTTCATGCGGCTCAAGGCCGCGTAACGGTCCCGTTTTATGTCGTGGCCAAGAATGCGGATTTCCCCTGCCGATGGCGTCAGCAGCCCCAGTAACAAGGCAATGGTGGTGGTCTTGCCCGCCCCGTTGCCACCGAGCAAACCGCACACGATCCCCGCGCTCACTTTGAAGCTAACGGCATCGAGAGCCACCACGTCAGCGTAATGTTTCGTCAGTTGATGCACTTCCAGGGCGTGCGTGGGCGATGGCGATGCCATAACGAGTGATGCGAATTACGGCGCAGTACCGAGATGGTGTTCCGTTAGAGATTTCACTACTATGGATGCTGGCTCGAGACGATGGATTGCCGGCAGATTGTGCTCGCTCATGAAGGCTCCAGAATTTGCCACCCCTGAGGCTGCTGAAGCCGCCTTCTATGACGCCTTCGAGCGTGCCGACCTGCGCGCGATGATGAACGTTTGGGCTGATGATGAGCGCATCATCTGCATTCATCCGATGGGGCCGCGTTTGCTGGGGCGACGCGCCGTGGAGAGCAGCTGGAGGGGTATCCTGGCTGGGGGGCCCTCAATGCGATTCCACATCACCGGCCGTCACACCACCCGCCACGCGCTGGTTGCAGTGCACTGCATACACGAGAACATTTCGCACGGCGCGCAGTTTGCCCAGCACTCGGTAATGATCGCGACCAATCTCTATCAGCTGACCGATCACGGATGGCGCCTCATCCTGCACCACGCGTCGCCCAAGGTAGCGGCCCCGTCTGCCCGTCGGGAACCACCCGTGCGCATCCATTAACGCCGTCGATCGACCCTCGGCTGCAAGGCGGCGCCGCGATCACCTCACGTGCCGGGCAGGGTGCGCCGACGGATACCCAGCTCTGTCAATTGCGCGTCATCCACAACCGCCGGCGCTCCGGTGAGCGGACACTGCGCCGTTTGCGTCTTCGGAAAGGCAATCACATCCCTGATGGAGGAGGCGCCGGTCATCACCATGGCCAGGCGATCGAGCCCAAAGGCGATGCCGCCATGGGGTGGGCAGCCGTACTTGAGCGCCTCCAGGAGAAAACCAAACTTTGTTTGTGCCGTCTCCTCATCGATACCGAGGATGCGAAACACCGCCATTTGCATTTCGCGGTGATGGATGCGAATCGATCCGCCGCCGAGCTCGATCCCATTGAGCACCAAATCGTAAGCCCGCGAAGGACAATCACGGGGCGCCGCCTCCAATAGCTCCAGGCTCTGCGTATCGGGCGCCGTGAAGGGATGGTGCAATGCCAGCCACCGCTGCTCCTCGGCGCTCCACTCAAACATCGGAAAGCCGGTGATCCACACCGGTCGCCAACCGTACTCGACCAGCCCATGATCATGTCCAAGCCGCACCCGCAGGGCGCCAAGGGCTTCATCGACGATGCGCGCGTCATCCGCCCCGAAAAAGATAATATCGCCGCTCTGTGCCTCGGTGCGCGCCAGGATCGCCGCCAACGCCTGGTCCGAAAGATACTTCACAATGGGTGACTGTAGCCCTTCGCGCCCACCGGCCGCATCGCGCACCTTGACGTACGCAAGCCCTTTGGCCCCGTAGGTACTCACCAAGTGCGTGTACTCGTCTATGGACGCGCGGGACAGCGCCTCGCCCCCCGGCAACCGCAGCGCGGCCACCCGACCTGAGGGGTCGTTGGCGGGCGCTGAGAACACCTTAAACGTTACCGTGGTCATCAGATCGCCCACCTCCACCAACTCCAGCGGGATACGCAGATCCGGCCGGTCGGTGCCGAAGCGGCTCATTGCCTGACGGTAGGTGAGGCGGGGGAAAGGCTCGTGCAAAGGCACTTCCACTACCTTGGCGAACAGATCACGGATCATGGCTTCCACCAGCGCCATCACCGCCTGTTCGTCCACGAAGGACAACTCAAGGTCGAGCTGGGTGAACTCCGGCTGGCGATCGGCGCGCAAATCCTCGTCCCGAAAGCAGCGTGCAATCTGATAATAGCGATCAAAACCGGACATCATGAGCAGCTGTTTAAAAAGCTGCGGTGACTGGGGCAAGGCGAAGAACTTTCCCTGCTGGGTTCGGCTGGGCACCAGATAATCGCGCGCGCCTTCCGGTGAACTGCTGGTCAGAATAGGCGTCTGAAACTCCGCAAACCCATGCGCTTCCGTCATGCGTTTGCGAA
>JAGTVB010000018.1 GCA_018224385.1 Gammaproteobacteria bacterium
AGCCTTCGGGAATTCTCTGTGATTGCTTTGTCAGACGGAGCAGCCGGTTCTACATTTCGAGCTTCTACGATATCCAGGTCTTCGAAACGCGGCTCTTCAATGACAGAGGGAACACTCTCCGCCTTGGTTTTCCATCGGTCATCCTTAAAGGTCCATAGCGGAAAACGGAGTATCTGGGCGGTTTCCTTCGAAACCGAAGTCGGACGGGTACGTGCCGCTACGGCTTCTTCACTTTCCTGACCGCCCACTCTGGATGTCAATTGAAAGTCATCGTCCGACACCGGTAGAAACGGAGGTCTGGAATCCATCAGAGCCGTGGCATTGCTAACAGACATCTATCTCTCCTTACTTATTTCTTGTTCTTCGGAGTACCCGTTCCCAACCAGTCGAATGCTTTCTGTCCAAGGGACCAACTGAAAAAACAGAAATTTAATTCGTTGAAGTTTTTCAGCAATGGCGATGTCTCGACTACCGGCACACTTTCGGCGAAGTAGTCGTAGTCCAGGTAATAGCCCCGGACTTTGCCATCCTCTGAATCCGTACCATGCCGAAACGAGTAGGAACCAAAGTCAGTGAGCCCTTGAACCTCGCAAAAGCACCTACTAAGGTCCCCAAAAGCACCTGACGTTAACGGCAACACGAGCGCATCGTTGATCCAGCCTTCTAGGTCGCCATCCTCAACGGGGATCCGGTTTATGTATCGAAGGCCCACCCGGGTAAAGAAGTCGGTGTCCAGCAACGCGGCGCTCTTCTCGATCATGGACGCGAGACGATCGGTAAAGTCTCCGAAGTCCTTATAGGCGGTAGTTTCCAGAGCTATGGAGGACGATCGAAGGGAGATCGACCACCTCCGATTTTTTGACCTAAACACGTAACGATTAGGTTCGTGTTTCACTTGGCCCGGTGGTCCGATATCGACATGTCTCTGTTCCTCATAAAGAGGATACTCCTTGCGGAGTTGTTTCTGCAGTCCTACAGGGGGTTTGCTTTCCAGCTCTAGAAGCGAAGGGAAACGAAGTTCACACACACAAGTCTGTATGAAGTTTCGCTGGTACCTCACGGAAGGGACAGTAGGAACAGATAGTCGCCGCAGCTCTGCATCCAATGGGCTTCCCTCCGAACTCCTGCACTTGTCATAACAAGCAAGCACCCGCCCCGGGACCTAGTAGGCGCTTACTAGTCGGCGCCTAAGTGCGTCTATGCATCTATGGCGAAGGCGCAGTGTATGCTGAGCGTATTAAGTGTGAGCGTGGAGTTGCGGTCACATTTTTCTGAAACGCCGATCTGGGAATGGAGGCAACTTTTTAACTACTTGATCGGTCTGGTAGGCGCGAGTGGGATCGAACCACCGACCACTACCATGTCAAGGTAGTGCTCTACCACTGAGCTACGCGCCTAAGAAGTCCAAAAACATGAACGCTTGCGATGGATTTACCAAGGTGAAAATCATACACGGCATGGGCGCGAGATGGTAGCTTAGCGCTAACCCTTTCGTCAGCCCCCGATGACGCGGGGCCTCGCCCGGCGCGCGGAGCGTCGCTTCGGCGGCGCCGGCGCTGCGTGCGGCTCAGCCTGCGCCATGCGGGCATCCCCGAGACCGAACAAAGCCTTCCGAATCTGCTGAATCTGATCGCGCAATTTCGCCGCCTGTTCAAATTCGAGATTCTCCGCGTGTTTATACATTTTTCGTTCCAGGCCCTGAAGTGCCTTGGCCGCCCGCTCGGGCGGCAGCGCCATATACTCGAGCACCTCCTCGGCCACGCGAGCATACTCCTTCGGCGCCTTCAAGTCAGTGCGATAGGCCCCTTCCATGACGTCGGTAACGGCCTTCTGAATTCCGCGAGGCGTAATCCCGTGGATCTCGTTATAGGCGATCTGTCTGTGGCGACGGCGCTCGGTCTCCTCGATGGCCCGCGCCATCGAGCCGGTAATGGTATCCGCATAGAGGATGGCTTTGCCATGGAGATGGCGCGCTGCCCGGCCGATGGTCTGAATCAGGGAGCGCTCGGAGCGCAGAAATCCTTCCTTATCCGCATCCAGAATCGCCACCAGGGAAACTTCCGGAATATCCAAACCTTCGCGCAACAGGTTGATGCCGACCAATACGTCGAACTCCCCAAGGCGTAGATCGCGGATAATCTCCACGCGCTCCACGGTGTCGACGTCGGAATGCAGGTAACGCACCTTCACGCCGTGTTCCGCGAGGTAATCGGTCAAGTCCTCGGCCATCCGCTTGGTAAGGGTGGTGACCAGCACTCGTTCGGATAGCGGAACGCGCTTATTGATTTCGGACAACAGATCATCCACCTGCGTGGCCACGGGACGCACCTCGAGTTCGGGATCCACCAGCCCCGTGGGGCGCACCACCTGCTCGACCAAGGCCCCTGCCCGCTGCCCCTCGTAGGGGCCGGGCGTTGCGGAAACGAAGATGGTCTGCGGCGCCAGCCGCTCAAACTCGTCGAAGCGAAGCGGGCGATTATCGAGGGCCGAGGGCAGCCGAAAGCCAAACTCCACCAGCGTTTCCTTGCGGGAACGGTCGCCGCGGTACATGCCGCCAAGCTGCGGGATGGTGACGTGACTCTCATCAATGACGAGCAATGCGTGCGCCGGCAGGTAGTCGAACAGGGTGGGCGGCGGCTCGCCCGGCTTTCTGCCGGACAGATACCGAGAATAGTTCTCGATGCCTTTGCAGTAGCCGAGCTCCATCATCATTTCAATATCGAACCGGGTACGCTGCTCGAGCCGCTGGGCCTCCACCAGTTTTTGCTGCGCATGGAGCACCTCGAGGCGTTCGCTCAGCTCCACCTTGATGGCCTCGATGGCATCCAGAATGGTCTGGCGCGGGGTGGCATAGTGGCTCTTCGGATAGATGGTCATCCGCGGCACGCGCTGGCGAATCTCGCCGGTGAGCGGATCCAAGAGGGTGATCTGCTCGATCTCGTCGTCGAACAGCTCGACCCGTACCGCCTCTTGATCGGACTCGGCGGGATGAATATCGATGACCTCACCGCGTACCCGGTACGTGCCCCGCCGCAGCTCCATGTCATTGCGGGTGTACTGAATTTCCGCGAGGCGCCGCAACAACGCCCGTTGGTCGATGATCTCGCCGCGTACCAGATGCAGCACCATGGAATGGAACGCCGCCGGATCGCCCAGGCCGTAGATTGACGACACGGTTGCCACGATAATCGCGTCCTTGCGCTCGAGCAACGCTTTGGTCGCCGACAGCCGCATCTGCTCGATGTGCTCATTGATGGAAGCATCTTTCTCGATGTAGACATCGGTCGCCGGCAGATAGGCCTCCGGCTGATAGTAGTCATAATAAGAGACGAAGTACTCGACGGCGTTGTGGGGGAAAAAATCCCGCATCTCGCCATAGAGCTGGGCGGCAAGGGTTTTGTTGGGCGCCAGAATAAGCGTGGGGCGCTGCAATCGCTCGATGACATTGGCAACGGTGTAGGTCTTACCCGAGCCGGTGACGCCCAGCAGGGTGCTATGGGCGACTCCAGCCTGCAAATTATCCAGCAATTCGGCGATGGCGGTGATCTGATCGCCGGCCGCCTGAAAATCGGCTTTGAGCTCGAACGGTCTGCGCACGGTGATTTCTATTCCCATTGCCCTGCCGTATAGTACGGCCGCGCAAACATCGGTTGAAGGAGAGAAACAAAGGTGGATATCGCGCTTGCCACTCGGGTAAGAGAAATCAAGGCCTCCGCCACTTTGGCAGTCACCACGCGCGCCGCTGAGCTCCGCGCGGCCGGCCACGATATCATTGGGTTAGGCGCCGGCGAGCCCGACTTCGATACCCCTGAGCACATTAAGGCGGCAGCCAAGGCGGCTCTCGACCGGGGATTCACAAAGTACACGCCGGTAGACGGCATTCCGTCCCTCAAGCAAGCCATCATCAACAAGTTTACCCGGGACAATGGGCTTGAGTATCGCCCGGAACAGATCATCGTCTCCTGCGGCGCTAAGCATGTGCTGTTCAATCTCCTGCTGGCGCTGCTCGAAAAAGGGGACGAGGTGGTCATCCCGGCCCCTTACTGGGTGTCGTATCCGGACATGGTGCTGCTGGCCGAAGGCAGGCCGGTCATCATCGACACATCCATGGAGCGCGGATTCAAGATCGCCGCTGAGCAGCTCGATAGCGCCCTCACCAAACAAACCCGGCTGCTCATCCTGAATAGCCCCAGCAACCCCACCGGTATGTGCTACACGCGCGCCGAGCTCATGGAACTGGGGGAGATTCTGCGGCGCCACCCCCAGGTGCTGATAGTCACCGATGATATCTATGAGCATATCCTATGGGGGAACACGGTGTTTTCCAACATCGCCATGGCGTGTCCCGATCTCATCGAGCGCACCGTGGTGCTAAACGGCGTCTCCAAGAGCTATGCGATGACCGGCTGGCGAATCGGCTACGCGGCCGGCCCCCAGGCCCTGATTCGGGCGATGACGACCATCCAGTCGCAAAGCACCTCGAATCCCACCTCCATCGCCCAGGTGGCCGCCCAGGCGGGGCTGGAAGGCGACCAAGGATGCATCCGCGAAATGGTGTCGGCCTTCGAGCAGCGCCACCGGTACGTTGCCGAACGCCTGGCGCGGCTAAAAGGCGTGCGTTACCTGCCGGCGCAGGGCACCTTTTATGCCTTTCCGGATCTGGGCGATGCACTCAATGGCGTCGACGGCGTCACCAACGACATCCAAATGGCGGAGTACCTCCTCAACGAAGCCGGTGTGGCGGTGGTACCGGGTTCCGCCTTCGGCGCCCCCGGCTACATGCGACTGTCCTTCGCAACCAGTATACAGAACCTCATGCACGCCATGGATCGGCTGGAAAAGGTGCTCGGCACACGCACTGATACTGATTAGGAGCGTCGCACAGGCTGGGGGTGATGTCGTATTGACCCCTCAACGGAGCAACAGGTAGTATACCAAGCTTCAAGCTCTTTTCCCCGGTAGCTCAGTCGGTAGAGCGGGTGGCTGTTAACCACTAGGTCGGCGGTTCGAGCCCGTCCCGGGGAGCCATAAAATATATATGATTCATATCTGCTCAGCTTCTGCGCTTGCAGCTCGTGCAGGCGCCGCCAGAGCTTTTGCAGCCGTTGCCGGCGCATCGCCCGTTCCTTGTTGCGCCGCCCCTGGCTGAGCGCCAGGACATAGAGCTCCTCGTCCTGTTCCAGCAGCTTGACC
>JAGTVB010000019.1 GCA_018224385.1 Gammaproteobacteria bacterium
CACACCCTTGTGACAAGGCGGCTGGCTGCCTACAGATTCTGGGTGCGGTTTTAACCTCTTAAGGGTGACGCTGAGGAAACGATGACCATGGCCGTCTTTTCTTACCGCCGTATTGCTAGCAATCGTCCACCAAATAACCCTCAGTCTTGAGCATGCGGCGTACCTCTGGGTAACCGAGCGCGGAAACTTCCCAACGTCCTTCCTGCTCTGATAGCAGCTGCCAGCCGTGAAGCCGATGAAGGCTTTGTATAGTGTCAGGGGGATACAAGGATAGCACTATCGGCAGTAGGTCCGGGTGCAGTCCGCCGTGCACGAGCAGCGCGTGGAGCACGAGCAAATCGCTTTCAGCGCAGTGCGGAGGGAGTTTTGGCAAGTCTAACTGCCCCCATGGTTTTACCCAAAGCAGGTGGCCGCCGTCGAGCAGGGCAGATTCTTGCTCTGTTTCAGCCGATGGAAGCGCCAAGCTCCTCCGCCAAACGGACCAGGCTACCTTCAGCAGGCCGCGGCTATATCCCGCAATATGCTTGAGGTGCGTGTTGTTACCCCTTTGCCCTGCAGCACCGTCCCGGGCTAGCGTTTTCGTTGCGGAAGTATTGTGAAATCCTTGCGTTTGTCCCGACAGCGGAAATTGCTTGTCATTACTGGTATGGAGAAATTGAACATCGGTGCCGTCGTCGCGGCGTGCCAGAGCCCCTAGCTCGTGCTCTAAACGCGACTCGTCAAACGCTTGCAGGGTCAGCGATGCAGGCAGGAGCGTGTCGATGGCCAAAGCCCTGCGAAGGAAAGCCCAGGCCCAACTGTCACACGTGAGCAAACAGTGATGGGGTCCCGCGGCCATGCGTTCAATGAGTCGTCGCACTAAGGCCAACCCATCGTAGTGGCGCAGGTAGCACCTCTCCAGTTTTGGAACCACCACCGTACTCTTGTCGCAGTTATCGAATTGCGAAAGCCATTCCGCGCCACCCGCCAGGATGTCGGCCGTTGAAGGGGGCTTTACCAGCGGTACATTGTTTCGCTTTGCCCAGCAGATTGCGATCTCCGAGACACCACTGTGCGGTGGCGCCAGCAGAAGCTGTGCCGCAACGGCCGGCTGTTCTGCCTCCCACCAGTCCTCAAGCGCGTCGGTCAACGCGCCTGTAGCATCGTGCCATTTGGGGGCGGGGACGGCTTCATCGAGCAACTCATCGGGTGCCGGTCGCCACTTCCTCGTTCCTTCGACAGCGTCCCCGGAAAGGGCCCGCCCGCCAAGGCGGTCCCACCAACCCCGCAGCCCTTTACGCACCGCTTGCGTCGCCGGTTCTGTTGGTTTTTGATAGTTCTCAATGGGAACGAATTCCCAAATGCTGCGGGTATCGTCAGCCATTAGCCTTGTGGAATTCCGTACCTCGGCATTGCTTAGCCCACTAACTGCTTTTTCCGTGCGTGCGTGGCCATCCTGCCCCTATGTGTGCGGTCTCATTTGGTCGCGCCGATGGGTTGCCGATGCCGGTCCTAATCTTGTCTCCTCGGAGTGAGGAATTGTCATTTTTTGTCGTCGGGCCATGGAGAACGGATTTGGGCAGATGCCGTCAGACTGCGCGGGGTACTCTTTGAACGACGCTTGGTGGTCGCTGGATCGCGATCATGACGCGAGGAACCAGGCTGCGAACCAGGCAGGCAGCTGGGTGCGGTGCGCCTCGCTCATCGCCTTTGGTTCGCTGCTATAGAGTAAGTGCCCCGACGGCCAATGAAAACCGTTGGTGCTCAGCTTTTCCCCCAGATTTGCGACCAGCGTGAGCACGGAACCGTCCCCGAGACGCCATTCGATGCGCAGACCCGTCTTGGCAAAGCGTTCGACCGTTGCGGCATGTCCGTCGATACCCTTTAGTCTCGTTACCACCTCGCGCCCTCGTATAGAGAGCAGCCCTCGGTAAAATTCAAGCCACTGGAAATGAGGCTCATTGGATATCGCCCTCCAATCCAGCTTTGACATTTGGAAAGTCTCGCTGGCATTCGGATCGGGGATCTTCTGCCGCGCCTCGGGGTCCTTGAATTCGGGAAACTTGGCGAATTCGCGCCTGCGACCCTCGCGAACGCTATCGGCCAGCTCGTCGTGAAAGTCGCAGAAGAACAGGAACGGTTCCTCTGCGCCCCATTCTTCGCCCATAAATAACAGCGGAGGGCTCGGAGCGAGAAGCATGATTGCGATCAGGCACCTGGCAATATCGGGTTCGGAGAGCACCGATATGCGTTCGCCAAACGCACGGTTGCCCACTTGATCGTGATTTTGCAGGAACGACACGAATGCCGTAAGCGGTAAATGACGACACGGCTCACCGCGGGGCTTGCCATCACGGTGGCGGAAAGCTTCTCCCTGATAGGCGAAACCTTCGCTGAGGCACCGACCAAGGTGATCAATGGGCCGTTCCACATAATCTTCATAATAGGCGGCGCTCTCACCCGTTGCCAGAACGTGCAACGCATGATGAATATCGTCATTCCACTGTGCAACAAAACACGCCGCCGTACCGCTTTGGCTTGGAGTCAGATAGTGAGCCTCATTGTTTTCGTTCTCGAGTACCAGGTGGACCTGTCGCTCGTCCTTGAAGTGGCGCTGCACCGAATCCGCGATTTCAATCAAAATATTGGGTGAAGTTTCGTCAACGATCGCATGTACCGCGTCAAAGCGAAGCCCGTCGAACCGGTACTCCTCAAGCCAATAGAGGGCATTGTGGATAAAGAAATCACGGACCTCGCGGCGAGTGAAGTCGATGGCCGCGCCCCACGGTGTTTGGAACCGTGCCGTGAAAAATTGTGGCGCATAAACATTCAGGTAATTCCCATCGGGACCAAAATGATTGTAGACAACGTCCAGGAACACCATAAGTCCGCAGCCATGGGCGGCGTCGATGAGGCGTCTAAGATCATAGGGTTTTCCATAGGACGCGTCCGGGGCGTAGGGCAAGACCCCATCATAGCCCCAGTTGCGGGTACCGGAAAAATCTGCAATGGGCATCAATTCCAGGGCGGTAACACCCAGATCAACCAAGTGTGCTAGGCGTTTGCGCACGCCATCAAACGTGCCTTCCGGTGAGAACGTGCCGACATGCAGTTCGTAAAGAACCGTCTCTTCCCAGGGGCGACCGCGCCAATCCGTATGCTGCCACCGGTAAGATGCCGGGTCGACCACCATGCTGGGGCCGTGGACGTCTTCGGGTTGGTAGCGTGAAGCCGGATCTGGGATCCACGTTTCATCATTGATTAAGTAGCGGTATCGAGTTCCCCCACCGGCATCCGTCAAGACTGTTTCGAACCACCCCATCTCCTCGGAGCTCAGCTTGATCTCACGTGTAGCGTTTACCGTTTGAACCCACAGTGAAACGCTTTCCGCACCGGGCGCCCATAACCGAAACCGCACGCCTTCGTGCGTCAGCTCAGCCCCAAATGGCATACGATGTATACTGTTCGTCATGATTGATTTTCAGCAAGTTATGATTCAACGACTGGTCCCAGCCGGTTAGAGGATATTTTAGATCCCGCCGCGCTCATGTACTTCCCTCTACACACCGGTTTACTCGCCCCATTCCTGGAGGCTTGATCCTTCGGAGCCCGCCTGCGCCTGCTCAAAATCGTTCCGCACGATTTTCTCTCGCCACCGTGCGCCTGCGTCTCCCGACGCTCGCCGGGGTTTTAAAACACCCTCTTAGGCTATTCGCGATCGCTTCGGGTTTAAAGAGCCTTCTTCCCTGGGTAGTTCGGCGCTTGCTTCGGCAAAGCCGTGGTTTTTGCGGTCGAGGGGCAAAAACGGTGCCTAGTTCGAAAAAGCCAAAAAGCTGTTTGAAAAACGACGGGGCTTGTCATGATGGCACTGCGCCGCGGTTCAGCACCACGGGCTTAGGAGTCGTTTTCCGTTGCGCCGCAGCGCTTGAGCCAGCGGCGCTCACAGGGGAGGAAAAATCCCCCGCACCTGTTGTAATAATTACATCAATCTACCGCTGGACTTGTACTTCTGGCAATACGGCGGTTCATGCTTGGCCCGGTGACAACTCGGCGTTTCGCTGGATTGTTCGGCCGGATTATCGAGTCCGTCAGCGTTCCCATTGCAGAGGGTAAGGCCGTGCCGAGACTGTGCACAAGGCCCCTTCATACCGATCACCAGGATCCATCCTGCAACGAAGGTGCGCACGGAAAAACAACGGCCCAAGATAGCATTATGCGACTTGCTGAAATAGAAAATTATGGGCCAGTACGTTTCAAGGCACTCTTCATCAGTGAGCTAGAGTTGGTGCGGTTTACGCCAAGAACCGCACCAGTAGCGCCGCCATCGTCGAATCTCCCCAAAGCAGGAACG
>JAGTVB010000020.1 GCA_018224385.1 Gammaproteobacteria bacterium
CAGTCCGTAACGAGGCTCAATGGCGCGGCGGCAAAGTAGAATCTGATCCTTCCACTGCGGAATACAGCCGGTCACTACCCTGGGGTTTTGGTAGTGTGTGGTATGGCAGACATCGCAGATATACCGGGGTCGATCATCGCCAAAGGGCGTGCGCAAGACGACTTGGCTGCCGCAGTTGCTGCAATAGTTCATGGCCTGCTGGCTTCTGGGAGGTTCCTTGAGTCCCACTGCGGGGTAAGACGACGCACTCGGGCGTTACCTGGCGCAGGGTAACGCTGCATCGAGAGCGAGCGCCACCGGCCGGATTCTTCTCTGAGATACGTCGTGCTGCGCCCAGAGCTGCTGGAATGTCTGTTGCCGAATTGGGTGTCTCAGGTTCCCCGCAAGCTCGGCTAACGGCCCAAGGACGAACGCCTCGGTGAGAATCTCGGGCCGCGGTACGGCTATATTTTCCGTGGTCACTATCGCATCGCCATAGAGAAGGAGGTCTAGGTCCATGGTACGGGAGCTATAGCGCGCGCCATTTCGAATGCGACCACAGCGGTCCTCGATGGCTCGCAGTTGTTTCACGATTTCCAGCAGCGGCTCCCCGGTATGAAAGCTGGCGACCAGGTTGTAGAAAGGGGTGCCGGAGAAACCCACCGCCTCGCTCTCATACACAGAAGAGATCCGCACGTGTCCATAACGAAGGCAGAGCAGCCGAAGGGCTTTTGTAATATATTTCTCGCGTTGGATATTGCTGCCAATGCTAACGAATACTTCAGTCATGGGTAGTTTCGATGCGGCGTTCGATGATCACTCCCACGCCTTTTGCGCCGCGCACTGCCCCCTCCTTGTTTATCCTCAATCTAACCCAGGGGACCCTGAATTCGCTCATGACCAATGTGGCAACATGCTCGGCAAGCGTTTCCACCAGATAGAAATTGCTGGAGGACACGAAGGCGATGAGCCGTTTAGCCACCGCTTTATAATTTAAGGCATCCTCGATGCGATCCGTCTTCGCCGCGGCTGAGATGTCCGCCATCATATCAATGTCGATGACCACCGTCTGCCGCACCTGGCGTTCCCAATCGTAGACTCCGATAATGGTCTCGATGCGCAGATCGTGCACATAGACGATATCCATCGGCGGCTTGTGTAAAGTTTCCATTGCGTTGGACACGGAACCTGATTATTGGAAGGCGCACGCAACAGCCAAATCGGGGCTGGTTTCATTATCTTCCAAGTATAACCCGCATGCTGGGTTGGAACAGGCTCTGCCAACGTATCCGAGCTTGACCGCTAGTAGCGCAGGCAGTCCAATAGTCCTTATGATGTTGCTTGGCTTCATTCTGATTCTCCTCGCATATTTTGCTGGCTCTCTGTCTTCGGCCGTACTTGTTTGCCGCGTGATGGGATTACCCGACCCGCGTACCGAAGGCTCGGGTAATCCAGGCGCCACTAATGTGCTACGCCTCGGTGGCAAGCGCGCTGCGGCGGTGACGCTGGCGGCGGATATCCTCAAGGGTGTGTTGCCCGTGCTGTTGGCCCGGCTGCTGACCGACGCGCCCGTCATTCTTGCCGGCGCCGCGCTGGCTGCGTTTTTGGGTCATTTGTACCCGGTATTCTTCCAGTTCCAAGGGGGAAAAGGTGTGGCGACGGCTCTTGGGGGCGTGCTCGGACTCGCACCGGTGGTGGCACTGGCGATGATTCTTACGTGGATGACGATGGCCATTACATTTCGCTACTCTTCCCTGTCGGCCCTGACGACGGCCCTTCTGGCACCGTTCTATATGTTTTGGCTCGTTGCGGAACCGACCTATGTGGCCGCGATTGCCGCCATCAGTGTCATGACCATATGGCGACACCGCAGCAATCTGCGGCGGCTTGTTTCCGGCGCCGAAGGGAAAATCGGTGCGCGTTCATGAAGGTTCGATGGCGCTCAAGCTCCAGCGGGGTTTTGCGAAAAAGGCAAGGGGATCGTTGGCGTGAGCTTGCAAGCGGCGATAGCCGGCATAGGCGATCATCGCCCCGTTATCGGTGCAGAACTCGATTCGGGGATAGTAGGCTCGCACCCGGCGACGTAGAGCGAGCTTGCTGATGCCATTTCGTAAGCGGCGATTAGCGCCAACGCCTCCAGCGACGATGAGACGCTGCAGACCTGTCTCCTTTAGGGCGCGGTCGCACTTGATCACCAGCGTTGCCACCACGGCCTCCTCGAATGCACGCGCGATGTCGGCCTTGGTGGTCGGATCCTGGCCGTGGCGTTGCAGCGTGTAGAGAGCGTGGGTTTTAAGACCGCTGAAGCTCAAGTCAAGACCGGGTCGATCCGTCATCGGGCGGGGGAAATTGAAGCGATTGGGATCGCCTGACTCTGCTAACTTCGCCAGCAAGGGTCCTCCAGGATAGGGCAGCCCCAGCAGGGACGCCGTTTTATCAAAGGCTTCACCGGCGGCGTCATCCAGCGACTCCCCTAATATGCGATAATGGCCGAACTGCTCAACGGCAATGAGCTGAGTGTGTCCGCCAGAGACCAACAGTGCTAGAAATGGAAAACATGGAGGCTCCGGCTCGAGCATGGGTGCGAGGAGGTGCGCCTCGATGTGGTGAATGCCTACCCCAGGCACGTTCCACGCGTAGGCAAGACTGCGGCCAACGGCCGCACCGACCAGCAAGGCGCCGATCAATCCGGGGCCGGCGGTATACGCCACACCGTCCACATTGGAGCGATCGGTATTGGCTTGGGTCATGACGCGACGTAACAGCGGGAGAAGCTTGCGCACATGGTCGCGGGAGGCGAGCTCGGGCACGACCCCGCCATAAGGGGCATGTATGGCCGCCTGACTAGAGACTACGTGGGCCAGCAAACCCTGTTGCGAATCGTATATGGCTACGCCGGTCTCATCGCATGAGGTTTCGATACCAAGCACGCGCATAGCATTAACTCTCCCGGCCAGGGCCGGATGTGATTCAAAGTGATGCATTGAGGAAATAACCGGTTCACGCGGCTTCTTTTTCAACCCCTTGCCAATAGGCCTCCCACTCCCGGTTGGCCCGGTTCAGCCGTAGCGCTAACATGGTCTCAATTGGATCGGGCGAGCACCAGGCGCCGGGGAGCTTGAGCCGTTGCTGGATAATATAGAGCCGATCGAGGCCACCGGCCACCACCAGGTCGCGCAAGCACTCGACGCGCAAGCGCTCGACGCGGGTGCGCCCGGCGAGGCACCGGCATTACTTGCTCATAGGCGTCGATCAGGTGCGCCTTGGCCAGGCGGTTCGGCTCAAAGCTCACGCTCACCTCCAGGGGCTTTTGTGACTTCCCTTTCCTGCTCACCCCGTCCTTGTCGCTGCACTGTCTCCGCGTGCTGCGCCACTTCACAAACCCTCAGCGGCGCACCGCGAAATCCCCGCCATACCTTGGCCGAAGCCGGGCACGCGAGACAGTGACAACGAATTCTCCCGGGAGTTTTGCAATATTGTAGGGGGCGTCATGAGCCCGGTGCTCGCGAACCTGTTTTTGCATTATGCGTTTGATGCCTGGATGGGTCGAACCTTTCCAGGCACGCCCTGGTGCCGCTATGCGGATGATGGGCTGGTGCACTGCCGAACCGAGCACGAGGCGCAGGCCGTCAGGTCAGCGTTGTTAGCTCGGTTAGCCGAGTGCGGCCTGGAACTGCATCCAGATAAAGGCAGGATTGTCTATTGCCAGGATGGAAGCCGGAAAAGGTCCTACCCGAACACGAAGTTTGACTTCCTCGGGTACACCTTTCGGCCTCGGGTGGTGAAGAATCGTAAACGAAACAGTTTGTTTGTGAGTTTCACCCCCGCGGTCAGCTCGGAAGCGCTCAGCGCCATGCGGCAGAAGACGCGCAGGCTCAACTACCGCAACCGGACGAATCTCAGTCTGGAGGATATTGCTCGTCTTCACGATCCCGTCCTACGGGGCTGGATGGAATACTTACGGGCGATATTGTCCATCGCCGATGTATCCGGTGTTCCGGCATTTCAACAAGACGTTGGTTGCCTGGGCGATGCGCAAGTATCGGCGGCTCAAAGGTCATAAAGACGCGCGCGAGTCTCTTCATCGAAGGGATCTCACAGAGACAGCCGCATCTCCTTGTACATTGGCAGCGAGGGATGGTGGGTGCGTTTGCTTGATGGGAACGATGTGAGTCGAGAGGCTCCCGCACCGTTCTGCGAGGGGCCTGGGGTGCGATTCCCCCGGTCTACTCAACATGCCTGCCATTACATCCTCGACTGGAACTTTGACGAAGACCGCGGCCGCATACGAACCGGTCACGGCCCGGAAAACATCTCCCGTCTGCGACGCTTTGCCATCGGTCTCATCAAATCCAAAAGTGCGGAAACTGTCGCGGAGAAAATGAGGCAACTCCACCGCAACACCCGCTTGGTATTCGACTACCTACGGATGTCCAATAACGCTTGTGCGCCCGCCCGCACATAAAATGCCAGAGAACAAATTTGCCGTGCGTCGAGGCCCGGCGCAGGTTGACACTCTCTGCCGCTGCCACTATCGTCACACCGTTGGCGTGTGTATGGTGGAAGCGTCCGGAAAGTACCTATGATTCGCGTGGGCATTGTCGGTGGAACCGGATACACGGGCATCGAACTCCTAAGGTTGCTCGTCAATCATCCGGAGATCTCGCTGGAGATCATTACCTCGCGCGGCGAAGCGGGCAGGCACGTCGGGGATCTTTTTCCGAGTCTTCGGCGAAAACTGGAGCTGTCCTTCAGCGAGCCGAATCCAGCAGCCCTATCAGCCTGCGACGTAATTTTTTTTGCGACTCCAAACGGTTTCGCGATGACACTCGTCCCTTTTTTGCTTTCAGAGGGTACCCGCGTCATTGATTTGGCGGCCGATTTCCGTCTCAAGAACCCCGATGAGTGGCAACAGTGGTATGGAATGCCCCATGCTTGCCCTGAGCTGCTCGCGGAAGCTGTGTATGGCCTGCCCGAACTAAACCGTGAGGCTATCAAGAATGCCCGGCTCGTAGCGAATCCTGGGTGCTATCCGACGGCGGTGACGCTGGGCTTCTTGCCGCTTCTGGAAAGGGATTGCGTGTGGCCGGAAAGCTTGATTGCCGACGCAAAGTCCGGTGTCAGCGGGGCGGGCCGCAAAGCGGCTGTTGAAACTTCTCTTTGCGAGGCCAGCGAGACGGTGCGAGCCTATGCAGTGGCTGGCCACCGGCATCTGCCGGAGATCCGGCAATGCTTAGCAGGCGCCTCTAGGGGGCCGGTTGGGCTTACCTTTGTTCCACACCTCATGCCCATGATCCGGGGAATTCATGCAACGCTTTATGCCCGACTGCGTAAGCGGGACCTTAATTTGCAGGAGCTATTTGAGACCCGCTTTCGGGCCGAGCCCTTTGTGGACGTTATGCCCGCTGGCAGTCATCCTGAAACGCGCAGTGTTCGCGGCGCCAATTTCTGCCGCTTAGCGTGGCACCGGCCGCAGGACGGTGAGACGGTGATAGTGCTGTCCGTAATAGACAACCTTGGAAAAGGTGCGGCCGGCCAGGCGGTACAAAACATGAATATTATGTTTGGGTTGGACGAGCGCCAAGGTCTCGAGCAGGTTGCTTTGCTGCCCTAGAGGATATGCCGCTCGGCTGCGCCGTCCTGACGCTGCTCTTGCTCAGGGTAATCCGCGGGACCCGAGAACCGGCGTACCGAGGCAACTCGTCACTGCGGAAAGATGACG
>JAGTVB010000021.1 GCA_018224385.1 Gammaproteobacteria bacterium
CATCGTGGGGGTTAACCGGCAGCGCCTTGGCATTGTCGGTGCTTTTCCTGGCAGGTGCCGTGTTTTGGGAACAGCTCCCCTTCCCAGGCGACTCGGCGCGTTCGAACGCGACAGGTCGAACAGACACCCGCTCGGCCCAGAAGAATCCGGAAGCTGAGTTCGAGTTTGCGCTGATGCAGCCGTTGATAACCGACAAAACCGCCAAACCTCTGCCGCCCACTGCGCCAGAGGCGCTCCCCCACTCGCTGTCAGCACTCGCGCCAAGGTCGACCGTCAAGTCCACCGACACTACTGCAGCGCAACAACCGCCTGCCGCGAGGGAGCAAGCAGGGGAATTAACCCCTGAGCCGACGATGAAGGCTATTACCGAACCGACATCGCCCGCGAAAGGGCAAGCTACCAAGGGCGTCACTGCCGAAGCCCCAGCTGCTCGCGATCCAATGAGAACACTGTCGCAGCCGCTCCCGACAAGAACCGCTGCCCCAGTCAACGCAATATCGGAGCAACCGCTTGAAGTCGTCCCGGCAGTGCCCACATCAAACGAAGAGCCACCGGACTCAGTGGCAAAGCTGGATCGCAACTCGCCTCGCGACGCCGGAAAGCCCACAACACCCTCCGCGACACCGAACTTACCACCGATTTTGGAGGCTGTGGATGGAGAAGTGTACGAAGCTGTGGAGAATAACTCGCTAGATCAATTCACGGGAGAGATTCTGCCTAATGCGGCCGACACTGCGGAAGGCGTTGAACAGCTGCGCCGCTACCTCAGGGAAGCTCCCAATGTGACTGTAGAGTCGGCCTTCTCGGCCTCAGGTGCGCTAGGTGCCTCTAGCGCACCCACCGTGGCGCCCAGTGTGGGGGTCACGGGAGCACGCCTGTTCTAGCTCCAGCGCCGCACACTGAGTCATCATTGCCACTTAGAGTTAAGACTTCTCAGGAGCAAGCAGTGGAGTAAACCCCTGCGCCGGCGATAAAGGCTGTTACCGAATCCAGAGGAAGCCTGGGCTGACGAAGGATAAGGACCCAAAATACTTAGAGGCGGTGGATGGATTAGTGTCGAACGGCATACTAAATGGCATCAAACCAACTAAAGGCCAGAAGGCCCCGACTATTCGATCCATCGCGTCAGCGTCAAGAATGCGATAAGCATCGGTAGCAACCTGCACCAATATAGTTGGGCTATCAACCGTAATTGTGTCGTCAGCAGCCAGTACATCAGTCGCACCTAACCCTAAAGCTAAGCTTACCCCTCCAAACCAGGCAGCAGCGCGACGCCTTATCCTATTCATGTTCATGCTTGGATGCTCCAAATCCTATTAACTCCGAAACCCCAATGTCACCACGCACAAGCGAAGCATATCAGTAAGTACCATGGCTAATCTAGATAAGTTTCACCCGACCAAAGCCTTGTTCAACCACTTCGAGAGCCCTCGACTCAACATTTTGCGTGAGCCAGAGAGTTCATCCGTTCGGATATGGCGCTTGCATTGCGGCCTAGGCCGAGAGCGGCGGGCGCACTGCGATTAGCCTAGCGCGCTAGACAAACACGACCTGTCAAAAACTCAGATGCAAAGCAGATAATGGTCCCTTGAATAAGGCCACTCAAGTGGCTATCGACTTTTCCCTTTCACTTCGGTAAGGTAAATCCAATCCTTTTCGGGCCACGGTGATTGCTGCTCTCTATCATAGAGCTGGAAATGACGAGGCGCACTTGGCCTAGGGCACAACAGCGGCTGGGTACTTACCATACCACGGCTTAAGGTCTCTCCTGTGGGCACGGTTGCTTTGCCCGCAGCTAGGCCAATTGTTGGTATGCGCCTAGTCTTTTCGGGCTTTGGCCTCCAATGGGATAGGGTAAGGCCGATTTAACGCCGCTTTTGGACGACTCAACCACTGCTTTTATCGGAATCGCAACATTGCCGCATTCGGACCCCTTTGTTGGCTTTTTTGAGAACCATGAGACTAACGAATGATAACAACCGAGACTCGTGCTGTGCTTCCCGCTTTACTTTTGGTCTGCCTCTCGTTGCCTCAAGCGACCCTCTCAGATGAGTCCTATCGCAGCAATGCAGTGCAAGCCGGAAATCTCACCGCATTGGCCGAGGCAACCATAGGTCCGGATCTCATGCTGGCCCAAAAGGCAGAGAACGCTCAAACAGACGAGCTAGACGCCTCGAAACCATTGGGCGAAAAACCCCCACTTCTGGATCTCAGCCGGCTTTTCCTGCGCGAAGCCACCGTACTTCTGGAACCCGGTGAGGTAGAATTCGAGCTGGCCCTTCGCTATTTGCGAGACGAAGTGGAACAGTCCGGGTTCGAGTTTCGTGACCGTGAGCTTCGGGCCACGCCTACGCTAAGAGGGGGGCTCTTGCCTCGAATGGAGGGGTTCGTCGAGGTACCGGTGGTGTGGCGGCAGTCCCGATTTTTGGTGGCTGCGGGAAGTCCACCATCGATTTTTGAGTTTGAAGATGACAAGGCGGGCGTTGGTGATATCAGCGCTGGCCTCAAATACGTGCTAGTTCGAGAACAAAACATTTGGCCCGACCTGGTTGGTGCCGTCAATTTCACTGGCCCTAGCGGCGATGCGCCCGATCCCAACGACGTAACAACCGTTGGTCTCGGCACGGGTCGTTGGCGCGTAGGAGGCGCATTGACGGCCATCCGTTCTTATGATCCCGCCGTGGTGTTCGGGGGAGTCGGCTATGAATATAGTTTCGATGAGACGTTAAGCGGAGTAGAGGTATCCGGAGGAAGTCGATTTACCTATAACTTCGGCGTCGGCTTTTCCGTTAACGATCAGCTAACCCTAAGCGGAATTATCCTTGGCGAAGTTCGAGATGAGCTCGAGTTCGACGGTGTCACATCGCTGGGCACGGATTTCGAGCCTATTTCCCTCAGAGCAACAACCACTTATCGTGCTGCAAAGGGGCACGTGTTTGAGCCCTCCGTACAGTTCGGACTGAACGAAGATGCTCCGGATGTTGAGCTTCGCCTCTCCTATATCTTTAAGTATCTTTAAGACACGTTAAACACGACAGATTATCGATGAAAGTTTTGTATTGTGCATTGAGTTTCGCATCGCTCCTATGCACGGCGAGCTGCGCACGCCTGCCTGAGTCTCCCCCTGTTAGCCCCGCTGCCGAACGAGCCCGAGAGGTCGAGCAGTTCAAGACATGGAAGGACGTTCGGCAACAGCACGTGGTCATGCAGCGATACGACTACTCTTGCGGTGCTGCAGCGATGGCCACCCTGATGCGGTACTATTTTGCGCATGATGTGACGGAACGCGATGTTTTGTTAGAGATCTTGGACCACATTGGCGAGGAAGATACCAAAAAGCGAAAGAAAGAAGGATTCTCTCTACTCGATCTTAAGCAGTATGCAGAGCGTCAGGGTTATCAGGCGGTGGGGGTCGACTTGGAATTAGAGGCTCTGCAACAATTGGCGGGCCCGGTTCTGGTGTATTTGGAATCCGATGGCTACAAGCATTTCGCCATTCTGCGCGGCATTCGTGAAGATCGCGTTTTTCTTGCGGATCCGAGCCGTGGCAACTTGAGCGTGCCTATCTCGCGATTTGTGCAAGAATGGTCGGGGATCACTCTGGTGCTGGGCAAAGAAGGTTTCGGTGCGCCGCTCGAGCATCCACTTGCTGTGGATACGCAGGGGCCGCTTCGCCCGGAACTGCAAGCGGCACGACGTAGCCTGTATCTCAGGCCTTAGAGTTGATGAACCGTTTCCTTGTGACCGCAAAATGCCATCTGGCTTAAGAAGCGAGGAGGTTACTGTGCAGGAGATCCCCTCCGAAAAATATCGCGAGCTGAAGAAACGACACCCTAACGTCGTCAGCGCATTGGAGACCCTCGGGCAAACCCTCAAACGAGAAGGACCGATTGATGAGAAAACGGCTCAGCTCATCCAGCTCGCTGCTGCCGCCGCCATCCATTCTGAAGGGGCTGTTCACAGCCACACCAGAAGAGCCCTCGAAGCGGGCGCCAAACCCGAAGAGGTTCGCCACACCCTGATTCTTCTCACCAGCACCATCGGCTTTCCCACCATGGTGGCGGCCATGAGCTGGGCAGACAATATTCTGGACGCCGAAGTGTGAACTGCGCGCCTCCGCCAGCCAGCCATCACGCTGCATTTTCATCGGTATGCGCATCCCACAGGACCGCTTCCGGCGCGCTACACAGATGGACCAGAAATTGGTAGGCGGCATCGAGATGCCGCTCGGCCGGTTCGCTGAGAGGGGCATCCAGCTCGAAGCTCTTCCCCAGCATCGTCAGCTGATAGGCGGGTGGCGCCGAACGGTGGGCGATGGTTTCGTAAACCTGCAGCAGCGCCGCCGGACTCATGGCATGGGAACTGTAGCTGACATCGCGCTGCGCCTGGAGCCGACGAAAGGAGTAAGGCGCGCAGCCGGCGATGCTCGCATCCACAAACAGCACGAGCTCTTCATCAAAAAGCTCAAGGGCGTGCTCGATCTGCAGTTGAATCGCCTCGATCAGCCGACAGCAGGCCAGCGCATCTTGGCTCTTGGGTTGCCTCGCAAACCGCTGAAGCAACGCCAGGCCCAAAGCATCGTCGCCGCGACCGGGGTTGCCGAAGCCGAACATCACCAAGCGAGGGCGCTGCCTCAGCTTATTTGTCCGGCTGGGGGCCGGAGCTTTTGACAATGCGATCGATCATTCGGCCCTCGGCATCCACGAGTTCCACCTGCAAGGGCATCTTTCCCAACGCATGGGTCGCGCACGAGAGACACGGATCGTACGCGCGGATAGCCACCTCGATCCGATTCAACAGCGGCTCCGTCAGCGTCATGCCATCGAGATAACGGGCAGCCACCTGGCGTATGGCCTCGTTCATAGCCTGGTTGTTGTGGGTTGTCGCGACGATCAGATTAGCCCGCTCCACTAACCCGTCCTTCCGGACCTCATAGTGATGGATGAGCGTACCTCGAGGGGCTTCGATGACGCCGATCCCCTGTTGGCGCCGCTCCCCGCTGGTTCGGAGATCCGTGCCCAGAATGTCCGGATCCCACAACAGCGCTTCGATGCCTTCGGCCGCATGGAGGAGCTCCACCATGCGTGCCCAATGGTAAGCGAGGCTTGACTGCATTGGCTGACGACCGCCGAAAGCGACAAACTCACGACGCTCCGCCTCCGCGAGGGGCGTGGCAATCGAATCGCAGTTGTTGAGTCTCGCCAACGGCCCAACGCGATACCAGCCATCGCTGGTCCCGAACTGCGTGAGAAAAGGAAACTTCATATAGGTCCAGGACTTAACCTGCTCGCGGATGACATCGGCGTAGCGATGTACGGGCCACTGGTCGAATAGAATCTGGCCATCCCCACCCCGCGCCCGCAGGACGCCGTCATAGAGCTCCAGCGCACCGTCTGGACGCACCAGACTCACCCAGTTGGAACGGATGGCGGCAAATTCATTGAAATAATCCGCCTGGCTCTGGTAGAGGCGCTTGATCAGTGCCACGGCCTCACGGGCCCAGACCAGCACCTGCCCCAGGTCGCGCAACAATGCGTCGCGGTCTGCCGCTGCTAGGGGTTTGTTCATGCCTCCAGGCACTGCCGCTACGCCATGGATACGCTTACCGGCGATGGCGGCGATCACCTGCTGACCGAATTTCCGCAATTTCACACCCTGCATGGCGATCTCGGATCGATCGGCGATCAAGCCGACCAGATTACGATGGGCCACGGCATCGTCAAAGCCGAACAGCAGGTCCGGCGACGCCAAGTGAAAAAAATGCAGGGCATGCGATTGCAAGATTTGGCCATGGTGCAGCAAACGCCGAAGCTTCTCGGCGGCCGGCGGCAGCTCGGCAACGCCCGCCAAGCGGTCGACGGCTTTGGCAGCGGCCAGATGATGGCTCACTGGGCAGATTCCGCACAGGCGTTGCACCACCACGGGCAGCTCCCAATAGGGGCGCCCTTGTATGAATTTTTCGAAACCGCGAAACTCGACGATATGCAGCCGAGCCTGACGTACCTGGTTGGCCTCGTCCAGCAGCAGTGTCACCTTCCCGTGGCCTTCCACGCGTGTCACAGGCTCAATTACCACCCGCCTCAGCCGGTGGGGATGGGCAGCGCTCTCAAGATGACGACTCATAGGGGGACCTCGGTGCCGCGTCTTGAGCCGGCACCCCGCACTGCGCCGAGAGGTCAAACGCAGCCATTGTTAACACCGTTTCCTAGTCGTAGTGCAGCTGGGTATAGGGAAGCACGATGGGCTTTCCGGTGAGAAAATTGCTCAGAAAGATCCAAATAGCCTCTGCCGAAGGCGGACATCCCGGCAAAAAATAATCGATTTTCACCACCTCGTGCACCGGATGGACCTTATCCAGGAGCAGCGGGATCTCTGGATCGTTGGGGATCATGGGGTTTTCCACGCCCATACCTTGAAAATAGGATTCCTCCAGGCATTCCCGCAGGTCAAACTGATTGCGCATGGCCGGTACGCCACCGGTTATCGCGCAGGCGCCTACCGCCACCAGGCACGTGCATTTCTCGCGAAACATTTGCAGCACCGCGACGTTCTCCGCGTTGGCCACCCCGCCCTCGATAAGACCCAGGTCGCACTCGCCCATGGCTTTGATGTCGGTCAGGGGCGTGCGATCCAGCATAACCCACTTGACCAGATCGAAAATCCGTTCATCGATGTCGAGCAATGACATGTGGCAGCCAAAGCATCCGGCAAGGGAGACCGTGGCAACGCGCACCGGGCTACCCATCACGGCTCACCTTGGCCGCCCCTGCCGCTCGCGCAGCAACGCCGTCGATGGCCTGACGGTCGTAGCGCCGTTCCCCGATGGGGATCTCAAAGCCATGGTTCTTGAGCAGAATGGCGCCGACGGGACAAACATGCGCCGCCTTGTCCGTGATGTCAAAAGCCGTATCGGCCAATCTGCCTGTTGGCGAGTTAACCGCCAGGTGGGCACCAATGCCGCGACCGCTGACGGCAAAGATGTTTTTGCCATCCACATCCCGGCTGGCGCGGACACACAGGCCGCAAAGGATGCAACGGTTGAAATCGATGAGAGCCTGCGGGTGGGAGGCGTCAACAGGACGACGGGGATAGAAGTGCGTAAAATGCGGGGCAAGCATCCCTGTGTAGTAAGCCAGGGCCTGCAGCTGGCAGGCGCCGCTGGCCTCACAAGCCGGGCACACGTGATTGCCCTCCACGAAGAGCATCTGCAACAGGGTTCGCCGATATCGATTCAGCTCATCGGTTGCGCTCTGCACCACCTGTCCGGGCGCGGCCGGGGTAATGCACGCCGCCTGATAGCGGCCGTTCACTGATACCGTGCATAAACGGCAGTTGCCCTCAGGCGCCAGATCGGGATGGTGGCAAAGGCGAGGTATGTAAGCGCCGCCTGCCAAGGCTGCGTCCATAATCGTTTGGCCCGCGGTAAACGGCAGGTGATTTCCATCGAGGGTAAGACTGTCCTGCGCCGCCATATTCGACCCCCCTAGAGATGCGCCTCCCGATCATCCCGACCGGTCAGCTTGCGGGCCGCCGCCAGCGCCCCATCGAGATCGAAGGCGGGCTCGAAGGCCGTTACTCTAAGCCGATCCCGCCACACCTCGGGGAATTTCTCCAGGGTGTCCAATACTACATTGGGGGCCGTGTGACCCAGACCGCAGTGGCTTGTCCGCTGCACAAGATGAGCGAGCCGCCGGATTTCCTCCAGATCCAGCTCGGAGCCGTTGCCGCGATAGACTTTCTCGATCAAATCCTTGATCAGCGACGTCCCAACTCGGCAGGGAACACAGAAGCCGCAGCTTTCATGGACGAAAAAGTGCGTAAAATTGCGCACGACAGCCATGAGATCCCGTTCACCGCCAAACACCATGAAGGCGCCGCCCGTTGGCAAATCCTCGAATGCCAAGCGCCGGTTGAATTCAGATGGCGGCACGCAATGACCCGCAGCCCCGGCAATCTGCACCGCCTGCGGCGCCCCGGCTCCGCAATCGGAGAGCACCTCGGCTACCATAGTGCCAAAGGGATATTCATAGATCCCAGGACGGGCGCAGTCTCCGGAGACGCTGAGAAGCTTGGTGCCGGGGGAGTCCAGCGTTCCGCATTGTCGAAACCACTCGGGACCGTACACCGCAATCTGTGCAGCGTGCGCAAAGCTCTCCACGTTATTCACCACCGTGGGATGCTGCCGGTAACCGTGGGTGACCGGATACGGCGGGCGCTTACGCGGCACGCCGCGCTTACCTTCCAGCGACTCGAGCAGCGCAGACTCCTCGCCACAGATGTAAGCGCCGGCTCCCACATGGATAGCGATGTCAAAATCAAAGCCGGGCGTGCCCAAGATGTCATTGCCCAGTAGCCCCGCTTGCCGGCGGCGCTCAAGCAGGCTTTCGAGGTCATTCAGCAGACACAGGTACTCGCCGCGTAGGTAAAGAAAACCCTGTCTCGCCCCAATGACCCGCGCACACAGCGTCATGCCTTCAAAGACCAGATCGCCGTAACGCCGCAGCAACAGGCGGTCTTTGAAGGTGCCGGGTTCCCCCTCATCGGCATTGCAGACCACGCTTCGCTCTCCTGCGCAAGCCGCTGCGCTCGCCTGCCATTTGCGCGCGAGGGAGTAACCGGCACCGCCGAGACCTCGCAAACCGGAGCGCCTGAGCGCATCCAAAATGACGTTACCGCCGAGCTCGATTGCCTTGCGCAGCGCCAAGCCCGAAGGTAAAGCGGTGCTCAGCAGCCGGCCCGCACGCTGCAAACCTTCATCGAGGTGAAACCAGGCCGGCGGCCACGCCGACAGCGGCACGCGCCCCTCGATCAGCGGCGCCATCGAATCAATGCGCTCCTGACTCAGACCGGGCATAGCGTAGCCATTCACGAGCAGCGCCGGTCCCTGATCGCAGAGGCCGGTACAGGAGGTCGGGGCGACGCTCACGCGGCCATCGGCCCGGGTTGCGCCGAGCGCGACATCGAGCCGCCGACAAAGCGCCTCGGCGAGCGCGCGGCCACCGCGAAACTCGTCGATAACGCAGTCACTCAGCAGCAGATCGTACTCGCCCCGGGGGGCATCATAGAGAAAGGTATAGAAATCGATGACGCCCTTGACTTGAGTCAACGGGATCCACAGCCCGGTGGCCACGGCCCGAACAGCCTCCTCCGGGATGTGGGTGAGAACCGCCTGCACCTCCCGCAAGATCTGCAGCAAATTCCCCGGCTCAGCATGGTGGCGCGCGATGATCTCGTGCACCAAAGCCATCACGGTGCCGTGCCGGGGATGGGCGCGAGCGCTCATGGCGCTACCGAGCCGGGACCCCGGCGCCGCGCAAGGCCGGGCGGCGCGGCAACCGTAAGCAGAGACACGAGCCGCTTAAGTTCCATTGGGATTCCGATCGGGGTCATCGTGTTGTCAAGGTCATCATTGAGTCAGCTAAAAACCAACCGCGAATTTTCAGGCCGGTGCCCCACGTGCCGGAATACTCATTCATGATACGGCGGCCCGCGGATGCAAACCAGGGTGCCCAACGCATCCCGCCTCAACGATCTGTCCGAAGCTAATGCCAGCGTCGTTAACAGGAACTCTCGTCGCCAACTTGACCTCGAAATCGTGACGCTTGAGCAGCGACACCGCCTGTTCCGTCAGTACCCGATTCTGGAACACCCCTCCGCTAAGCCCTACGCAGGTCACGGTTTGCGACTTGCGAACGCGAAGTGCCAACTCCACGAGGGCATGCGCCAGGCTGCGGTGGAATCCGGCGGCGCGCGTGCCAACCGGTAGCGCCGCATCGAGCAAAAATGGAATGAGGGGAGCCCAATCAACCTGCCAGATTCCGTCACCGCGCCGCGTCACAGGCAGCCGAACGAGGGGCGCGACACCGTCACAAGCGGCTTCGAGCCACATCGGTCCCTGGCCTTCATAGGTTGCCTCTTGCAGCACGCCGGTGAGCGCGGCAGCCGCGTCGAACAGTCGCCCCACGGCACTGCTGCACGGTGCGTTGACGCGCCGTTCCCAAGCCCTTCGCAGAAGCGCAGATTTCACTGGAGCGCCAGGCCAAGACACGCCGATTTCCCAGCATACCGCCAGCGCGCTTCGCCACGGCTCGCGGCTGGCCCGTTCTCCGCCAGGCAATGGGAAAGGGCGAAGCGTCGCGACCCGCCGCCAGGCGCCCGGGCCACCAAGCAGCGCTTCACCGCCCCACAGCGTGCCGTCCTCGCCGAAACCCACACCGTCCCAGGTAAACACCAGCCACGGTCCGGCCTGCGCATGCTCCCCGGCCAGCGCCGCGGCGTGAGCGTGGTGATGAAACACCTTGTGAACCGGGAGACCGCTCGCTTGGGCCCATTGGCTCGTGGCGTAATCGGGATGGGCATCGCACACGATGTGGCGGGCGGTGACGCGGTAGAGGGATTGCAAGTCCGCCACCACCTGTTGGAACACCTTGAGGCTCCTCGGAGTTCCCATATCACCGATGTGCGGGCTTACCACCACGCGATTTTGCCAGCCGAGCGCAATCGTGGTTTTCATGTGGGCGCCCACCGCCAGCAACGGGGTTGACAGGGAAAACGGCAGGCGCAGCTCCAGGGGTGCAGCGCCCCGGCCCAGGCGCAGCGGTCGCGCCCGCCCGGCAATGATGCGAAACAACGAATCGTCCGCGGGACGGATAATGGGACGATCGTGATCGAGGATCAGCGCGGCCACGTGCCCGAGCCGAGCGCGCACGTCGCCACCGTCGGTCAAGAGCGGCTCGCCGGTGACATTCGCCGAGGTCGCCACCAGCGGCGCGCCGACGTCCTGGAGCAATAGCTGGTGCAGCGGGCTGTAGGGCAGCAGCGCGCCGATCTCCTTGAGTCCCGGCGCCAGGGATTTAGGAAGTGAGCCGTCGTCCCTTCGTGTCACGAGAACGATGGGCCGCGCCGGATCGCGCAGGCATTCGGCCTCCGCCGGAGCGACAACAGCGGCCTGCCGAACGTGCTCCAGGCCATCGTCGCCGGCCATCGGAAACAGGATGGCCAGTGGCTTGTGCGGTCGGGGTTTGCGCAAGCGCAGGCGTGCCACCGCGTCCGGATTGCGTGCATCGCACAGGAGATGAAATCCGCCGATTCCCTTCACCGCCACGATGGCGCCGGCGCGCAGCGCAACGACACAGTCATTGAGCGCCGCCGCCCCATTGCCGGCGGCTTGACCGGCGTGATCATAAAGGTGCAGCGTCGGCCCGCAGTCGGCGCAGGCGATGGGTTCGGCATGAAAACGACGGTTCCAAGGCGCAACATACTCAGCCTGGCAGGCGCGACAAAGCGCAAAGCCTGCCATCGAGGTGTTGGGGCGGTCATAGGGAAGGCGTTTGATTAGCGTGTACCGTGGACCGCACTGAGTGCAGTTGATAAACGGATACCGGTACCGTCGATCCCCGGGATCGGCGAGCTCCTTGAGGCAGGCGTCACAGGTAAAGTGATCCGGCGGCACATAGACCTGAGGCGCGCGACCTTGTTCACTCTGCACAATCGTGAAGCTACGACATTGGGGGGAAGCGCTCGGCTCGGCGAGATGAACGATGGGCTTGGCGAGCGGAGGGGCCTTTGACACCATCTCCCGGGCAAACAGCGCCAAGGTATGCGCCTCGCCTTCCGCCACGATCTCAACTTGGCCAGTCTCATTACGGACCCAGCCCTTGAGACCGTGATCGTGGGCGAGGCGATAAATGAACGGGCGAAAGCCCACGCCCTGCACTTGCCCCGTCACCATCCACCGGCAGGCGGTCACGGGCCGCTCAGGAGCAGGCTTACCGACCATGCTCCCCACGACATTGGTCTTGCACAGGGGGAAAAGATCCCATCAGGGCAAGCCCCTCGCCTAATAGGAGCCTTGCGCCGCCAAAAGTTCGTCATACAGCGCCCAAGCCGCTTGCGCGTCTTCGGCCGACATTTTCTGAATGGCGGAACCGGCATGCACCATGACATACTCTCCCACCTCGAGCGCTTGGTCCTGGAGCAGCAGGAGACTGACGTCACGGTACACGCCTTTCGCTTCGACGCGCGCACGGAAGCGATCCTTTGCCACCACCCGCATAGGAATGCCAAGGCACATCAGCAACCCCCTCTAAGTTAATGGCGAAGCGGCCTACCGCACAGCCATTACCGAGCAGTGCCCCCGCCGGCTCGGTATCACTTCAGTCGGTAGTGCTTGCGAACGGGGGCATGCACCTGCCACGTGCAATTCATGCCCTGTGGAAAATGCACGAGATCACCAGGGCCAAAACGCATCGGCGCACCACCGGATGGCGTAACGGTGAACGCGCCCTCGAGGACGTAGCAGATCTCTGGAGTGTCGTAGCGCCAGGCAAACGTGGAGACCTCTTTCTCCCACACGGGCCAGTCCTCGACCCCAAGTACCTCCAGCTTGGCCGGTGGCGGATTATGCTCTACGGTGATGTCATTCATCGGCTCTACCTCTCGATTTACCGCATGGGGCGAGCGCGCCCGGTGCGCCGCCACTGACATAGGATAAGCCTCACCATGGCATGGCTCACGCTGAGTCTTGTTTGCGCTCTCAGTATGGCCTCTGCGGATGCGGCCACCAAGTACTGGCTCAGCACCTATTCCGCCCCGGAGCTTGTGGTGGTGCGCTTTGGCTACAGTGCGATCCTGCTCGCCCCGCTGCTGCTGCTACAGCCCTGGCCGGAGCTGCCGGCCCCCTTCTGGGGTTGGGTCGGTAGCATGGTGCCGCTGGAGATCTTCGCCATGTGGCTGTACATGAAGGCGATTCGCGACACGCCCCTCTACTTGACGCTTCCCTACCTGGCCTTCACCCCAGTATTCGTGGCCGTGACCGGTCTTTTGTTGCTCGGCGAGCGCATAAGCCTCACCGGATGGATTGGGATCCTCTTAGTGGTCGCGGGTGCCTACCGGTTAAATGCCGGACGCGGCACGCGCCTGCGCGCTTGGTTCGCGCCGCTGCGCGCTATCGCTTATGCGCGCGGCTCGCGGCTGATGCTTACCGTCGCAGTGCTCTACAGCCTGACCTCGGTCATGGGGAAAGGCGCGCTACAGTATACCTCGCCGCTATTCTTCGCCCCCTTCTATTTCTGCCTGCTTGGGCTCGCCACCCTCCTGCTCTTCGGGCTCGTGATCCCCCAGCCGCGGGCGTTGCTCCGCGCCTGCCTGCCGCAGCACCTTGCGGTCGGCGCACTCATGGCGCTCATGATTGTCACGCACTTCGCGGCCGTCGAGCGCGCCGAAGTGGCCTACATGATCGCTGTCAAGCGCACCAGCCTGTTGTTCGGCATCCTCTACGGCACCTTCCTATTCAAAGAACCCTATCCCCTGCGCCACCTTGTCGCTGGGGCGCTGATGGTGTGTGGGGTATTATTAATCGCCCTCGGCCAGGCATAAAACAGCGTCTTGAACACGCGCCTTTAACCCAGGTGCTGAGTGAAAAATGCCAGCGTCCGCTCACGCGCCAGCTGAGCGCTCTCGGCGTGGAAATCACCGCGCACGTCGCAATTGAACCCGTGACCTGCCGGATACATGTGCACCGGCAGCGTCGGATGCGCCTCGCGGATCCGTTCGACATGCTCGAGCGGAATCAGGGAGTCGCGCTCGCCAAAGTGCAGCAGCACGGGACAGCGCGGCTGCTGCGCACAGAAATCCACGATCTGGGCGCCGTAGTAGCACACGGTGCAGGCGACATCGAGCCGCGTTGCCGATAGCCATGCCACCGATGCTCCCCAGCAATAACCAACCGTACCCACCTTTCCAAGCTCCGCCAGCTGTCCCACGGCAGCCGCCACGTCCTTTACCGGAGGCTTCCACCCAAGCGCGGTGCGCAGCTCCCGCCCTCTTGCCAGGCTTGCCTCGTCGTAATCGAGATCGACCCCCGACTCAAGGCGATCGAACAGTGCCGGCGCCAAAACAGTATAGCCCTGCGCGGCAAAATCATCGCATACACGTCGAATGTGCGTGTTGACGCCGAACACCTCCTGAATGACGACGATTCCGCCCCGGGGGCGGGCCTCGGCATCGGCGCGGTAAGCCTGCAGCCGGTGGCCATCGGCGGCCGTGAGTTCAATGTTCTTGCCCATGGCGGTTGACTCTTCCTCTGTTGCCAGTTCTTGGTTACATTGACCGCATGCAAAAGGGTTCGTGCAGCGAGGGCCGGTCCGGTGCCACAAATACCGAAAAACCCTGTGCGGTGCGTATGACCCGCTCCATCGCGGAGCTGTCCTGCTCAATGCGCTTCGATCCTTCCGCCTTTGCCGGATGCGGTCAAGTCCGTCGACACGCCGGCGCGAACGGCTTGGCTTGACAGCAGCGATGCCTCAAAATAGAAAATCATGACCATAAGTCAGGCGTGCAGCAAAGGAATCAATCTGCAGTGCCATCTTCGGGCCGACCAACCTGAACCCAGGTCAGAAGGCGTAAGCAGCGATTCAAAAAGCGATGCGGCGGCGATCTTAGCCGCCATAGGCGAGCAGCATGTCCGACGCGCCCGCTACTGACAAGACACCACAAGACGCGCGCGGCTGGATTGCGGCGATTCATGCGGCGTTCGCGAGTCAAGACACCGATCCGCTGACGGTTGCCGATCAAGCCGTCCGCGATTGCCCA
This sequence comes from Gammaproteobacteria bacterium, assembly GCA_018224385.1. Classification (GTDB taxonomy): domain Bacteria; phylum Pseudomonadota; class Gammaproteobacteria; order HK1; family HK1; genus JAGTVB01. The sequence continues at coordinate 14,593 of JAGTVB010000021.1, forward strand.
GATGACGGTAGACTGCTGCACCTCGCAGCCATCGCAGCCCTGATGGACGAGCGGCCGGAACGATGCCTGCGCTACCTGAAGCGCTACAGCAAGCGCTTTTACACCGATAGGCGGGATCAGCTCCTGCGTGCCTTGGCGCTGGCGCAGCAAGGACGGATCCCCGCCGCCTACGCCATCCTGGAGCAAGCGCACCTCCAGCATTTCTATGCCGCGTGGCAATGGTTTGCCGGCGGTCCTCCACTCGAGGGCTGGTTCCGCAAGCAGTTCATACGCATCACGCGAGAGGGCGAAGCGAACCGCCAGAAGCACACGCGCATCCCATCTCAGCGTGGATCCTCGAAAGCCGCGGGCACCGCGAGGCGCGACCAGACACCACCCCCAGAGAATAGACCCGCGGCCGTGCCATCCCACTTGGCGCCTGAGATCACTGCTACCGAGCTACCCCGATCGTCCGCTGCTATTCCTATCAGCCTGGCATTCGTCGGCGGTGAGCTGCCGCCATTACCCGAGGGGATGGGCAATGAACAGGACCCTGATTGGTTTCGACTACGAGGCGAATTCGCCCATCTCGGGCTCCTGCAAGGATTTGACGAGCTGCTCTGCCTACCCTTGCTCCGTGGGGTGCAAACCTATTGGTACCAGGTCGAGACGGTGCGCAAGGTGCTCAAAACGTTTCGTGGACGGGTATTGCTAGCCGATGAAGTCGGGCTCGGCAAGACCATTGAGGCGGGCATGGTGCTCAAAGAATACGTGCTTCGCAGCATGGTCGAGCGATTCCTGGTGCTAACCCCCGCCTCCCTGGTGGGCCAGTGGCAGGAAGAGTTGCAAACCAAGTTTGGCATCGACTGCATCACCAGCTACGATGCCCGACTGCGCGAGGATGCTGAGATGTTTTGGTCGCAGCCAAGAATCATCGCCTCCATCGCCACGGCACGGCGAACCGAGCACTTGGCACGGCTCACGCGGCAAACCTATGACCTCGTCATCGTGGATGAGGCACATCATCTCAAGAATCGTTCTACCCGCAACTACAAGCTTGTGGATGCGCTCCAGAAAAGGTTCTTATTGCTGCTCTCCGCCACCCCAGTACAAAACTCCCTCATCGAGCTCTATAACCTCCTAACGCTGCTGAAACCTGGGATCTTCAAGACCGAGAAGGAATTCCGTGCGGCCTACATGACCCCCGGCAAACCCCGCCTACCGATCAACCGCGAACGGATGCGGGACCTCATGCGTGATGTCATGATTCGAAACACCCGCGCGCTGGTCGACGTGCGCTTACCAGCGCGGCATTCCGTCACGGTGCGCGTGCCTCCCGGTAACGACGAGCACAATTGTTATCGCGCGCTTGATGAGCTGGTGCGGGAAATCCATGCAAGCGCCCCCGGACATCATCGGCTGGCATTGCATCACCTCGTTGCGGCGGCTGGCTCTTCGCCAGCCGCCGCAACCCGCGCCATTGTGCGCTTCGCCGAACGCCACCCGGACGACGACCGCTGGACGCAGCTGGGTGCCCGCTACGCCGGCATCGAAACGGGCGCTAAGGAGTTGGCCCTGGTCGAACTTGTGAAGCGCAACCCGGAGGAAAAAAAGATGGTGTTTGTGCATCACCGCGAGACCTTACATCACCTCGATCACTTGTTGACCCAGCAGGGCATTGCCTTTACCCGCTTCGAGGGAAGCCTGCCAGGACCGGAAAAAGACACCGTCATCGCCACCTTCCGCGACCAGGTACCGGTATTACTGTCCACCGAGTCGGGCGGTGAGGGGCGCAACGTGCAGTTCTGCAATACCTTGATCAACTTCGATCTACCTTGGAATCCGATGGCCATCGAGCAGCGCATCGGGCGCGTCCACCGCATCGGCCAACAGCGGGACGTGTTCGTTTTCAACCTGGTGGCGAACAATACCTTGGAAGATGAGGTGCTGCGTATTCTCGACGAGAAAATCAACATGTTCGAGCTGGTGGTTGGCGAGATCGACGCCATCCTCGGAGAGCTGGAAGAACAGCAGGATTTCTCGTCCCTGGTGTTCGATGCGTGGGTGACAACCACAGCACAGTTGAGAAGCGGCGCGTTCGCCGAGCTCGGCGAGCGCATGTTGCGTGCGAAGCGCCAGTATGAGGCGGTAAAGCAGCTCGATGACGAGCTGTTCGGCGAAGAGTTCGAGACCGCCTGAGATGCGATTGGGTAGAGACTGAAACAATGAACCCGCTGCAACAGTTCGTTGCCGAACTTTTGGAAAAGACCGGGGCGGCAGTGGAACCCTGCGAGCCGGAGGGTCTCGAAGTGCTTGCACCGGCCGAAGTTCAGAAAAGCCTTGGGCTCTCGGAATGGTCGCAACTTGGTTTCGGCGCCGAGCTCCCGCCAAAGGCGGTTCGAGTCGGTCTTGAATCCGATTGGATAGAGCGTTTGGCAGGGGTCCTGAGCGATCGGGGCCTGGTGTTGCGGCGTGCAATCGAGGTCGAAAACCCACCACCCCACCATCCGGCGCGGATCCTTCAACACGGTCTCGAGCTGCTCAACGCCACCTATCGTGTGGAGGCCGTTTCCCCCGTTTGGACCCGGTTTTTGCTACTGAGTCTCCGCTATACCGCGCTCTCCGACGAAAAACGTGATGGCATTCTGCAGCTTGGCTTCAATCTCTCAAACGGGGCCTCCTTGAACGGCATGCTGGAGGACCTGTGAGCAAGCCCATTTTCTAAGCCCC
>JAGTVB010000022.1 GCA_018224385.1 Gammaproteobacteria bacterium
ACCGCATCAGGCGACGCAGTCCCCGTTTGAACCAGGACACCATGCTGCGGTAAAGCTTTCTGAAGCTCCAATGGTTCGGATCGGATTGCTCTTGAGTTTTTTTTCGAGCACTGTTAGGTGATGATGTAAGGCCTCATCTCGGCCCACCTGCACCCACCAGTACATGGCCAACGCCATGATTAGGATCGGCCGTTCCAGGCGCTCGGGATGCTCAAGTTGTGAATCTTCGAGCTCAAAGCCTCGGCTCTTGAAGTCGGAAAAGGTCGGTTGTCGGGTAGAGGACTGGTGCGGTAACCCGTACTGGCGCGATTTCGTCGGGTGTGTTTAGCTGACGAGATGTCTGCAATATCGTGTCTGCAGCCGGACGAATACGCGCGATGGCCTCCGAGAAGCTTTATTGGGTTTCGATGCCGGCTTCCCCCCGGCTAACGCGCTGGGGTCCTTCGCGCTCCCATCCACCTCGACCAACACGACAGCATCGTTTCCCAAGCTGAACTCAATGAAGTGCTTCATGCACGGGTTTCCCGGAGCGGCAAGCTAATCAGCAACAACCAGGTATTCCTGAGCGCTACGTCCAGACGAGACAAGAGCCTGCTCATAGACTGCGGCGAACGGCGTGCCGCAGAAGGCAACTCATGCACCGCCAATGCGCTTGAGGTTCGCTACCAGAACTAAACCTGATCTAACTGGCTCGCAGGCGTTCTGGCGCAATCGCAGCGAGCCAGGGTTCGTTCCTCAATCGGACTAGGACTTCCCTTCGGTTTTTGATTCGGAGTTTGGCGAACGCGTTGTGCAAGTGGTTCTTTACCGTTGCCACGCCAATCACCAACTCCCGCGCTATCTCCTAATTGGAGAGCCCTTGACCAACCAAGCGCAGCACCACGCATTCACGTTGGGTGAGAGGTTCTTCTATGGGAAGGTCCGGGACATCCTGCCGGCGGCGCTTGAGCTCTCGAAGCAAGTTGCAGGCGAGTCTCGAAGGCGTAAATCTCAGGCACAGACGTGTGGCCTGAGGGGTACATAGGATTTAACTCATGGTCTGCACCTCAACCACATCCGCCGCGCTCAGCAGCCTTCAACAATGCTCCAACTGAGTTTCGGCATTAAATAGCTCGTCAATGTCCGGGTTAATGCATCCATTGTCGAAATCGCTCCAGATGCGTTTATCGTTTCTGCAATCATAGGCGCGGCAAGGCACCGCACGGTTAGCGTGGATCGAACAACTGAGCTTCGCCGCATCGAGATGGCGGCAGTAGCCGTCCGCACGATGAGCAATGAAGTAGGGATGGCGGAATTCCCACTGTACGATACCCTCCTCGACATCTTGTCGCGAGAGTGCAAACCGCAGCCGGCAACAAGCGGCCTTGCAGAGAGGCAACCGGCTATCACAGTCTATTTCGACGGTTCTGTCGAAGGTGTATTTGTCGAACTCTGGATCCTGGTAGGCAGCGCCCATTCCATCTGCCGTGTACTTCTTCATCAGACGCTCGGCCACCACTTTTTTTCGTCCATCAAGTTCTTCGATGGTCAAAAGACCCTTCTCCGCAAGCAATTCGATCGCCGCATAGGCGAAGGAAGCGACCTCAAGCAATTTGCCGGTGTTGGCACTCGCTCGCCTGTGGGCATAGCGCAGCCCGCCGGCCACTTCGGCACGTAGCTCCATCCGCTCTTTCCCGGAAAGCCCTTCGGTGATGCCGGCGGTGGATGACATAACTCCTCCCCTCCTCCATCGCATGCCTTTCAAACCCGATAATTGACCCTCCTGATTCTCCTTGAGTCAACCAGCGATGCCAGCACAAGATCGAAAACTGTGGGGCCATAAACACCCTGGCTTCAATCGAGTCCCACTCCCTTTTTTTTCTTTACGCAGAAGTAACCAAGCGAAGGTCCAGGATCGCCGGCGCCGGATCCGACGCCGATAGGCTCACGAATTCCGGATGCCGTTGGTTGATCAGGACATTGGGTTCGAATCGGGACAGTACGGAAGGAACGACGAGGACGGCGCTCTCCATGCTGTCGTACCAGCCATCCCCGTAAGGTTGGCTCGGCCCGTACGGATAGGCGTCCCAGCCCGGCAGGTCAGTCGGTTCCAGTACCTTGCACGACGTCGCGGCCGGAATCGACACGCGGACGAACTGCATTCCGGGGGGCAGAGAGGCAACGCCCCAGTGGACCACGTTCTCCAGCACAGCGAGGGAGTAGGCCGCGGCCGCGTGTACGATGTAGCGACCCGGACTGCACCAGCGGCTTCCATATTTGAACGCACCGCCGCCATCCAGAATGGGGTAGTCGACGTGACCCAGGCGGTAGGCGATGAGCTCGCTTTCACCCCGGAAGTCCATGCATGCCTCGTTCGATGATCTCCTCCACCTGCCGGCCACCGATTTCCGTTAAGGCGGCGTCCAGGGGAGCCTTGCCCCTGAGCTCCGGGTGCGGCGAAAGCAGGAAGCGCTGCGCCGCCCGATCGTCCTGCCACAGGGCGCTCGCCTTCGCATAGATACGGGCAAGGCGCTCGGCGGTCTCACTGTGCTGCTGGTTCAGCCTGCGTGAGCGCTGGTAGGTAGCGCGGGGGATGATCCGATAGCGAAGACTCACGCGCGTTATTTCGTCCGCACCGGCGGCCAGCCGCTCAATCAGGGCGTCGAAGGCCGCCCTGGGGATCCCTTTGGCTACTAATTCGTCGAGTTCCATCAGGTCGTGGACCGGATTCCCGAGAGCAGCAGCTCCCCCGAGTACTTCGGCTATCTGTTGTGCGGCGATCATGCAAAGCTCCCGGCCTCGACTAGATGATGCTCATCATAGCCTCGAATGAGGCTATCAGCAATGCACGATGCAGCAGAAACGGGAGCAAAAAGGCTGGATTACAAGACCTAGACCCCACGTCCCCCCGAGGACGATATAGCCGCTAAATCGAGTCTCACTCCGTTTTCCTATCCCCTGGCGGCAGCCCGACTAGCGTAACGAACTCGCGCACGGAAACAATTTTAGTACCGGCGCACTGTCCGAGGGCGAGAAGATCGGCCTTATCGCCGGTGACAAAATAATCCGCCGTGCCGCCCGACGCGATGGAGAGCATATAATTGTCGTAAGGGTCGGGAGAAACATCGACCGGCGGCAGCATCTCCACCATGACGGCTACTGCACGCAGATCATTGATGAGCCGACCGGCCAGCGCCGGTTTGAGACGGGCGCGGATTTTGGGATAACGCGTCACCCGCATCAGTTCTTCAAGTTGCGGGGCCGCCGTCAACAGGGTAAAACGGCCCTTCCGCCAATGCGTCATGAGCTGTGCAGGCAGCGAAGATTCCACCAGCAAGGCACTGACAAGAACGTTGGTATCCAGAACAACCCGCACGAATCAGGATTCTTTCTTGGCTGCGCGGCCAAGCGTCTTCCGCATGTCCTTGCGAACGGACTCGGTAGCCTCGTCGATGAGGTCTTGCAGGGATTCAGCGGTGAGATCGACGAAAGCCTCCCGCACCTCAGTTGTGGTCTGATCGAAAACGCGCCATTTAACAGCGTCCTCGATGAACTTGGACAGATCGCCTTTTTTCAAGCCGCGTTGGGCCAACAGACTGCGCACGGCAATGTCAGTATCCTTGGACACCGTCACTGTCCAGCGCGTGGTATCGTCACCGGGCATAGAGCACCTCTGTAACAGATAAGCGTTTATATGCTTATCAGCTTAGCATTCTATAAACCCGTTTTGGATCCCTTTCAAAGAGGATGCAAGAGCCCCCAGAGATACAAGGTTGGGGGTCATTCCGCTCACCCCAACAGCCGCCGCGATGGGGAAAAGCAGAATGTTGGGGTTCGTACCTCACCCCAACCTTGGGCTACGGGCTACTCCGTGACGACCTTCTCGTGAAATCAACAACATGTGGGGGCGCCCGGCAGGTGGTGGCGCGGCGATGAGTCGGCTACGGAGCATTTTTAAAACAGCTTCTTAGAGTTCCGATGCTAAATCGGTCATCTTGATCAAGGCTTCGTTGAGTCGCTTATAAAGGTTGTCCACGTCAAATCTGCAAATCTGTACCTCTCTTTCAACCATATTGCTTTATGTTTGTTTCCATCTCGAATGGCCGCATTGATCAAGGACAGCTTCACCTCAGTCTTCGACAGAATGTGATTCATGATTGGGACGATCATCTCTTGATCCGCATATTTCATCGACCATGCGATCTGTCTAATTTTGGTGACCTCATTCGAAGACGTTTCCATCCCGTCAGATTCCAGTCTTGTAACAAGATCGTTTATGATCGCAACTACGTCACCACAGTGCGTCCTGGCATCGTGCGGAATGTTGCCACTTTTGTAGAGTGCGCCGAAGTCCTGGTTGAACTGGTCGAACCCTTCAAAGAACTTCTTCGCGTCATTCGTAGTGAATGGCTTCAGAGCGTCAATCAAAGTTGTATGCGTTGCGCGTAGTTCGGAAATCAACTCGCGAATTCTGTCCTTAACTCCACCTCTCTGCTCCTGTGAGAGCTCGCCGATCGCAATTAATCCGCTCTTGATGGAGTCGAGGTAGCGGTCAATTGCAGAGTCTTCAGGGAACTTAATCGGTTCGGCCGCCACTCGTCGGCCTTGCTCTTCATAGAACTTACGTTCGTGGTCAAGCGTTGCCTGGAGTCGGGCAGCACTGCGCGACCTCAGTAAAGCAATAACCGCTCCTCCAATTGTCCCGACTAGCGCGGCAAAAGCAATCAGGGCACTGAACGCCGACCAGAACAATTGGGACTTGAGTAGTCCTACACTCTCTGGCATTTCTCACAGCTCCTGATGACTAACAAATGATTCAGCGTTTTCCGTTGCTCTTCGGTGAGTTTTCTGCCACTCAGCCCGTACCTTTGACAACGAGCCCTTCATTTCCGTGGTCTGTCCTTATTATTCAATCATCCCATTTCCGCAGATAAACAGATATTGCTCTATTAATACGGCTCGCGGCAGACCACGGGTGCGGACGTTCGTCACCACCGATCCGCATTTCAACTCCCTGGAAATCATCACTCACCCCAAGGTTTACAGCCTTGGCGGCTGCTCCGCACCACGCGACCGGATACGCGATCTCCCCAGGCGTGTGACCGCCGGCGGTCACACGGCACAGGGCCGTAGCATATTCCAAGCGTAACCGTCTTCAGTGCCATACCCTTACGCTGACCGAAATCGAGTTCGGTTGGGTTGCTGCAATGTGGTCGGGCTTCTTGGGCAGTAGGGCGCGGCCTGTTTAAGTGTGTGTTAGCCCGCCCCTCAAGAACGGTGGGATGCTCTGCGATAATTAGACGCATATAATTTGGCTGGCACTGGTTCTAACCCCCCTTTTTCCTCAAAGATTGACAATGTTGGTATTCTACTTGATTCTACTAAGCAAGGAGGCAATGCCATGCATGTATCGCTTACGCCGGAGCTCGAAAAGATCGTCAAAGAAAAGGTCCGCTCAGGTCTTTACAACAACGCAAGCGAAGTGATCCGGGAGGCCTTGCGTTTCATGGAAACCCACGAGGAATTGATCTACCAGCTGAAACTCGAGCGGCTACGAGCCAAACTGGCCGAAGGTGAACAGCACATTGCCCAAGGCCGTTACCGGGAGCTTGGGCACGAGGATATCGGTGCTTTCTTACACGGGTTGAAAGCAGAAGCAGACGAAAAACTGGACAAAGAACGCCAGTAGATGCGCAAAATACGTCTCACCGAGACGGCCGAAAAAGATCTCGAGTACATTTGGCATTATACCGTCTCTCAGTGGGGACTGGATCAAGCAGTACAAGTACACCGCGCTAATTGAGAAGCGTCTGAACCAACTCCTGGAAAACCCGCACCTCGGCGAAGCCAGACCCGATGTCAAGAAAGGATACCGGGCGCTCACGGTTGAAAAACACCTCGTCTTCTACCGTCTCAGCGCTGACTATATCGACGTGCTGGGTATTCCCCACGCCCGTATGGATGCAAGAAGACATCTGTCCACGACCTAAACCTCCCAAAACCGCTGCGTTGCAAAACCCGACCTCGCGCCCCAGACATCCGTAGGAGGTCGTAGAGCGTGCTTTAAACCCCAGCGAGCGCTGGCAGAACAAGGCGGCACGCTAGCGAGGAACCGGAGTGTACACAAGGGAGTACATGAGGATTTCGAGCTAGCGCGCAACGCAGTTATGGCAAGCGCAGCGGGTTTTAAGACATGCTCTTGGGCTATGCCGCGTCTTGGGCCAAGAACAAGCGTCGTGCGGTGCGGATGCCGCGCAGATACTTCGCCTGACGCCGAGCGCAGAGGTTGACTAACGCC
>JAGTVB010000023.1 GCA_018224385.1 Gammaproteobacteria bacterium
CACAGCGAGCCCTGCGGGCATTATTGGGCGCTCTTTGCTGGCATGACGCTTGGTGTTTCGTTCCATGGTTCCGCGCCCGGTAGCCCCTCGCGGATCTGCCGCGAAAAGTCCTCCGCTCCGCCCGCCCTCCGGGCTTGCGCGTTGATATGGGCGCGACGCCTCAGCTCGGGAAACGGGAGCCCGGTATCGAGCCGACCGACCTCATAGAGGTATTCGGGTACATAGCCACTCAACAGGATCTTCCAGGAGAACGGCGGATGCCCGGGATTGACCCGCGAGTGCAGCCAAATGTTGCTGGTGCAGTTGGTGGTCAAGGTGTTGTAAAACTCCGGGCGCACTTTGAGCGCGTTAATTTTCTTCAGGTACTCCAAAAACAGGCGCCGTGCGTTCTCCGTCGAGCCGTGCAGGCGGTAGAGGTAGACGTCCTCGGGCGGGTTTTGGCGATAATTGGTGCGCACCCGGACGACGTCGCGCTCGTCGGCGACCACGTAGTAGAGCTCATACTGCTTAAAGAACCCCTTGAGGGAGGAATAGCCTTCGCCCCGTTCCTTGCGCGCCTCAATGGAAACAGCGAGATGATCCCTATCGGCAAAACCAAAGCTCAGAAACACATGGGCGATTGCCGGGCCCATCCAATAGGCGGTGACGAGGTCCACGGACTCGAGCTCTCGCCAATTGAAGCTCCGATCATAATAAGCTGGAGTAAAGTCGGTCTCGCTGCGGTAGTCGAAGTTGCGGATGTTGCGGATGGTGACCCGGTCGCCGTCGACGGTGGCGTAGGGCAGCACCGCCTCCTCAGACCGCCAGTCACGGTCGTTAGCGGGCGCGATGCTGCCCCACCAGGCGATAAGCGCCGCAAAAACGACCACGAAAGCCGCGAGCGCGCGCCAACGCCAGCGGGACGAAACCAGGGCCGTCAGGGTGGCGGCGCCGGCCATCCCGAACGCCCCGGCCAACACCGCCCGCAACGCTGTGCTCGCGATGTCTGAGTAGTGAATGGCGAGCGCACCCCAGCCGGTCATGGCGGCCAGCGTCAGCCCGAGCAGCACTACCCCCAGGATGCGCAGCGTGCGCAACCGAAAGCCCTCGAAGGGACTCTGTCGCCGCTTACTCCTTCAGCCCCACGTCTTCCAGCGCCTGCAGGCAGCGGCTGCTGACCTTCTTCTCGTGCTTTTCCAAGCAGGCAAGCAAGCGCCCTTCGCCGGCTTCAACCTTGGCGCAGTGCTTCGCCAGATCCTCCTCGCACTCGTTGGCCACATAGGTGAGCGCCGACACGGCCCGTTCCAGCTGCGCCGCCGAATCGTACAGGGCGTACTCGCAACGGCTCGAGAGCTTGTCCTCATGGGCGAAGATGCAGGCAACCAAGCGCCCCTCGCCCGGGGTAACTTCCTTGCAGTAGCGCTCCAGCTCCACCTGACAGCCCTCGAGAAAGTTGTCTACCAGACCTTTTGAGGCTTGACCCGGCTCCTCGGCAACGGCCGGGCCAGCGAGTAGGCACAGAGCGGCCAGGGAAAGGGTGCGCGCGGTTCGCTTCATTTCAGGATCTCCTTGGTTTAACAAAAGCAACGTGGACAAACAGCGGTGCCGTAATCATCGGATCGAAGGCGACTACTCTCGGGTTTCCATCCACTGGCAACGGTCTTGAACCGCTGGGGCCGTGCGCGGTGTGCCGATGCCATGCGCCATCAGGCCGATCACCCGCTCGTCTGCCTCATAGTCGTTGTGGGCCGCGAGCGGATTGGCAAACTCACCAACGACCGGGATGGATTTGACCTGCGCAACATTGACGGTCACATTGACCACCTGGGGACAGATCTGGGAGTCGATATGCCGATCGGCAAATCCCGGAGGTAAGGCATAGCTCAGGATATCATTCGGATCGCTAAAGGCGACGACCCGCACCCGTTGAAAAAGACGGTGGCGATAGTGTTCGCCAGCGGGTCGACAATACTCTGGGATCTTGCCGGTCACCACCGGTTCAATAAAACCGAGTTGCAGCAGCGGCAACTGGTTGGCCAGCATGTAGACCGGAATGGTTTTATCCTGCATCGCCTGGGCTAAAGCAGCCGCATCGGCGCGGCGGCGAAGCGCAGATTGGGCCATGGCCTGCAGCCCGTCCAGCACGATGCGACTGCCGAGGCTGTGGGTGATGATGGTGAGCTCATCTTCGCGAAGGTGGGTGGCAAGCTTCTCGTTTAAGGGATCGCAGCGGTGGCGGCCTTCGCTAGGCAGCTCGTTCCAATCGCTCGATGCCATCCAGCACAGGGACTGGGATACGGCTGTGAGGATCTGTAGCTGGGTATTACCGGTGTAGATGATGGGGTCTGGGATGTGGCTGTTGATGAACGCCTTCATCGCCCGATTCAAGCTGGCCCGTTGGTAGGCGTATTCCTCGGAGTTGTCGTAGGCCAGGATGGCCTCCTTGAGCGGCTCGGTGATCCCGGACCACGTCAGCTCGTAGAACAGCAGCTCCCGGGACTCTTCCTTGTTGGTATAGCGGTGAACACGCAGCGTCCCGAGCGCCGCATCGCCCAGATCGAGATCCGGGCGCGGCGGCGGTGGTAGCAAAGTGAATTCCTTGAACTTTTCTTGCACCACATTGAGCCCGAGGGCGCTTGCCATATTATCCCGCAGCCGGCCAGAGTAACCGGGGAGGTGTTTACCGATACCGTGCACCATCAACACCTTAGTGGAATGGCCCGGTCCGGCGCGGGTCTGCCGCTCCAGAGTGGTGGCGAGCCCCTCGAAGGCCGGGCCACGGATGGTGCAGATACTTGTCGGCGCTTCCCCCTGCTCTCGACTCGCCATCACCCCCTCGGTTACACCCTTGGCGATGCTCGCGCACCCCGTGAGGATAGGCGGCAACAGAACTAAGAGGCAAAGCAGGTATCTCATTTGTGTTTCCCTGATGAGGTCATGCAATCGGGCATGGCGATCGCGCGGCACCCTGGTTCGAAGGGCAACTCGCCCCAATGCGCGCCGCCAAGCAGACTCGCGCGCGCCGTTTTCCGTATCCCGCGTTGCTTGACCCGGCTTATCCTTCGGGGGCTCAAACATGCTGCCGAGCGGCGCCGATTAGCCAAGGTAACGCTTCGCTTCGCGCAGAAAGTCGCGACGCGGCGCCAGGGCGGTGCGCGCCATACGCACCAGACGCACGATGATCGTACGCCCGGCGACGTTGTGCAGCTCCTCCAGATCGAGCTGGAGCGTGCCGGCGGCGTGCCGCTCCCGCTTGACGCCGAGGCGGTCGACGATCAGGGAAAGGCGGGTGGACCAGAGCCCTTCCTCTGCTCGGCTGAGCACGTCGATGAGCGTGTCCAAGTGCGCCTTGAGTGTGCCGGCATCTGTGCCGAGACCGAGAAACTGCGCCTCGATCGCCGCAAGCTGCGCCTCCAGATCGCCAACGTCTGGCCTTTCCCCGCGGCCAGCATCTTGGAAGCCCCATCGCCCGTCTTCCAAGACCTTGAGTTTGCGGCGCAGCAGGGTGCGTTGTTGTTCGAGCCCTGCACGCTGCAACCGGGCAGAGACGATCCGTCGTAGCGCCAGGGAGAGCAGATGGTCAAAGGCGCGTCGTTTGAGGAGCCGTCGGGTTTCCTCTTCCGTGGATGTGGGGTCTAGCAAGCGATGGCCGGTGAAGTTGACGGTTACCTGGGGCACGTCGCGTCTCAGGATCTCGCCTTCGAGATCCATCCCGAGGACGTGACGCTCTTGCTTCTCCATGACCAGCAGGGCAACGATCGCGTCGGAAACAGGACCCTCAGGCCCGGCCAGGAAGTCGGATAGGGCTAAGTCGGTGCCGAACACCTCCTGCATATGCTCCACGGAGGCGAAAAAGGCACACAGCTCGGGGTCGGTTCCATAGCGTTGGCGGCTGATTTCCGCGGGGGGCGGTAACTGCTCCACGAGGCTAACGACGTGATCGATGGCGTGGATCACGGCCCGCCGCAGCCGCTTCTCATAGCCGCGAAGAGCACGAAGCCTCGGATCGGTGCCGTCCACGGCACGTTCGATAGCCCCATGGATGAGCTCATCCGGATAGCGCCCCCGCGCGAGGGCGTCTGTTCCAAAAATCGATTGAAATAACCAGAGCATATGCCGCCCTTAGGACAAAAAAAGCCTGCCTAGTAAAGCACGCGACATTTGAACAACTGGATCGCCATAGGAGCGGCCACGCGGGTTCATCAACTCCTCGCTAGGCCACCTTCTCTATCATCGGATGGTGTTACTTTACGGTATAACCACGCGCCTCCAGGCACGCACTGACCGCCCGCTGGTAATTCGCCCGTTGCTCCTCTGATAGTGCCGTTTGCTGTGCCTGTTCCTCGGCCGCTTGCCGCTCTGCTTGCCCTCGCCTGATCACCCCTCCTCCTCCACCGACAGCCGCCCCAATGGCCGCCCCCTTGCCCGCATCGCCCGCGATGGCGCCGCCAATCGCCCCGAGCGCCGCACCGCGAGCACCGCCCCGAATGACCTCTCCACCGGCCGCACCTTGGAGGCTTGCTTGAGATGCGGCAACGGGCGCATTGGGATCGAAGCCGGCCTGTTGCACCGCCCAGGTGTGACATTCGTTCCGATCTTTCGATTGCTGCTCCTGAGATTGACCTTTCTGCGGATAGATAAACACGTCTTGTTGCGCGTCGCTCGGCGAGGCAATGGCAGCAGCAAAAGACACTGTGGCCGCCCAAAGCAGTATCCGGTTCATACAAGATGCTCCGTTGTTTTAATGGCCAGTACCGCCGTTGGTGGTGGCATGGATAACAGCCTCAACCAACACACGCTATGAGTAATGGCTCATGATGATGCGCTCTGTTATCAACCCCAATAGGAGCTGCTATGAGCTAAGTTCTCGCCCCCCATGGAATTCGACGTAGGCGTCATGAGGATGCCGCAGCGATTCTACTCTCTTTCCGATCCCTGCCTAGCCGACACAGGGAAGTGCATCCGCTCGGCAGGTGGGGTTCTTACCCAAGCACTGGCGCCGCCAGCGACTCAGCGACCCCCGAAGGTGCCCGATTGGTATCCGCGAACTGCGCGCGCACATAGCTCTCGGTCAAATCAAAAGCCTCCAAGCAGTACTTGTGCCGGCCGTGGGCATGCCGGGGGTGCGCGGCCAGGTACGCCATCATGCGCTGTCGCGCGTCGTCACCGAGCTCGATATCGAAGTGGCGATAGATGTGCGCCACCTGCGCCATCGGGTCTGCGATGAGTTCGTCGTAAGCCACATCCAACAACCGGCCGTCGAGCTCCGGGCGACGCCGGCGAAAGGAGGCTTGGCGGCGCCATCCCAACCCCCAGAGATCGGTCCACGAGCGGCCGATGGCGTGCAGGTTCAGCTGCTCACTGAACGCTTGCCGCAGGCTGGCGCAGTGACTCGCAACGGAACCCGCCACCGCCGCCGAATCGCGACATGTGACAATGACCGACGCATCCGGATAGACGGCAAACAGCGCATCCAGGCCAAACAGATGTCCCGGCGCTTTCAGCAGCCAACGACCCTTGGGACCAAACGCCTGGAGCTGCTGCAGGAAGCGCCGGTGATATCCATAGGCGCCGTGCAGTGGCTGTTCGTTGAGCCACTCCTGGTAGCTCGCCACATCGTGAGTCGTGTGGAATAAAATGCTCTGGAACGCGTGCGCCGTGATCGCAATGCACTCCTGCGGCAAGGTGGCGCCCACCGGGTGAATCGCCTTGAAGCGCGGCGCGATGCGATCGACATGATTGAGCATGCACTGCGTTCGGCGGATACGTCTGTCTTGATGAAAAGTCGCGGCGCGCGGCGGCGGCGAAGGCAGCATCACTTCCCAGGTGATCGGTGCGCGCAGCCGCGGGTCTTGCGCCAGCAGCTCGAACAGCAGGGTGGAGCCCGTGCGCGGCAGCCCGGTGATTACCAGTGGTGCGCGCACCCGCGCCGACTCGATCTCGGGATGACGTCGCCGATCAGCCTCCAGACGGGCGCGATTCGTCAGCAGCCGTACGAGGTATATTCGGGCCGAGAGCCAACCCACGAGATTGAGGCACGCCTCGCGATTTAGCGCGTCCAGAAGCCGGGCGAGACCGATTTCGAAGCCGGTGCCAAAATCATCGCTTTGCGCCCGGTGGGCGGCAGCGCGCATCAGGGAATCCGCGGTGAGCGGCCGCGTGGCCAAGGTACGTCCCAAGAAATTGGCGGCCCGCAGCGCCAGGGGTCGGTATTGCTCGGCAATGCGGCTCATACCGCAATAGGCGCCCGGAATTCAAAGTCTGCGAAGCGCGGTGACTTCATCCGGAGATCATTTATCATCTCGGCGAGCTACCTTTGCAACTTGGGCATAACTCCGGCCAGGTTGCACCATCCGAGCCCGATGGTTCCCCTCGCATTGCCGCTGGGCTAATTGAGCGCACCGCTGGCGCTGGTATTCTTTGGGTGCCACCCCGGTCCAGCGCACAAAGGCGCGGCTGAAGCTGCTGCGGTCTCGGTAGCCTACCGCAGCCGCGACGGAGACGATGCGCGTTCGAGGGTCGCCAAGCCGCTGGCAGGCCTCCTCCCAGCGAACTTGATCGACCAGGTCGCCGTAAGTCATCCCCAGCTCGTGAAGTCTCCGTTGCAGCGTACGCACAGGAGTCCCCAGCACAGCGGCTGCCCGCCCGATCGTCGGATGGCAGCTCGGCAACAAATCGGCAATCGCTTGCCGTACAGCAGAGACCGTCACGGGAACCACCAAGACCCTACCTCACACCTACCCCTGCGCCGGGATAAGAACCCTCCTTTGCTATGAAGGAGCTACGAATCCAGCACAATTCTGCCACAACGTGGGCTAATGTTCCGGCCATTTGGTGCCAGATCCGCCAAACGAAATGCAGATGCGAGCGCACCAGAGTCCCTCCTTTTCATGCCATGGGGTGTTGGGCACGAAATGGCCAGGCTCAGGGTGGGCCGGAAAGGTAAGCGCAACAACGCTTTCAGCGGTTCGGTGCCACAGACGGTTAGGCGGCATGCGAGCCGGAAGAACCAAAAAACAGCTGAACCACCCGTTCGCGCCCAACGGCGCGGACGAACTCCCGCAGCGTGCAGTACATAAAAAAGAGCACCAGCAGCCAAATCTGAACGAACCAGAAGTGCGGCCACACAACTTCATCGAGTAGATGGCGATTCG
>JAGTVB010000024.1 GCA_018224385.1 Gammaproteobacteria bacterium
GAAGGCGTTCGGCACCGCGGTGGGCGCACCCGATGCCCTGGTCAATCTGTGCGCCCGACGTCAGACCCGATACCTGCGCGGCATTCGGGTCGCACGACGGCTGTTCGTGCACCCGCACACGCTGTAGTGGGTGTCTGCGTTTTGCCGACTGGGAGTTGGCTGTAAATGGCAGGAAGCCTTACCGAAGTCCGCTGGGCGGTTTGCACTGAAACCATTACCTGAGACAAGGCACTACAACGGCCCGCTGATCGTTGCCGCCGAGCTTTATTTCTGCCAGATCGTGGGTCCGGCTGAGCGGCTGCGCCAGCTGGCGCAGAGATGGAGTCGCCGGTGGCTGCGGGGCTTGACGCCGAGCAGGGCGCTCTATTCAAGGCCTTCGATAGTGTGGTCAGAAGGCTGATTTCGAAACCCTGACTGGACAACCGCCCTGCAGTTAGACTGTAGCCTTAATTTCGTCTCGTGGAGCAGTCAAGGTGGCAACTTAGGTTTAAGAATAATAATGGGTGAAGTACGCCGATTTCATGGGCAATGAACGCGAAGATGGGCGAAGTAAGGACAGAGTGTCTTATCGAAAACCCCTGGATTTGAATGTGAAGCCGCTGGAAGTCGATGCTCTGGTGGATACTGGCGCGGTGGTGCCGCTACTGGGCAAGGACATCGTCGATAGGCTAGGTGCACAGATTACGCGGCGGGCAGTAGTAACGCTCGCCGATGATACCTCACTAGTGATGGATGTCGCAGGCCCGATTATTGTGGAGATTGGTGATCGGCGATCTTACTTCGAATGCTTGGTGGCGCCCGTACTTGCGGAGCCTCTTATGGGACAGGTCGTGCTGGAGGTCTTGGACCTCGTCGTTGCTCCGGGAAAACGAACGCTTGCTCCACGGCCCGAATCGCCGGCTTACCCATCTTACAAGCTGAAGTAAGTGACCACGACAAGTCGTTTTGACGCTTCATTTCCGCGAGCAATCCTTCAAGCAAATAATGGGATGATAGGGCACTAATCGGACGAATCCCTTTACTTCTTGCCTAAGTGGTCCAGGGGATCCGCGGACCCACTAATAGCAAGGTTGCCATTGCTGAGGAGCGGTTCGAGAAGCAGGTCGCGGCCAAGTGGGTCGAAGAGTGAGCCGGCGGCGAGGAAGCCGGCCGCGGAAGGTGCATGACCGTGCACCACCGGCAGTCGATCCGTTCGAAGAAGTGGCGCCTTGACTCTGACTGTATAATCGCACCGCACTCGATGAAAGAATTGGAGTGGGCGGACTTCGAGCACCTGCGGACCCACCTACCAAATCTTGACGCTTGTGCGCCTTGGGCCTAGTGTTGGATTTATTGCCCTAATGCACAAACCCCAAGATGGTCGACTACCGCAACATCATCACTATTGACCCAGGAAAATGCGGGGGTAAACCCTGCGTCCGTGGGATGCGCATCACCGTTTATGACGTTCTGGACTACCTCGCCTCCGGAATGACGATGGAGGAGATGCTGACCGACTTTCCCTATCTCACCCGCGAGGATATTCAGGCGTGTCTTGCTTTTGCTGCCGACCGTGAAAGACACATACTGTCAATACCGGTGTGAGGCTGCTCTTTGACCAGAACCTTTCTCCGCGCCTTGCGACGAGGCTTGTCGACCTTGTCCCCGGTTCGGCCCACGTTCAGGACCTTGGTCTGTTGCAGGCATCCGATACGAGCGTGGCGGAGTTTGCCGAACGGGAAGGCTATCTCATAGTCAGCAAGGATGCAGATTTCTTTGAGCCAGCGTTGTTGCGTGGTCATGCCACCAAGATCGTTTGGGTACGGCGCGGCAACTGCTCGACTGCAGAAATCGAAACTATCCTACGTCGCCATGCAGCGGATATCGCGCAACTGGCGAGAACGGAAAACCTGTATCTACTAATGCTGTACTGACCGTTGTTCACCCTGCGTCAGCGTGGGAAGGTATGCTGCAGGGCAGACGCCCTCGGCAAGGCGGGCACAAGACCATAGAGGGGATGTGTTGATGGCTGAAACAGCGCGAGCTTCCAGCCTCTATGAGCAGCTGATAAACCTCCCCGAGACGCTTACGGGTGAGATTCTAAACGGTCAACTGCATACAGAGCCGAGACCAGCCGGCCCCCACGCGCTTGCAGGCTCTTCACTTGGCGATGAACTCGTGGGCCCGTTCCAAAAAGGCCGTGGCGGTCCAGGGGGCTGGTGGATCATCGACGAGCCGGGGGTCCACTTCGTGCGTGACATCGAGGTCACCGTCCCTGATCTGGCCGGCTGGAAACGAGAGCGACAGTGAAAAGGGTGGACCAATGAGTGAGGTATTCACTCCAACGAGGTACAAGCTATCGGTCGAGGACTACCACAGGCTGGGGGATGTGGGCATCTTGAACGAAGACAGCCGTGTGGAACTGATTGCCGGGGAGTTGATCGAGATGGCGCCGATTGGCGGTCCGCATATGGCGGTGGTGAATCGGCTGACAAAGCGGCTCGTGCTCGCGGTCGGGGACTTCGGTGTGGTTTCGGTCCAGAATCCTGTGAGGCTGCCGCCGCATTCAGAACCGCAGCCTGACTTCGCGATTCTTAAACCCCGCGCAGGCGAAGCGGCATCGGCGGTGCCCGGTCCGGAAGACGTGCTGCTGCTGATCGAGGTGGCGGACACGACGCTGGCCTACGATCGTGGAACGAAGCTCGCCCTCTATGCAAAGTCCGGGATCGCAGAGAGCTGGATCGTGAATCTGCAGTCGAAGTGCGTCGAGGTGTATCGCGAGCCGACGGCCCACGGTTACACGAAGCGGATCGAGTTCCAGTGCGAGGAGTGCGTATCCCCGCTGGCTTTTCCGACCATGAGCGTCGCCGTGGCGGAGGTCTTCAAGTAGCCTGCGGGTCGATGCCAGCTGAAAATCGGGGACATCGATAAAGTATCAATAAAACAGGGCCCGAACCCCTCTTTCTTGTTCGCGTAATCCTTCCGGTTCAATTTGTGGGCTCGGCGATGGCTTTGTAGCATTTCAAGAAACTGGGCGAACAACTGCGGCTCGGATCGAGATGGGCACCGATGGCTCGTGCTGCTTCCAGTTTTCGCAGGCCGGTCTTGACGTAGCGGTATTTCTTAACGATGCGCTCGAATGCCTCCCAGGGTCCGCCGAGGATCGCATCTGGGTTACGAAATCCTTTGCGTCCTGCAACTGTTCGCGACACGCGGGGATACGCGCTTCGTACCGCCTCCCAATCGCCGAAATACCACGCCTCCAACTCTTCGATAGCGAGACGGTTAACCAGTTGCCATGCCCTTGCACTCGGTTGCGATCGGCTGCGCAACCCGGCCGAAACGGCGAATGCGTGGTCACCAGCAGCTGCGTGCGCTCGCTGGCCGCGCGACATTCCTCAGCGAGCTCGGGCAGGAGACGCGGATGCAGGAAGTTCTCTGGCTCCTCGATACCGATGAAGGGGGGCGGTAGCGGATCGTAGAGCAACACGGTCAGCGGCGTGAGATCTTTGAACTCTACCTCGTGCAGGGCGCGGAAGTTCCGTACTTTGAGCTGCCTGAGGCAGGTGGGGGTGGGAGGCGGTGCAGTCATTGTGTTCATTCGGTTTTGAATTTTTCGGCGTCTTTCGCCGCTCCCCAGCGGTGAGCTTAATACACGGCACCGTCGCAGGTTGACTTCGGTGGCCAGGAAAATAATACTGGCTCAGCATCGGCTGAACCGAAACCGCCCACTCTTGCCGTCCAATCCTGCAGGAGCTCATTATTCACCAGACCGCGTGGCCGTCGAGGCTCTATTGCGCACGGATTAGCTCTGGCTTCGACGGTTGACGGTTTAAACGCCTGTCTCCAACCAGGTCGATACGCACGGAATCTGCCTTGTGCGCGTTGCTCGATGGAGATTACGCCGACATCCGTTAGGCCATGCCATGGCTATGTACGCAATGCGCTTGAGTCGCGCGGTGTCCGACCTCAATGCGTTGGAAAAGACCATTGACAACACCGCGAAGCCTGTGCGTTTCTGCCGAGTTCGGGCGCATACTTCGATGCGCGGCAGTTGCTCGAGTTGTCAACGAAGCGCTACCGCGAGTCCGAGCGGTTCGGAGGGTATCTTGGTGGGCGGATCGGTGAGGCATCCAGTGCTGCGAAGGAGGCTTCGAAGCGTGGGCCGAAGCCGATCTCGGTCGGTAAGATTGATTCCTCGGTTGATGGCTAGGTTGCCCTCGTGAGAGCCTTTTCGCGAAGGCTGCCAGGCAAGTTACCGGCGCTAGCTCGCCAGCTCAAGACCTTTCCTGTGTTGGCGCTGGCAAGAATAAGCGAGCCGGGAAGGTGGGGAGACGCCGTTGGGAGCAACCCGGCGACGACTTTGTTCGGTCTGCTGAACAACCTGCTTGGCTTGCTCTTGGCCCTACGAAAACGCGCTTAGTGCGGGGCGCAACAACCAACGATGGTCATGCGTATGCCGGTGAGCATTTCCCTAGGGCAAGCGACGCCCGCGGTGCTGGCGGATCGACTGCTGGTCGAGGATCGGCGCGTGTTGCTGGTCGGTGCGCCGGGTGTCGGCAAGTCCAGCTTGGCGGCCCAGCTTGCGCGGGCGCTGTTCCAGGCTGGGCGAGCGTGCACCTGTATCGGTGCCGACCCAGGCTCGCCGGCGTTTGGCGTTCCCGGTGCGCTTTGTCTCGGCACCTGGCAGGGCGATGGCTGGACCACGCTTGCCATGGAAGCGCTGTGCACGCTTGACGCAGGACGCTTTCGCCTACCCCTCGCCGATGCGCTGCGACGCCTGATCGGGCGCGTACCACCGGGCGTCTTAGTGATCGACGGGCCCGGTGTGGTACGCGGTGTCGCCGGGGCGGAGCTGCTGATGGGCATTACCGCAGCGGCGGAAGTGGACACAGTGGTGGCGATCGCGCGCCCGACCCGTCCTCTCCCGCTTGCGCCAGAGCTCTGCGCCACTGGGGCGGCGGTGTATGCGGTCGAGGCCGATCCGGGCGCATGCCGTCCCGGCAAGCGTCGCCGCGCGCGGTGGCGCACCCGTCTGTGGGACGCCTATCTGCAACCGGCTACAGAGCAGTCCATCCCGTTGGACCAGGTCCACCTCATCGGAACACCACCACCGATCGGCGCCAGCGAGGCTTGGACTGGGCGTCAAGTGGCATTGCTGGACGTAACGCAGCGAACTCAGGCGCTGGGAGAGGTGGTCCGCATGCAGGACCAGGCTCTGGTGGTGCGCATGCCGCCCAGCGCCACGCGCGACGGTTTGCTGCTGGTGCGGGACGCCATGCGTACCCGCGACGGGCTGCTCACTACCGCAGCCGCTGATTTGCCCGGAACGTCATGGTACACGCCACCGCCGGATCTGCTCGCGCCACACCGCATGTGCGAGGCGGGCGGGCCGCAGCCGGTTGTTCGTGTCGGATCGGTGACGGCGGCGCTCATCAACGGTGTGTTCGGTGATCCGCTGCTGCATGTACGCGTGCAGTACCAGAAGCGCAGTCTGCTGTTCGACCTCGGTGAGGCGAGCCGATTGCCCGCGCGCATTGCCCACCAGGTAAGCGACGTCTTGATAAGCCATGCGCATTTTGATCACATCGCGGGTTTCCTCTGGCTGCTGCGCGCGCGCATCGGTATCCTCAGGCCCTGCCGTATCTACGGGCCTCCGGGATTGACCGAAAACATCCAAGGCTTGGTGAATGGTATCCACTGGGATCGCATCGGCGATCGCGGTCCCCGTTTCCAGGTCAATGAGCTGCACGGAAGACAGATTCGGCGCTTCAGGGTGCAGGCGGGGGAGCCGACCGCCAAACCGTTGGACGAACACTCTGCAGAGGGCGGTGTTGTTTTGGTGGAGCCCGAATTTCAGGTGCGTGCGGTAACCCTCGACCACGGAACGCCGGTGCTCGCCTATTCCTTCGAGCCCACTGCGACGCTCAACATCCGCAAAGACCGATTGCTGGAAA
>JAGTVB010000025.1 GCA_018224385.1 Gammaproteobacteria bacterium
AATCGCAGCCCCGTGGTCGGCAGCCCATAGAGATGGCTGTAGCAGTGGGCCATCAGCTCATTGGCTTTCTTGGTGGCGGCATACATCGATACCGGATGATCGACGTTGTCATGCACGGAGAACGGCAGCTTCGTGTTGGCGCCATATACCGAGCTCGACGAGGCATACACCAAATGCCTGACGCCATGATATCTACACCCCTCCAGGACGTTCAGAAATCCTTGGATGTTGCTCTCTACATAGGCATGGGGATTCTCCAGCGAATACCGCACCCCCGCCTGCGCCGCCAAATTTACCACGCGATCCGGGCGCTCCTGAGAAAACAGCGCGTCCATGCCCGCCCGATCCGCAATGTCCAGTTTGACAAAATTAAAGCCTGGATCAGGCTTCAGTTGAGCAAGGCGCGCTTTTTTCAGCTCCACATCGTAGTAAGGATTCAAGTTATCGACACCCACAACGATGTTGTCGCGCTCAAGCAGTGCCTTACACAGCGCCGCGCCGATGAATCCCGCAGCGCCAGTAACCAGTGTCTTCATCCGCTTAACTCCCCAAGGGCGTGCAGCCAAAATTCGGCGTGCAAAGCCTATACCTACCTTTGAGCTCGCGGCCAAAGGTTGGCATAAGTCGACCGTCTCCGGAAAATGCTCCTAGGCGCCGACCGCAGAATCAAGAGCTTCGGTCATGGTCATCGTTTCGGCACTCTTTAAGTCCCTTCGGCCGCTGTGGCCGTCCATCGCCCGGCCTCAAGGGACGCCGTGAAGACATCCGTGTGGGCTTGCCCGGCATTCAGGCCGGGCACACCCTATGGCTTGGGGATGATCTGCCTGTAGATTCTCGGCGCCATCTCACCCTCTGAATGGCGACGCTGAAAAAACGATAACCATGGCCGGATTTTCAAGCGAATCGCGCCACTCCCCCCATGTGTGCGCCTATCCACTTATCAGAAGCTCTATCTCAGCCTGTGACGATAATCTCTTACTCGGCTTCGATGAGCATGTCTTGAAGGGTCAGCCCTCTCTCCAGAGCCGCCGTAACCCATCGTGGTCGGTTTCCTCGTCCCGTCCACACCTGCTCAGAATTCTCGGGATTGCGGTATTTGGGCTTTAGTTTCACACCTTTCCTTTTCGTGGTCTTCCTGCGCTTTACCACATCTTTTTGTCTTTGGAATAATTCGCCGACTTCGTCGCCCGAAAGACCGAGGCGATTAATCTCCTTTGCTACGACTCGAAACTCCTTGGAACCCGTGAGTTGCCCAAGCTTTTCGTCACGCTCGCGCGTCTCGAGTTGTTTCTTGAGGGCCTCCAGTTCGTTTCTCATAGATTCAACCGTTCTTTTTCTTCCTCTCGGCATACCGATTTCTCCTCATGGTGTCTTCAAGGCCATGGTCATCGTTTCGGCCGGGGTGGCAAGCTATTGCTAGCTACCCTTGCCCACGTTCACAATACCCCGAACCCGGTCGGGGATTCGGAGAAACCACTTCACGAAGGGCCAAAACCGTCGAGAGCTCGCCCATAGCCTCCGCTTTTGACGTCATCGGGCATAAAAACACTTGCGGCTGTTTCATTAAGGGCATCGATTAAGTGCGGTATCGTAATAAGGCTGGGCTATGGCAAGAAAATTTCGTTTCCCAGAAATTATATTTTGAAATTTTATGTCAAGTGCTGATCCGCCGAAAACAATAACTCCGATTCTGCCTTTTCCTGCTATCGATTCGTGGCAATTTGGAACGCCAGTAATATAGCCCCGCAACTTCGTTAACGTCAATCGCCATAAGAAACTCTATCTTAAGAAATAGAGCTTTGGCCATAATGCCGTTGCGCCGCCGCTCGATACAAACCGGCCGGTAACCGTTTTGCACGCTGCAAACCGTCTCGCTGAGAAGCTGTTTTAAAAATGTCGCGCGCGCCGGCAGAGCAAGGCGCTTCCCTGCGCTCGCCGGGATTTTAATACATCCTCTCATGGTGGGTCTGATAGCCGAGAAATATGTGCCTTTTCAGAATCCTGCTTGGTCGTTCGCCTCAAAATTCTGCCGTGATTGCCGATACGACAGCGGGACCACGGCACAAGAGCGCTTTGAGAATTGTCTGGGGGGTAATTCCACTTTGAGAGGATGGTTTAAAACCTGCGGCACTTGCCATAGCCGCAGCGTTGGGCGCGGGTCCGGAATCCTTGTGCTCCCAGGTACACTCCAGTTCCTCGCCACCGTGCGCCTGCGTCTCCCTGCGCTCGCCGGGGGTTTTAATACATCCTCTGAATAGGAGTGATTAAGCGGCCAAATAACGGCTGTTACCGCCACCGTAATAAGCTTATCCGCACCGGCCTTTAATCGCCGCGGGGGACGTAAGGGAGAACCAGACGATGCATTCAAGCGAGCTTACACAGGAACGTCGCCAATTATATCGGATGACGCTTGGTGAGGAGAATCAGGTTGAGGTCGCCGTTTGGACCGATAACGGTGACGGACTTGTAGGGGAGGTCGTCGACATTAGCGCGCAAGGGGCCGCGATTCGCGTTCCCCGAAACGTTACCCCGGTTTTGTCTCTAGGCGAAAGCGTAGCATTTCCGTTTACGCCCCGGACGCAGACCGAGCCAGTGGCTTTAAGGGCAACCGTGCGCTCTCGTAACCTGATGGGCAAGCATTGGCGTTACGGTTTTGAATTCCAGCTCAAGAACACGCTGAATATGCGGTTTGCAGAGGAGTTCTACGGGTTGTTCAACCGGCGCAATGCGTTTCGGGTTAGGCCTCTTCCCGCGCAACCTATTCCTGTCACCCTCGCCGGCCTCGAAGCATCCACTGCCCCTATTGCCACGGCGCAGCTCAACGATGTCTCTGCGACAGGGATCAGCGTCCTTGTTTCATCGAGCACAGACGCAAGCCTCACGGATGAGGAGGCCTTAGGCATAACGCTACGCCCACCTACCAGTACACGTCCGCTTAAACTCGCCGGCCGCATACGGCACCGAACACCACACGGCAGCAACGTGTGCTATGGACTGCAGTTTGATACGGAACATTCCGGGCAGTTCGAGCAGGATCATGAACATCTGGTCGACTACATCATCCATCGCCAACTCGAGGATCTCGCCAACCACCCCA
>JAGTVB010000026.1 GCA_018224385.1 Gammaproteobacteria bacterium
GCCTCAGCTACCAGCGCTTCCTCTCCAAAGCTGTCTCCAACACCAAGCTCAGCCAGCACTACCGGCTTTGCCGCCGGCGATGGCGCATAAGTTACCGCGCACCGCCCCTCCCGAACGATATAGTAAAAATCCCCAGAACCACCCTGACGCACAATGACATCGCCGGCATCAACGGACACCTCTTCCATGCACGCAAAGATTCGCTGGATGTTGGCCGCAGGAATGCGCCCAAAGATCTCGGACTGCAGCATGCGAGTCATCCAATCGCTGGAATGGTCCGGCACCTGTTCCGCAGGGGTCACGGAAGCTTCCTCGCGGCCCTCATGCTCCATAGTGAGCAGCTTATCCAGCGCCGCGCGCTCTAGCCGCAGTATTTTAACGGCGGTTCTTGCTTTCGCAGAGAGTTGACGCGGTTGAAGTTGAGCAAGCGGGTATCGAGCCCGCTCGGTGCCAGCGGTTACTTTTTCGGCGAGCCGATCATCCGCATAGAGGTCGACGCAACCTTCCATAAGGTAAAAGGCGTAACCGTCGCGGTCACCCTGATGAAAAACATATCGCCCCTTGCGGTAGCCAATGACTTCAGCCTGATCGGCAATCTGATCCTGGAATTCCGTGGCTAATCCGTTGACGGGAACTAGCTTTCGTATTTCGTCATGAAGTGAATGCTTGCTGTCTACCATGGGTTGAATTTATGTTCCGAGTGAAAGTAATAGAAACAACACCGCATGTGGGGTCAGGAAAGGAGCGCGCATGTTGAGCAGGGGAACCGGGTGAGACTGGTGGAGATAGAAGAGCACCGTGCCTTCCTTTGTCAGTTAGAAAAGCACCCGTGACAGCCACGGCTTGTGAATTTATCGGCCGTTGCGAGGACTGCTAAAGCGAGGGAAACGAGACCGAAAGCGCACACCGGAACGGTTGTGAGCGTGGCTCTCCGACTGCCGCTAATGGAATTACTTACAGGCTTTCATCATCGCCTTGTATGCCGCCGTGAAGCCCCGCAGCGAGTATGTATCCGTGGTCTCAGTGCCACGCGCAGAGGTACCCTCTACGGTCATCTGCTGCCCCCCCATCATGGCATTAACCAGCTGTTGAACCCCCGCGCTTAGCGGCATCCAGGCGAATTCGTTACCCGTAGTTAAGGTGAACTTTGATGTATCAATGCGCACTCGAGCCGGAGAGCCTTCCTTGTAAGGATATCCGGATACTAGGATGAGCTCACCCGCCGGCGCCGAGGCCCGCCGGGAAACCATCACGTAGATCTTACCCCGACGCACATTCGTTGGCAGGGATTCGGTCGGATTGCTCACCACATAGCACGTCCTGACAGTGTCGTCTGTAAAGGTTGCGACATTCCATGCCTGGAAATCTCCGATCGTTTCCAAATCTGACTTGGCCGCCACCGGCAATAAAAAGGCCATAGCGGTGCCGCTCATCGCAACCCAGATCATAAGCTCACGCCACCGGCCCACTTTTTCATCTCCATTTAGAAGACCGCCGAAGCAAAGCGATCTATAGTTATCCTAGAAAGATGCATTCCCACGAGCAACCTCGGTCCGCAAAAATTGGAGCCTGATTGCCCTGACCTGAGGAAGCGGGGCTCGCTCCAGTAGAACCCGCTTGAATTGAACCCAGACCGAGCCACACGCAACGGGAAGCTACTCTGCAGGCAAACATGAATTACAATGTAACGGCTGTGGTCGAGCCTAGTGCGCCAATACACGTGCCGTCTGCATCCACAACACGGTAACGCGCAACTTCAGTAAGCCTGATGTTGTGACCGCCTAATGCGTGTCAATAAGCGCTACCCAATCCCCGGAGGGGCCGAGTATGTCTGAGCGACGTCGCTTCACGATTCATCTGGATCACATCCAGGATTATCAGTACCAGGTCCGCTTCGACTGGGACGCTGCGCCCGACTTGATGATGGACGAGCCACCACCGCTTGGCACGAAGGAGAGCCCAAACGCTTCACGGCTTCTCGCGGCCGCACTCGGCAATTGCCTCAGCGCCAGCTTATTGCACTGTATTGCCCGAGAAAATGTTCCCGATCAGGGTATGAAAACAACAGTGACCTGTGAGATTTCACGCAACGAGCATAAGCGCCTGCGCGTCGGCCAGGTTGACGTCCACATCACGTTAAGCGATGAGCTCGGCAGTTCGCCTCGCCTCCAGCAATGTTTGGAAACATTCGACGACTTTTGCGTGGTTACAGCCGCGGTGCGCGAGGGGATACCGGTTACGGTACAAATAGCAAACGAGGCGGGGGAAATTCTAGCGAAAAACTAGCGCTACTACCACGGCAGCCGGGAGTGAAAGGGCAGCTCTGCCCCCTCCCATGTCCTCGGAGCTCGGCAATTTTAGAAGCCGCCTAATCCGCTGACAGCTCTCTAAACACCTGCTCGGCTGCACCCCACGTCTGTTGCAGTTGCGCCGTGGTGTGTGCACTGGAGACGAATCCCGCCTCGAATGCCGAGGGTGCCAGGTAGATTCCTCTGCGCAGCATACCCCGGAAGAACCGCCGGAACAGCGCCTGATCCGATGCCAGCACCTGCGCATAGGTGTCCACTCTTGAAGTGTGCCCGAAAAAGAGGCCAAACATGCCACCGGCGTAATTTGCCGTCATTCCGATGCCCGCTGCCTTTGCACGTTCCAGCATACCGTCAACCAGCTGGCGCGTGGTGTTCGAGAGCGCCTCGTGAAAGCCGGCTTGCTCAACGATTTCCAGGGTTGCTAGGCCGGCCGCCATCGCCACGGGATTGCCAGAGAGGGTGCCCGCCTGATAGATGGGCCCGTCCGGTGCGATGCGATCCAGAATGTCCGCGCGGCCCCCGAAAGCGCCTACAGGCAAACCGCCGCCAATTACTTTTCCCAGCGTCGTTAGATCGGGCCGCACGCCATACCGACCTTGCGCACCATCGAGCGCGACCCTGAAACCCGTCATGACTTCATCGAAAATAAGCAGGCTACCGTACTCATCACAGACCTGGCGTAAGCAATCAAGAAACCCAGGGATCGGCAGCACACAGTTCATGTTGCCGGCTACCGGTTCAACGATCACCGCCGCGATATCCTCTCCGTAGCGCGCAAAAACTTCCCGTACCTGCTGCGGGTCATTGTAACTTAACGTGAGCGTTGCGCTCGCGATCGCCTCGGGTATACCCGGCGAAGTAGGGACGCCCATCGTCAACGCCCCTGATCCTGCCTTAACCAAGAGTGCATCGACATGGCCGTGGTAACAGCCTTCGAACTTGACTATTTTCTCTCGGCCCGTAAACCCTCGTGCCAAGCGAATGGCAGACATGGTCGCTTCGGTGCCCGAGTTGACCATCCGCACCTTCTGGATGGAAGGCATGAGCTTGCAGATTTTCTCCGCCATGGACGTCTCGAGCACCGTCGGTGCGCCAAAACCCAAGCCTTTTGCTGCGGTTTCTGTTACTGCGCGAAGCACCCGCGGGTGTGCATGGCCGACGATAAAGGGTCCCCAACCGCCCACATAGTCGACATAGCGCCGCCCGTCCACATCAATTAAATAGGGGCCCTCGCCACGCTCAAAGAAAATAGGCTCGCCCCCGACCGCCTTAAAGGCGCGCACCGGCGAATTGACACCACCGGGAATATGCTGCTGCGCCAAAACAAATAGCTCATGTGACCGACACATCAATTCGCCCCCACGTCGCTTGAACGCCAACCGAGCGCAAGCCAACGAAAACGGAGGCTGGCGCAGACCACTCGGTTGTTTCTTTGACTCTGTCTGCGTTAGCTGCTGAAGCATCCTAATCCACTGCGATCCAACGTTATCGGCTTGCCTGCGAGCTTCCGTCGGAACAATGGGTCGTTGTGCGCCAAAACGCGTACCATAACGAAGACATGGCGCTTTATCTTACCACCGTGAAACGTGTCTGCCTGATGGCTGCGCAGTGCCCGACCGGGAAGGCACGACCTGATTGGGCGCTGACCACTGG
This sequence comes from Gammaproteobacteria bacterium, assembly GCA_018224385.1. Taxonomy (GTDB): domain Bacteria; phylum Pseudomonadota; class Gammaproteobacteria; order HK1; family HK1; genus JAGTVB01. The sequence continues at coordinate 3,963 of JAGTVB010000026.1, forward strand.
GGGTAATCATGCGACAATGCGCGCCTGGACGGTTGCGAACAAACCCCAGCGAGCGGCCCGAGAGATGCCCCGCTAGATGCGGGGAACGGGCACCTCCAGCGCTACCATCGGGAGGCGCAGCCGCTTTATTCGCAAACTCTGATATTACCTTATTTCACTGATTTATATAATAAATTATTTACCGCTATGGGCTTGGTAAACCTCGGTGCGTTGATTGGGCAAAATTAGCTTTCCAGCCAGGGCGCGCTGCTTAAGGAAATGTCGCTTGCAGGCGACAGTATTTTGAGGAGTGAATATGCGTTCCTATATGTGTGTCATCTGCGGATATGTATACAACGAGGAAGACGGGCTTCCTGAGGAGGGGATCCTGCCGGGCACTCGATGGGAGGATATTCCGCCTAACTGGAGTTGTCCTGAATGCGGAGCGCGTAAGGAGGATTTCGAGCAAATCGAGATCTAGCCTAAAACCCAATTACTTCCCCTTCGATGCATCCCTCTCTCGAAACCTGATGGAGGTTCGCGGTGGACCTTGAACTGATTAGCTTTGAACTCTGTCCGTACGTACAGCGCGCGGTCATCACCCTCTTGTATAAACAAGCCTCTTTCACCCTTACGCACATTGACCTGGCCGATCCGCCGAAGTGGTTCCTGGACATCTCACCCTTCGGGAAAGTGCCTGTGCTACGAGTGGATGGAGAAACCATAATATTCGAATCCGCCGTTATCAGCGAGTATATCGACGAAGTTTTTCCTGGCCGTCTGCACCCCGCAGACCCGTTGCAGCGGGCGCTCAACCGAAGCTGGATCGAATTCGGATCAGCTTGCCTGACGGAAACCTTCCGCATGATCAATGCGAAGACTGCCGACAAGTTTGAAGACATCCACGCCGATCTGCTGGAAAAGCTGCAACAGCTCGAAGGGATCCTGGGTCCAGGTCCTTACTTCAACGGCAAGCAGTTCTCATTGGCCGATGCGGCATACGCACCCTTATTCGCGCGCCTGGAGCTCCTCGGTGAGCTGGTTGAGGTATATGCCAAGACCGACCTTCCGAAAACGGCCCGCTGGAGCGAGACATTACTGGCGGTTCCCGCAGTGCAGCGCTCCCAGGCTCCGCATTTCGCCGAGCTTTACCACCAGATGATTCGAAACCGCAACGGCCATCTGGCATCGCTGCTGCCGAGTCGTTAAGTCGGCGCCGAGGATAAGCGGCCCGATGGCGCTCCTTGTTCGTATCCAAGCCGCGCGGTATATTTGAGAATAGTTATCAGTAAGCCTTTAGGAGTTGTCGAATATGAATGCAGCCGTGATGCCGGCCTTCCGCGAAACCCTTACCGAGGACGAAATCCGGATTACGCCGGAAGCCCAAACGCAGCTTTCAAAGCTATTGGAGCAAGTGGAAGATGACGACATTGAAGCCATAAGGATTTACGTGACCGGCGGTGGATGCTCGGGAATGACCTATGGCATGACGTTCACTGATCAGCAGACCCCCTATGACCGGGTAATGGAGTATGCGGACTTCCGCCTGTTTATCGATGCGGTAGCGCTCAATTACTTGCATGGGGTCGAAATCGATTACATCAGCCGACCTACGGGCGCAAGCTTCGTCTTCAACAACGTGTTTACTAGCACCGGCGGAAGCGGCACCTGTGGCGCCTGTGGCGCGGCCACTGGTGCTGGCGGAGGGTGTGGTTAAGCCCGATCCGTTCCCGGTCGCCGATGCATCGAGCAGCAGGCCCGCAACGAAGCGGCGAGTTTTATTGCTCGCGCTGCACAATAGCTATCGTATCGGCGCCTACAGCGAAGCTGCCCGTCTTGAAGGCATTGAGCTTGTCATTGCCAGTCAGGGCAGCCACTCCTTGGTCCCCGAGGCGGCAGGCGGGCTGCACATCGATCTGCAGCGGCCTGCCGACGCTGTTAAACGTATTTCGGCGGAGGCCCAGCGGGAACCATTCTTGGCCGTGGTGGCGTGTGAGGACGTCACCGTGGAGCTGGCAAGCCGAGTGGCACACGCGCTTGGGCTCAAGCACAACCCGCCGGAGGCGAGCCGAATTACGCGGCGTAAGGATTTGGCACGCGACGCGCTCGCGTGCCAGGGGATACCTGTACCCTACTTCCGTCGTATTGACTTGGCGGCCGATCTATCACAGCAGATCACCGGTATTCCGTATCCTTGCGTGGCGAAGCCGCTCGCATTGTCTGCCAGTCGGGGGGTTATCCGGGCGAACAACCCGAAGGAGTTGATCGCCGCCTGTCGGCGCATTTCCGCCATCGTGCAGGCGGAATTTGATGAGGAGATCCGCCGATATGCCTTGGTCGAACAGTTCTTGCCCGGCGTTGAGGTGGCTGTGGAGGGCATTCTCTTCGACGGACAACTGCAAATTCTCGCCTTGTTCGACAAGCCGGACCCCCTCGACGGACCCTATTTTGAGGAAACCTACTACGTAACACCTTCCCGTCTGAGCCTAGCGGCACAAGAGCAAATTCATCAGCAACTTCGTGCGGCTTGCGACGCCTACGGACTGCAAGAGGGGCCCGTTCATGCCGAGCTTCGTATCGCAGACGATCAGGCATGGATCATTGAAGTCGCTGCGAGGACTATTGGTGGGGACTGTGCCCGCCTGCTGCAATTTGAAACTGGAGTCAGTCTCGAACAGCTCGTGCTGCGTTGTGCACTGCGCGAGCCTGTGCAGGGGGCGCGGCTCCACGATGCGGCGGGTGTTATGATGATCCCGACCCCACGGGCTGGCGTTTTGCGCCGCGTGGAAGGCGTGTTAGCGGCCCGCAGGGTGACTTATATCGAAGCTGTCGAAATAACGATCCGCGCGGGTTACGAATTGACGCCCTTACCTGAAGGTGGGACCTACCTTGGCTTCATCTTTGCCCGGGGGCCAACGCCCTACCAGGTGGAAGACGCCCTGCGCCAAGCCTATCAGAAGCTCAACGTGGTGGTTGCACCCATGTGGAGGCTGGCATCGGCCTGATACCCGGCATCGAACCTCAATGAAGACTCGTATGTACAAGATTCGTATCGCTTACTATTTCTTTCCACCCGCCGCGCGGAAACCCTGCGGAAGTCCGCCTTGATCGCCCTCACCGAACAGAAAGCCGACCATATGCCTTTCTATGACTTCTATACTTCTTGGATCCGCCGTACTCAACTGATTCTCATTGATGATCATCTGCAGCCGATCCAGCCATTGCTGCCAAGCTTGCTTCGATACATGATGATAGATGCGGGTTCCCAGTTCCCCTGGGTGAGGAGGCTCATCGAGCCCTTCCGCTTCACGTTTCAACACCGTACACATTACTGTTCTTGCCATAATTAACCTCCGGTACACAATCGAAATTCGGTGACGCAGGCGCGGGTTTACATTACAGATGTCAGCTGACGACTCGATCAGAATCTACCGACGAACGCCAGACAGAGCGAGCCGGTTGCCCATTCTGCCTATTATATACGGGATGTACACCGCCCAAATTCCGTGAGCCCCCGGGGCAATTTGCGCTGGCGCAAAATCGAAATGAAAGCAACAAGTAAAGAGTCATTCCTGGACTTTTCGCGGCGGATGAGGCACAAAGGCGTCTCGAAGCCAGAGATGCGAGACAGCCTTGAGATTAGAGGAAATCCACGTCCGCCGGGTTCAGCGCTCTGAGGAAGCGCGTTATCAAGCCTTGGTGCAGAAGCATCATTACCTGGGTGCACTGCCCAAGATCGGGGAAACGCGGTGGTATGTCGCCACCTGGCACGGCCAGTGGGTGGTGCTACTGAGTTTCTCCGCGGCGGCCTGGAAGTGCGCGGTTCGGGATCGGTGGATCGGGCGCCAGCGCTCAGTCCACCAGCGCCACGCTTTTTAGCTGGGCATAGACCGCCAGACCCGGCTCCAGGCCGAGCATATCCCCCGATCGCCGGGTGATGCGCGAGAGCAGCACGGTGCCGCCCAAATCCAGCTTTACCAGGAGCTGCGCGGCATCCTCGGCGGCGATCTCCAGCACCCGCGCCGGCAAGATGTTGAGGATGCTAGTGCGGGTATTCTTTTCCAGCGTGAGGCTGACATCGCGGGCATGGATGCGAAGCCTGACCCGGTGCCCCGGCGCCCGCTCGGCCAACGGCACCGTGAGCCGTCCGCCAGGGAATTCCACCCAGGTGAGGTGATAGTGCGCATCGTGCGCCGCGACGGTGGCCTCAACGATCGCGGTGGCATCTTGGTGAACCAGGGGGAGATCCAGGCGCGTGAGCAGATCCCGCAGGCGACCCGCTGCCTGCACCCGGCCATGCTCCAGCAGCACCAGGTGGTCGGCAAGCCGAGACACCTCATCGGGCGAGTGGGTGACGTAGATAACGGGAATCGAGAGCTCGGTGTGCAGCCGTTCCAGATAGGGCAGGATCTCGGACTTGCTGGCCAGATCCAATGACGCCAGCGGCTCGTCCATCAGCAGCAGCCGGGGACTCGCGAGCAGGGCTCGGGCGATGGCGACCCGCTGGCCCTGGCCGCCGGAGAGCTGCTGCGGGGTGCGCGACAGCAGCGGGGCGACGCCGAGCAGCGTCACCGCCTCGTCGAAGCGCACCCGGCGCTCCGCTCGAGGCAGCCGCTTGAGACCGTACTCGAGGTTCTTACGCACGCTGAGGTGGGCAAACAGGCTTGTCTCCTGAAATACATACCCCAAGGGGCGGCGATGGGTCGCCAGGAACACGCCGGCGTCGCTGTCCTGCCAGATTTCCCCGTTGATTCGCAGAAAACCCTCACTACGCACCAAGCCCGCGAAGCAGCGAAGCAGCGTGGTCTTGCCGGATCCGGAGCGGCCGAATAAGGCGGTGATGCCGTGGGATGGCGCCTCAAGGGTCGCGTCCAGAGTGAATTGCGGAAGGCGAAGGCGCAACCGCGCCTGGATAGTGCTCATGCTCTGATCCGCTGCAGGCGCCGGTTGACGAGCAGCAGAATGAACAGCACCAGAAACGAGAACAGCAGCAATCCGTCGGCAAGCCACCAGGCCAAGGGCGTCCCGATCAGCAGCAAGAACAGGGTGGTGACCGTGGCCAGTCGCAACGTGAGCCTGATTGCGGCGGCCCAGTCTGTGGCACTGATCTCCATGCAGAGACGCCCTAGGGTCGATCGTAGCCGTAGGATTGGAGCAAGGAAGCTTGGAATGCTGCGGCATGGGCGCTGCGTAGGAATAGCGGTCGAGCGTTATATACTAATACTCTATAGCGAAGGCCTGATCAAGTGCCCGAGGGAGAAGCTGCTTTGGTTATGAACGAGATCATCGTATTTTGCCCGTCCCACGAGTGATTGGCTGGGCGTGACCGGTATGCCGCAGACACGTTGTATGTTTATACTCGCGTTCTGGTAAGACCCGTTTAATGTCGCGCACCTACCCGACCCGTGCCCGCTGTTATCCAGGAGCAGTGCCGTGAACACACATCCTCCACAGGCCGTTGACGCTGAAGCACCCGTGAGGGATCCCGTATGTGGTATGGCGGTGTCGCCAAAGAACGCTATCCAGCACACCCACGAGGGTACGTGCTACTTTTTTTGCAGTCGCGCCTGCGTGGAGAAGTTTCGCGCCGAGCCCGAACAGTTCATCGCAGAGACGGCCGCCGTTCCTGAGACGCGAATCAGCGCCGGCGGCCTTTACACATGCCCCATGCATCCAGAGGTTCGCGACCGGCGGCCGGGCTCCTGTCCCAAGTGTGGCATGGCCCTCGAGCCGGAAGTCGCAGGCGCGCCGGCCAACACGGTCGAGTACACCTGTCCGATGCATCCCGAGATCGTCCAAGATGAGCCGGGCAACTGCCCGATCTGCGGTATGGCGCTGGAGCCGCGCACGGTGACGGTCGAGGAAGAAGAAAATCCTGAGCTCAAGGACATGACCCGGCGCTTGTGGATCAGCGCTGCGCTGACGGTACCGTTGATGATGGTCGCCATGGGGGAGCTCATTCCCGGCGTATCCTTCGAGGGCTTGGCCTCGGCGCGGGTGATGAGTGGGTTGCAGCTGCTTCTGGCCACGCCCGTCGTCCTGTGGGGCGGCTGGCCGTTTTTTGTGCGCGGCTGGCGCTCGATCATCAACCGCAATTTGAACATGTTTACCCTGATCGGCTTGGGCGTGGGCGTGGCTTACCTCTACAGCGTCGTCGCTGCTGTGTGGCCGCACGTGTTCCCATCCTCATTCCGGGATCCCCACGGTCAGGTGGCGGTGTACTTTGAGGCGGCCGCCGTCATCGTCACCCTGGTGCTGCTCGGTCAGGTCATGGAGTTGCGCGCCCGCAGCCGGACCAGTGCCGCCATTAAAGCCCTGCTGGGCTTGACGCCGCAGACTGCGCGGCGAATCGACGCCGACGGTAACGAGCAGGACGTACCGCTGGAGCAGGTGCATCCCGGTGACCACCTGCGGGTGCGTCCCGGCGAGAAAGTGCCGGTAGACGGGCGGGTGCTGGAAGGCCGCAGCAGCGTGGACGAGTCGATGATCACCGGGGAGCCGATTCCGGTGGAGAAAGCGCCCGGTGAAACGGTGATCGGGGCGACCGTGAACGGCACCGGCAGTTTAGTCATCGAAGCCCAGAAGGTCGGTGCCGACACCCTGCTGTCGCAGATCGTGCAGATGGTGGCGGCGGCCCAGCGCAGCCGCGCGCCGATCCAGAAACTGGCCGATGTCGTGGCCGCCTGGTTCGTGCCGGCGGTGGTATTGGTCGCCGTCATCACCTTCATTGTCTGGGCGCTGTTCGGGCCACAGCCGGCCATGGCCTACGCCATCATCAACGCCGTCGCAGTGCTGATCATCGCCTGCCCCTGCGCCCTGGGCCTGGCCACACCGATGTCGATCATGGTCGCGAGCGGCAAGGGGGCGCAGGCCGGGGTGCTGTTCAAAAACGCCGAAGCCATCGAGGTCCTGCGCCAGGTGGACACTCTGGTGACCGACAAGACCGGCACCCTAACCGAGGGCCGGCCGAGACTGGTTTCGGTGGTGCCCGCCGAGGGCGTGGATGAAACGGATCTGTTGCGGCTGGCGGCGAGCCTGGAGCGAGGCAGTGAGCACCCGCTGGCGGCGGCCATCGTCACCGGTGCCAGGCAGCGAGGGGTGGATCTGGGCAAGGCCGAAGACTTCGAATCCCGCACCGGCAAGGGGGTGATCGGCAACATTGAGGGCCGCCCGGTCGCGCTGGGCAATCGTGCACTCCTGGAAGACCTCCATATCGACCCCAGGGTCCTATTGGAGACGGCCGAGAACATGCGCCGAGAGGGTCAGACCGTGATGTTTGTCGGGGTGCAGGGCAAGCCAGCGGGGTTGGTCGGTGTTGCCGATCCGATCAAGGAGACCACGCCCCAGGCCATCAAGGCGTTGCACGAGGAAGGCCTCAGGATCGTCATGCTGACCGGCGACAGCGAGACTACGGCCAGGGCGGTGGCCGGGAAGCTTGGCATCGACGAGGTTATCGCCAATGTGCTGCCCGACCAGAAGGCCGACACGGTGCGCCGCCTACAACAGGAGGGCCGCAAGGTCGCCATGGCGGGTGACGGCATCAACGACGCCCCGGCCTTGGCTCAGGCCGAGGTGGGTGTGGCCATGGGCACCGGCACCGATGTAGCCATGGAATCGGCCGGAGTGACGCTGGTGAAGGGGGATCTGGGCGGTATCATCCGCGCTCGGCGCCTGAGCCGCGCCACCCTACGCAACATCCGGCAGAACCTGTTCTTTGCCTTCGTTTATAACTCGGTGGGCGTGCCAATCGCCGCCGGCGTGCTGTATCCGTGGTTCGGAGTACTGCTCAGCCCGATCATCGCTGCCGCCGCGATGAGCTTCAGCTCGGTGTCGGTAGTGTTCAACGCCCTGCGGCTGAACCGGGTGCGGCTCTGAATCCTCAGCCGGGCGTGACGCTCTTGACTGGTGCCGGCTCGCCCACTGCGACCGGTGCGGTGCTCGCCGGCCGACCGATGGAGCAGGGCCCGATCGCCTGTCTGGCCGATCCGTTATCGACGCGGGTTGAGCCGTTGCCCACTTCGTGCTCGGTACAGGATACCGATCGGGATGGGTACATCGGCAGCCACGCTAGCCTGAGAAGCCGTTTCAGAAATTGCGGCGCTTGGCCCATGGCAAGAGCGCTGCCTAAGGGGCGCTCGGTGCTTCCTCATCCATTGGTGCGGTGAGCCACTCTCATGGGCGGGGGAACGTTACTGAAGCTCGCGTGCACCTCTGGGGCGGCCGCTTCGTCTTGGAGCTGCAGTACCCGGGGAATTTTGCCCCTTACACCGAGAACAGTCCGCGCCAGGCGCCAATCAGTGCCTGTGCCGCCGCTTCGATGTCATCATCGCCGGTGGGTTCGCCGATGCTCAGGCGCACCGCACCCCGGGCACGCTCCGGGGTAACGCCCATGGCTCCCAGCACGCCGCTGACCGCGCCGGCGCCTTCGTGGCAGGCCGAACCGACGGAGGCGGCGACTTCGGGAGCGCGCGCCAGCAGATCCCGGCCGCTCACGCCGGGAAACGCCAGGTTGAGCGTGTTGGGCAACCGATCCTCGGCATGGCCATTGAGGACTAAGCCCGGGATGGCCTCCGCCAGCCGCCCGTGAAGCGCGTCCCGTTGTCGGCGCAGCCGGCCGGTAATCTCAGGTAGCTGCTGTCGCACCCGCTCGGCCGCGGCACCCAGGCCGACGATATGGGGTACGTTCTCGGTACCGGGCCGCAGCCCCCGCTCTTGCCCGGCGCCGAACAGCACCGGCGCGAGTGGCGTACCCGCGCGCACATACAGGGCACCGATGCCTTTCGGTGCATAGAACTTGTGACCGGCCAGGGTCAGCAGGTCCACACGGAGCGCCGCCGCATCGAGCGCTACCTTGCCTGCGGACTGGGCGGCGTTGGTGTGGAAAAGCGCCCCGCGCTGACGCGCAAGCCCCGCCAGCTCGGCGATGGGTTGCAGGGTGCCGACCTCGTTGTTGGCGTGCATCACCGACACCAGCACCGTGTCGCCGCGCAGGGCCCCCGCCAGGTCCGCGGGTGCGACGCGCCCGGTCGCGTCCACCGGCAACACGGTGACCTCCCAGCCCTGCTCAGTGAGGTGTGCCATGGGCGCGGCCACCGCCGGGTGTTCGATAGCGCTGGTGATCAGGTGCCGGCCGCGACCGTGCAGTGCCCTGGCCGCCCCCAGAATGGCTAGATTGTTCGCCTCGGTGGCACAGCTGGTAAAGACGATTTCGTCTGTATCAACCCCGATCAGGCCCGCCACCTGGCCACGGGCTTGCTCCACTGCGGCGCGCGCCTGTTGGCCAAACCGGTGGCTGGAGGAGGGATTGCCAAAGTGCTCACGCAGGTAAGGCTCCATGGCATCGGCCACCTCCGGGGCGACCGGAGTGGTGGCGTTGTAGTCGAGGTACAGGGCCGAGGTCATCGGATGGTCCCGGTCGGACGCAGTTCAGTAAATGGGTATCAGGGCGTAGCCCTTGGCCTGGTAGGCGATCTGCGAGACAAACGTATTGCCCACGTAATGAATCCCCGGCAGGAACTTCGAACCGTCCAGACCCATCAGGCGTGCGGCGACGGAACAGACCTCCATGCGCACGCCTGGCTTGCCCAGCAGGGACCTCAGTTGGTCCGCAACCTTGTCGTAATCCGCCTCCAGGTCCAATGGAACGTCGGATCGTTCGGTGGATATCAATTTCAGCACCGGCCCGTGGAAGGTGAACACCATATCCGGTTCCACACCCTGGCGCTTTAAGTCGTCGTAGGTCTCTTCGATCACACCGAGAAAAACCTGCAGCTTGCGGGGGTCGCCTAACGTGATGTCCCAGGCCACCTTTCCGGATTCGACGCCGCGCAGGGCGTGGGCATCATCTGGTTTTGCGGCCAGCACGGCCGGCGGCATCAACAGCAGCAGCAACGTAGGGTACAGGATAGAACTTAGTCTAATGAGTTGCCTCTTCATATCTTTTGCTCCTCTCGTTGGCATTGCATATTGACCCCGGATGGATCCAAGATGCCGCCCCGGGGCTGTTGGGACAGAACGGCGACTGCGCACATGGCTCCTTGTCTTCAGCCTAGAAGGCGTAGCGCAGTGTCGCGTAGAGGTTGTCGTTATCCCCAAGGGCACCGAACTGGCCGTTGCGGTTACCCATGAACAGGTTCGCACCGAGCTCCCCCCAGAGGGCGTCACTGAAGGCGTAGCGCAGCGACGGGATGAGGTAGCCGTCGCCTTCGCTCAGGCCCCAAAAGGCGAACAGACTCAAGCGCAACGTCTGGTGTCGATGGAACTGGGTGAAACGCAGGGTCGCCACCGTGCGCAGCCTGTCTCGCTCCGGGTAGCCCGGCGGTCGACTGCGCCGATAGCCATCATAGTCGTGCATCCACTCGGCATAGCCCTGCACCCCGACCGTGGTGTCGTGGGCGATTTCCCTGCTGTAGCCCGCGAGCAGGCGCGTCTGGCTGTTGTCGATGCTGGGATCCGTGCCGTCGCGGTCCTCGAGGGAGTGGTAGTAGCCCGCTTCGAGGCTGAGCACGCCGTTCCAGAGCGGACCTGTCAGACTGGCGCCGTAGGTGCTGAGGCGGGGGAATTCCCCCTGCACTATGTCACCCCTCCGCTGCAACGCCGGTGCACGAAAATGCGTGTAGGAAAAATACAATGCCCCATCCCAGCTTCCCAGGTAGCGCGCAAGCCGCACGTTCACTTCAGGCGCGGACGGCTCCTCAATGTCTTGCGGCAACTCGGGCGGGAACGGGCTCGCTATGACGAACTGCCGCGCGTCTGGCCGCCTGTCCTGGCGAAAGCGAGCCACGATGACCTCCAGGTCCGCGAAGGCCGGGAAGGCGTCCAGCTTAACGGCGTCGCTGCCGAGCTTCAGGTACTCGAGCGGCAGGCCGCTGAAGAACGCCACCCAGTTCTTCGGGAAGGTGTCGTTGATGAACAGTAGGTCGCCCACCCCCCAGGTGATGATCTGACGGCCCCCACGCACGGTATAGCGGTCCGCGTTGTAGTCGGCGTACAGCTCCCGCACTTCCACATCCGCTTTGTTCAGCGCGGCGTCATGAATCAGGTCCAACTTGCCCGCAAAGCCAGCCGCGCCTGCGAGGCCACTGCCTTCCGCACTGAGCCGCAAACGCTGTTCGTTGAACGGAACATCGCAGACCGTCTCCGGCGGGCAATCGACACCGCTCGTGCGGACCGCCCCATGGAGTTGCACGAAGCCGCCCAGATCCAGCCCACCCGCCAGCACCTCCTCTATCTTGACTATCCACAGCAGCAGGCTGGCGGTGAGAAGGACCGAAGGCCTGTGCAAAACCGCCACCTCAGCGAGAGCCTCAGCGCACCCAGCGCTGCGGTGGCCGACGCAGATAGCGTTCACTGAACAGGTCCTCCGTGACGCCGACATTATACTCGACCTCATCGTAGGCGACCTCGGTGCGGTGGCCGCTCTGGGCGTCGCGCATGGTGCGGCGCGTGACGGTCCAGTAGCCGTTCACCTCCTGCACCTCGTCGGCATTGAAGGTGCGCAACCGCTCGCCGCGAACATCGTAGTATTCCTCTTTGAGGGGCAGAAAGCGCTGCCGATCGATCCAGGAGACGCGCCGCGCATAGTCCACCTTGGTCTTGGGGATGCTCTCGATGCGGTAGACAGGGCGACCTGCGAGAGTCTCCTCGCCCCGCAGGCTGTGGGTCTCGTCGGCCACCTCGCGGCCCGAGACGTCTTCATAGGTGAAATCCGAGCCGACGAAGGAGGAGCGCTTGTCGTCGGCGGCGATGCGCCGCACGAGCTGGATAGCAGGGATAAATATCCAACGGTCGTCTTCCCGCGCCGGATACTTCCAGACCATGAAGGCGGTGCCCTTTATGTCGTCGGGCTCGTGGAAATAGGTGTAGTAGCGCTGCTCCCCACCGCCCCCAAAGTTCTTGCGCAGCAGGGTCATCTCCCGCTGGCGCTCCTTGCCCTGAGGATTGATGAGCCGCATGGTCACCCGAGCACGCTGGTCCTCACCGGCATAGTAGAACGCCTCCAACGAGCGGGCTACGATGTCCTCGGCGGTGGGCTGGGCCTGCGCGGTGACGGTCCAAGTGAGGGCCAAGGCCAACAACGAGTGGTGAAACCTCATGACGAGAACTCCTTCAGGCAGCCTTAGCCTGCCACAGACGACCGTGAGTGAGCTTCAACAGGCCCGGCAGCAATCCCAGGGCGGTGAGCGCGGAAAACAACATCAGTAGGGCGAAAAACACTCCCACTGTCTGGTAAGGGCCCAGCGGCGAGAGCACCATGGGCGAAAAACCCACGGCGATCACCAGAGCGTTGCGTACGATGGCCCGCGCCGTCTCGCCGAACACCACCCCATTAGCGGCGCTCAAATCCCCGTTGAGCCGCGTCAGGTTGTACCGGTAACGCTGGATGAAGTGGATAGCGAAGTCGATGGAGAGCCCCAGGGTCAGGGCCGAGCAAACGGCCATCGGCATGTCGTACTGCTTACCCACGAAGGCGGCCAGGGCGTAGGACAACGTGATGGCGAAGGTGAGCGGCAGCATAGCTAGAAAACCCAGACTCAACGAGCGGAACAGCAGTACCATGAGCACGAATACGGCGACGAAGCCGGCCAGCACCGCCTGCATCATCCCCACCACCATCTCGTCCTGCCACACCTTGTTGATATAGGTGAGCCCGGACCAGCGTATCTGGATGCCCGTCGGCGGCGGCTCGGCCGCAAGGTGTGCTTGCACCCGCCCTACCACCCGTGCCATTTCCAGGTTGTCTCCGGCCTTCATCTGCACCCAGATGTTGGCACTGGCGTAGTCATAATCGACGAAATTGTCGAGGTCTCCCGCATCACCAGCCGTCTCATAGAGGAACAGATACTGAGCCAGCTCGTCGGCCTGTAGTGGAACGCGCCGGTATTGGGGATCGGCGTCGTGGACCACGTAGCTCACCTGCTTGACGACGTCCGCCAGAGAGGAGGTCTTTCCCACCTCCGGGTCGGCTTCCAAGGTCCGCTGCAGCCCTTCCATGTAGGCCAAGACATCGGGCCTTTTCATGGCGCTGGGCTGTTCGCTCTCAAGCAGCAGGTAGGCCATGTAGGTGCCGCCGAACTGGCGGTTCATCACCCGGTCGGCCACCCGCAGCTCGTGTTCCTTAGGGAACCAAGCCACCGGATTGTCGTTGACCACGGTGCGTGATACCCCCCAGAAGCCCAGACTGAGGATCCCAGCAGCGATGAGCGCCACC
>JAGTVB010000027.1 GCA_018224385.1 Gammaproteobacteria bacterium
GCCGTACTGGCGCAGCCGCCAGGCCGGTATCTCGATGCGGATGTGGTGATCGGAAAAGCCGCTTACCGTGACTTCAGCGATGGCGGTTTCAGCCAGCATGCGGTCCCGCAGATCCTCGGCATACGCCTTAAGCATCACCGGATCTTCGGGCCCGGTCACCGCCACGGAGATCACCGGCTCGGTGCGACCGAGCTCGGAGACCACCGGCGGCTCGGTCTGGTCGGGCAGATCGTCGAGGGCGTCCACCTCCGACTTGACGTCATCGAGAAAACGCATCATGTCCGCCCCTTCGCGCATGATGGCGGTCGCGGTGCCTACCCCCTCGCGGGCGTCGCAGCGCATCTCATCGAGGTCGGTAATGCCTTCGAGGGCGTCTTCAAGCCGACGGCAGACGGCGTCTTCCACTTCCTGCGGCGTAGCCCCCCGGTACACCACCAGCACTTCCACCTCGTCATTCTGGATTTCGGGCAAGGTCTCCCGCTGCAGTCCGGGCAGGGAAACCAGGCCGAGGATGACGACCGCGGCCATCAGCAGATTGGCCGCGGTCTGGTGTCGGGCGAACCAGGCGATCATGCCCCGGCGCCAATGGCCCGGAGTTCGGCGCCGAGTTGCTCGTCGATGTGGGGACGTAACAGCATGCCGCTCACCGCGGGTATGAGGTCGGACACGACCACGCGCTCGCCGGGCGCTAGCCCCGAAGCGATAACGCTGTAAGGCCCCTGGGTGAACAACACCTGCACCGCGCGCCGGCGCAGGCGATCGTCGGCGTCGACCACGTAGACAGTGCCGTTGCGTATGGCGTTGCGAGGGATCACCAGCCGCGGCGCCTGGCTGTTAGCCCGCAGCACCACTTGCACGAACATGCCCTTGGACAAGGGGGGCCGGTAACCCGGTTTGATCTTGTCGAACGGTCGGTCCACCGCCACCACCACCGCGATGGTGCGGGTCTGCGGATCCACGTTGTCGCTAAAGCGCACGAATTCGGCGTGCCATTCGGCCACGTGGTTCCCGAGGTCCAGTCTCACCAACGGATCGAGCCCGACTATTTTGGGCAGCTGCTCGGCAAGGCGGGCGATGTCTAGCTTCAGGTCCGGGCGGCCAATGAACAGCCGGCGCAGGCTCGAGAGTGCAAACTGGGCATCGATTTCGACGCGCGCGACGTCATCGCCCTCGAACAGGTCTTGACCGACGCCGACATACTGGTGCGCCTCAACGCCGAGATTGGCCACACGCAAGGTGAAGGGGGCCCGGATCTCGGTGCGCTCGAGGTCCCGCCGGGCCCTGGCGGCCTTGGCTTCCAGCACCCGGCGCTGAGCTGGAATCAAGGCCAGCGTGTTGCGCAAGATCTGTACGGCCGTGCGGGTACTGAGCATGACGCGCTCGGCTTCGTCGACGCTGCTCTGGGACGCCGTACCCTGCTCCACCAGCTTGCGCTTGCGTTCGACATCCTGGCGGGCCAGGTTCAGATTGCGTTCCTCGATGACGAGTGAAGCCTCGGCGTTGCGCTCCTGCACCTCGAGCTCCGCCAGTTCCGCGCTTGCCTGGCTCAGTGCCAACTCGTAGTCGGTCGGATCGATGCGCACCAGCAGCGTCCCCTCGGGCAAGATTTCGCCATCGCGCAGCCTTGGATGTATCTCGACCACTCGCCCAGCGACCTGGGCTACGGCCGTCCAGACGCGTGCCGGGCGTACCGGCCCGTAGCCCTCGGCCTTGGGGATCAGCGCCAGCAGCGGCGCCTCTATGACGCGCACGGCACGCGCCAGCTCGCCGCGCTCGGCTGTTGCCGGTGGCTGCCGCCCTTCGGCCATCCACAACAATACCAGCACCCCAACCACCATCGGAGGAAAGATCAACAACTTGCGCCACCGTCCGCGTTGCTGGGCAATCATGGTTGTTCGCCGGGCGGGGCGTCGCGGCGCTCATAGTCGAGCGCAGAGGCGGTGAGCAGGGCCAGGAGATCCTTTATGCGGGCCACATCCGAAGCGGTGTAGACAGGCCGGGACAGGTGCCGCAGCATGGTGGTACGAGCCGCCCGAAAGGCAATGGCTGGACCGAGCAGCGCGTGGGCCACCAGCCGCGTTTCCTCTGCATCGCAGGGAAGGCTGCGGGCGCAGGCGACCAGCCCGGCCATGGTCTCGTGCATGGGTCGGAAGAGCTTTTCATAGAGTATGTCGAAAGCGTCGGTGGGGTGATTTTGCTCGCGAAAGATGAAGCCGGGGGCATCGTCGCTGAGCGCTCCGGTCAGTAGATTTTCCGCGAAACGGCTGACGAGCTCGCTGAGCATCCGGCGGCATTGCGCGGGATCTCCCCCGGCGGTCGCGGCCGCGATACGCTCTAGGTGCTGCTGCATGCCGGCTTGCAGGTTCTCCGCCAGATAGGCGGCCGTCGCCAGATACAGTCCCTTCTTGCCGCCAAAATGATAAGAAATGGCGGCAATGTTGGCTCCAGCAGCCTCGACGATGCGGCGGATCCCCACCGAATCGTAGTCGTTGTGGCCGAATGCCGAGAGGGCGGCTTGCAAAATTCGCCGGCGCGTATCCGCGCCTTGTTCGAGGCTTTGACTCACCATCATGTCAAGGAGCCTGCGGTGCTGGGATGGGGAAAAGCTAATTCACATCATCGATTAAGTCAAACGTTTGTTTTATACCTCGTGAGCAACGCGTCCAAGGCACCAAACGCTTGCAGGTGGTTTCTTGGGACGCTCGCCCACCGGCCAGGAATACCCTGCCTCTTGCCGACGCTACCAAAGGCAGTCACCATGGGAAGCCTGCAGCAACCCCTATCGGCACCTGCTGAAACACACCTAACAAGGTGGAACAATTTATGGAGATCCTGCATCGCGATGACCTACCCCGGGGCGGATTCGCTGGCCTTCGCGAGCATCGCCTGGTCATGGGATCGAAGCTCTATGGCGACCGCCGTGACCCAGGCACCTGGGAGGGGAGCGGCCATTTAGTGTATCTTGCAGACGCCCGGTTTCTCCTCTACGTGACGCGCGGCGGCAGGCTGGTTGGCGCAACCGCAGTCAGTGA
>JAGTVB010000028.1 GCA_018224385.1 Gammaproteobacteria bacterium
CGTCTCGTTCACATCTGGAGCGCGCCGGTGTGGTATATGGGGCGACCCTACCAGGTCGTGCGCCAACGTTATGCCCGTTGATGATGGCTCGCAGTATCCTCCTACATGGGGCTTGGACGTGCCGTTGATAAAGTATCCCCTAGACTCGGCGCGCGATGGCTGGTAGGCGCAATAGCAAACATCGGTAGGGGCGATGCGTCTTTGTAGGTGGAGGTGAAACGATGCGACCGTTGCGTTGGAAGCGCGGTTATCTTACCGCCATCGCCTGGGTCGATGAGGGAAACGAGGTCGTAGTGCGCATCTTGGCCGACCTTGCGGGCAAGCTTCGCGAAAAGGAGCATTGCCAGGACATGGAGGATTTTTACGGGGTGCTCGTTCACAGGGTGCAGGAGTGGCTGGCCCGGAAAGCCCCGATCTGCTCAGAACAAAGCTTTGACGGAGAGCTAGAGAGGCTTTTGGCAACGCACCTTCCACTTCCTGCCCTGGACACAGCTGCCTGCCGTAGTTGTGGCATCTGCGACTTGACTCAAGAGCGGCTGATGCAGTGGCTGGCTAGGCGAGAGCGAGGCCTTTGCCACCACGGCTCGGCCGAGCTCGGAGAAAGCTGAGTAAAGATATACCCGAAAACCGCAGGATCCATCTGCTAGCGCACTAGAACCCTTTATCGTGTGGCGTTCACAAGGCGCAAGCGCTCATACTTTAGCCGCACAAATAGGGGTCATTTAATGATCGGAGCTTTTTTTAAGAGCTAATAATTCTTTCTGAAGCATCTCGATTTGATCGAGTATGTTGAGAAACTTCTCTCCAAATTTCGTGAGTCTATACTCCACTCTTGGCGGTACCTCCAAATAGGATTCCTTAACGAGTATGCCGTAACGCACCATTTTGGTAAGACGTTCGTTAAGAACTTTTGTCGAAATGCCCTCTATAGAACGCTGAATTGCACCCGGACGGAGAATCCGGTTTCGGATGGTTTGGAGAACGGCCAAAGACCACTTGCAGCCAACGATATCCTCTATCATCCTGGCAACCGGAGGTTGACTGGTGATGGCGACTTGTCTTTGTGTTTCCTTATCTTGCACCTTCTGGTACCTACCTTACTAAAAAGTACCTGCTTGTTAGTCTCTGTCACGCGGACTAGTTTATAGAGCAGTTCATTAGTCTGTGTCTATTGGAGGTCAAGCATGAAACGTTTCGCCTACACTGTGTTGGCCAGTATCACGATATTTCAATGGCCAATTGCTAATGCACTCGCCGACGAGGTGTCTGTTAAATACCCTGACGGATATCGTGATTGGACCCACGTCAAGACCATGGTTATCCAAGAGGGGCACGCATTATACGAGCCTTTCGGCGGAATTCATCATATCTATGCTAATACCAAAGCGCTAGAGGGCTATAGGACCGGCTCATTCCCCGACGGCGCGGTAATTACCTTTGACCTCTTGGAGACGTTCCATAGTGACCATTCTATTACTGAGGGCTCGAGAAAAGTTCTTGGAGTAATGGAAAAAGACCAACGCCGATTTAAGGATACGGGGGGCTGGGGCTTTGAAGGATTTGCCGCCGGAGATCCCGCGCAACGTGTGGTTGGAGAGAACGCTAATGCAGCATGTTTTCAGTGCCATACGTCGCAAGAATCCCATGACTATGTTTTCAGCAAATGGAGGAAATAGCTTTTAAAGCGTGTTTTAGAACCCGTTGGGCTTGTCTCGGCTTCATTGTGCGTCGGTTCGAAATACTTGTACTCGCCTGTGCACTCCGGTTTACGCGCTCCATCCGTGGAGCGCGCCTCTTCCGGGGCCAGCCAGTGGCTGCTTAAAATCGTTCCTGACGATTTTGTCTTATCGGTGCGCGCCTAAGCTCTACCTAGCTCGTGACGGCTTGTAGCCCGCCTCGCGATGACTCTTTATCGCCAGCACAAAGATGGTGTCGATCTCGGGCACATAGCGATAGAGCGCCACATAGCCCCGCGACCGCCGACCGATGATCAATTCCCGGGTTTCGTCGCGCGCGGGTCGGCCAAGCAAGGGGTTGTATTCGAGCACAGAGAGAGCCTGGATGATCTCGCCGATACGCGCAGGCGCATCCGCGACCTCGTATTGCGAGAGATGATCCAGTATGCGATCAAAATCGTCGGCAACCTCCGGCGCCAGCTCGATCCGCGTCATCGCGGCACGGGCTCAGCGGGCAAGCTTGCGAGGCGCCGGGCGTGTCGGCTTCTTTCCGGAAAGCCGGTCTTCCAGATAGGTGCGCATCTCCGACCAGGGGATCGTCTTACCCGATGCCACGATCTCGGCATAGCGCTGTTCCGCCGTGTCGTGGAATTCATTACGCCGCTCTTCGGCATCCACGCGTTCTGCTATGGCATCGAGGATCAGCGCATGAGGAGTCATACCGGCACGTTCCGCAGCAAGTGCGACGCGATCTTTCAAGTCTTCGGGCAAGCGGATGGTCGTCGTAGGCATGGCACAGTCTCTTGGGGGGCTCACGCTTTGCCGCAAATTGTAGCACACCTGTGCTACAAACCAATATGCTGAGGTATCGGTGGCGTCGACGTGCCTGCGGCGTTGGCAGGGCAAAGGCTGAACCCGGGAAGCCCTCGCTCCGACCGAACGGCATTATTACAGTGCAGTAACCGCGTCCAGGCGCCCCGCACGGAGCGATGTCCGAGCTCGCTTTTTGCGCGGCTCACGAATCAGGTAGGAGCGCTATGGGCGGCCTTCGAGCGCCCGAGGCGAACACCCCGGGCACCGATTTGAACAGCTGAAATCTAGCCCAGCAGCAGAGTCCTAGGGAGGCATCCACTAGACCCGTCGCCACGGTTTGATGCCGTTGAGGAGGTGGCGTTTTCCTCCGGTTTCAATCCGCGCCCGCTCGAATGAGCGGGCGATACCACAGCTGGATCTGCGGTGATTGGCGACGCCGCGGTGTTTCAATCCGCGCCCGCTCGAATGAGCGGGCGATACTCCGGTACGGTAATCCCTTGATCTTTGGAAAAAGGTATATAGGAATGCGCGAATGCTTCACGGTATTGCTGCAATCGAGGAACTCCGAAACCCGAGCGAAATAAATTATACCAAAAAAACAATAAGTTGTAAGCGTCGCGAATCCCCCAAGGTACGCACCGTCACTTGAGGTTCGCGCATCAGATGAGCAGTGGACCCTCAAAGTCCAAGGACCGGTTAACACCGTATTCTTTTACCCGGACCTTGGTAGGTTCCGTGATCCGATAGAACCGCAGGCTGTCTTCCTGTTCCTCAATCTCCATCAGCAGAGCGCGTTCGAGTTGCTCAAATTGCATTTCATTGACCTGACATTCGAAAACCGACTTCTGCACACGCTGGCCCATGCTTTCGCACACTTTGGCCACCCGTCGCAGGCGTCGCCTTCCGGCTGCAGTCTCGGTGGAGACATCGTAGGTGACGATGATGAGCATGAACAGCCGTCCTCATTTTGCCAAATAAGGCAGATAACCTTCCATGTCGCCGCGTAAGGTGCGCGCAAGGAAGCGCGCTTGAATGAATGGCAGCAGCCCGAGAGGCATTTTGCTTTCGGTCAGCGGGTGAGTGACTTCCTCCTGTTTTCGGGCCTGCCAGGCAGTAATAACGTTGCGCCGGCCGTGGTCGTTGAGCATGACCGCGCCCCCTTCGCGTTGGTCGAAATCGGTCGCTGTGACTTGACCACGATTGACCAGGGTCAGTGCAAAACGGTCGGCGAGTATCGAGCGGAACTCCTCCTGCAGATCCAGGGCGAGTGCGGCACGCCCGGGGCGAACCGCATGTAAAAAACCGAGCTGGGGATCGAGCCCACTTGCCTCCAATCCTGAGCGGCAATCGTTCATGAGCAAGGCGTAGAGGAAGGACAGAAGGGCATTGAAGCGGTCCAGGGGTGGGCGACGGGTGCGGCCGTTGAGGGCGAACTGTGGCCGAACCGCCGGTTTGATTACCCAGTTCAGCGCGGCGAAGTAACCGCGCGCCGCTTCGCCTTCTATGCCCCGGAGAATATCGAGGTCTGCGGCGTCCTTTGCTGCACGGAGCGAGGCGGCTAGATTGGCGGCCGTTCGGCCGAGCGATCGGGCTTCCTCGACATCGGCTGATTCTCTGGCACCTCGCAGGATTACAGAACGGGTGTTTTTCAGTTTGCCCGCCACGATGGCGCGGGCGAATTCTAGAGCATACCCTGTGTGTTTAGCTTGTTGGAATTGCCTTTGGCGCAGCAGAATGTTGCCCGATACGGGGCCTTCCAACCTTGCTTTGAAGCGCCCAGCGTCGTTCAACAGGACGAGACTCTTGCCTTCGTCGGCCAAGCGGTGCATCAGGGCGGGCGAGACCAGGACGTTGCCGAAACACACTATGCCGCCGAGGTGGTGCAACGGCACCTGTAGCTTCTTCTCGCGTTGCACGTCAATGCGCACCGTGGTGTTCTCCAGGTGGGCGTAGGCGTTGGGGGTCATGATGTAGAGGGTGTTCAGGATCGTCTGCATCCTATTGCTCCGCATCGAACAGAAGCTGTCGCGCTTTCCGCAGCTTGGCTGTAGCCGCCACCGCCTCGGGCTGACAGATTTCTTTGAGCGAACATTCACGACAGCGGCCATCATTGGCTGGCGGTGGCAATACTCCGCAAGCCAGCATCGTGCGAATCTCTGTCACGGTTTCCGCCACGCGCCTACGGAGTTCTTCAGTGATATCCACTTCCCGGCGCCTGCGGCTCGATGCGTGATAGATTGCCCCGCGCGGCACAGGCCGGCCGAGCATTTCCTCCAGGCACATCGCCTGGGCGGCCAGTTGCAGGTCGTCATAAACCTTACGGCGCTTGCGGCCGTATTTAAATTCGACGGGAAATACCTTGCTGTCTCGGTGAAATTCCACCACATCCGCCTTGCCGACCAGACCGAAGCGCTCGGACCAAAGCGGCAATGCGCGCTCGACCTTCACCCCGGACTTGATGGTATAGCCGGGCTCATCGACCAGCCCATGCACAGCCCGCCCTCGCGCCGTATGGATGTTCTCTTCGAATGCCTGCTCCATATGGATTAACCCACACTGACGCGGGCAGTAGCCCCAATGCTGAAGGGCGGAGATAGAGATGGGGTTGGTGTATTCGCCTATCACTGTTCAGTCCAGCAGCCGCTGCAGCAATGCTTTGCGGGCAATGTGAAGGTGGATCAGGCCCAGAAAATGCCCCGCGTCAAAATGACACCGCACAGCATCACGGACCCGAGCGTGCTGCGTCTGAAGATGATCGGCCTCAGTGAATATGCCCGCCCCCACTGCATGGGCGGTGAACCTCGCTTCGGGGGCCTCTTCAACGATGAGATGGAGAGCGGACATCACAACGCCTCCTTAAGGGCAGAGGACTTGCAGAGCGACGCCGGGATACTGCTGTAGTCTACCGGGGTGCGGGGCACTGATCGTGTAGTCACCGATACTGCGGGCCGGTCCATGTTCCTGGTTACGTTGTACCCGGATGAGGTCGAAGAGCTGGTGTGCGGAGGCATTGCCCAGCTCCGAGTCATGCTTGAACACGTACAGACCCCGCGTCGCCATCTCGCCCCGGGCCGCAGAGCGGTCGTGCTCAAACATCTGCGTCAGCGCCTGCCACAGCAGCTTTAGGTCGTCTTCCGAGAAGCCGGTTTGCTTGGCTAGGAAGGCCGAGACGAAACCGTGGGTCTGATAGAGGCCGTAGGGGACGGTGTGCTTGCGGCCCATGGTGCGGTTGTCACCTTCCTGTTTTTCGGCTTCCGCCTCCGTCGCCACAGCCATGCGGGTGATGGAATGTTCCTGAGCTATGATGGGCTCGATGGAGCGGGCGAAAGTGAGCTGTACTGGGCCGCGTACCTGGCCACAGTTGACACCGGTGGACATGACGGCGCCGAACGTACGCACGTCATAGAAGTTGGCGCACATCCAGTTCCGGGCCTTGCCCACACTGTCCCCGCCACCCTTGCGTTTCTTTTCACCGCCCTTCAGAGCATCCTCCGCGCCGATGGCCACGTAGGCCCGTTCGTGGGTCTTGTTGAGGATCGCCTTCTCTTTCACATAGATCTCGTAGGGTGGCTGTTCGCCATTCACCAAACCCACAAAGTTGCGCACCTTGCGCTTGAGGCTCACGTCCGTGACTAGCCCATGACCGGTCTCGGCATCGAGACGCGGAAGGTTGCCGGCGTCTGGGTCTCCATTGGGGTTTCCGTCCTTGACGTCGAACAGCAGTACGAAGTCGTAGCGGTTGGTCAGGCTCATTCGGATTCCTCTTCAATTTGGTTGGTTTCGTCGCTCGCTGCGGATTTAGTGAAGAATGCTTGGCGTTGGTGGTAATAGCCGAGGGCGAAGCGGCCCTGTTCAGGCAAAGGAAGGTGGCGCGGGAAGTCAGTTAGACCGTCCATGATTTGTCCGATGAGTCTTTCCATCTGCACGGCGCGGCCTCGGGAGAGCTTGGCGAGGTGGTGGTTTTTCAGGCGCAACAAGGTGGTAAAAACCGCCACTGGCGTGCTGGAGGCGGCGCCGTAGTAACGGTCTCGAATCGTGGCGTTGAGGCCTGGGCTCGCCTCCTCCTGGGCCTTTTCTAGCACGGCGAACAATCGCCCCAGTCGGTAGGCGGGATCGGGACGGGTCGGGTCGAGCATGGGGTCGAACTCCTTCTCGGGGTTGGCCGCGGTTCGGTTAGCACGGTGAATGAAGCGGTTCAGCGAAGCCTTAATGCAAGCGGCGCGGGCATAGCTCGGGCGCTGCTCCGCTCGGCAGCGCTGGACCGCGAGATTCAAGAGGGGCACGGGATAGGGCAAGTCTTCCAGGATCGCGCGCATGACTTCACCGCCCAGCTTAGGCGGGATGTTGTCGGCCTTGCCCTGCACAGCGAGGGCGGTAAGCAACCGGAACAGGGAGAGGTGCTCGGGGTCGTGGGGCGCGCGGACGATTTGGATATCGTCGAAGTGGCGCTTGATGCGCTTGGCCAGATCCAACGCGGTGGCGGTCTCCCAAAAGCGCACCGCGATGCGTGCGGCGTTGGGTGCGAGACCCAGGACGTGGAAGCGGGTGCCCGCCTTGCCCAGCACAAACTTGCCGGATTGCACGGCGGCATAGAGCGCTTTCAGGGCATCGGTGCCACGGTGTGGGTCGTCCTTCGGCGGCTCGCCGAACAGATTGGGCAACGTCGTTTCCAACTCGTGGTTCTCCTCCGCCCAAAACACCGTGGAAGTGTCACCCACCTGGATCCGCTGGCGGGAGCCGCGGCCCAACAGGTGATTTAGCGCTGTGGTGTAGGCAAAGGCGGCGGCCTTACCTAGCGGTGCATTGGTGCCCTGGTCCTTGCCGTAGGAATTGAAAGCATCCAGGTTGAAGGAGACGATGTTCGCCCCTGACGTCTGTGCGCCCCACACGCCCTTAATCGCTGGGTGTAGGCGCTCGATGGCGGTCGTTTCCCCCGTCACCAGGCAGATCCCTTTGGAGGCACCGCCGGCGCCGTCAGACACACAGGCCGGGGCCACGGCCGACCGCTGGCAGACGAGCTCCACATCGCCGTGCAGGCGGAAGGTCATCACCGGGTTGCTTGCCAGGATGTCGGGCCACACCGACAAAGTTTCGAATTGCCCGAGATCGGGCCCGTTGAGGAAGGTCAGTACGGCACGGATGCCGGGGTCCCTCAACGCTGCTTCTGGCAAGTTACCGATCCGCGCGCGGAAGGCCGCGTGTTGCCCCGCGACGCGATCCGGATTGCCACGGATGTCCACGCCCAGCACATATTCGGCAGTGTCCCATAGCAGGTTGGCCGACACGCCAGAGGTCTTTTTGACCCCCTGGGGAACAAGAAAACGCTGCGCTATCTTTTTCTTGCCCTCAACAGTGCGCGTATCTGCTAGGTTGACGAGACGACCCTGGGCATCGATCTCGATGACGAAGGGAATCTCTTTTTCCTCCAGGCCAAAAGCCGGCAGCCGGTCTTGCGCATTGGGGGACCGCTGCCGCCGCAGGTAATACTCATTAAGGCGCTGCAGCATCATCCCCGCACCTCCTCACTGTCCCAGGCCGGAATGTTGATCACCCCGTTTTCCAGCCGGGCACGGAAGAAACGGGGCGTGGGATCCTGGGGGTTGGCGAAATCCAAGTCATACAACATGAAGCCCAGATCCCGGGTTTCTGGTATCGGGACTGGCTCGGCGGCGAGGTTGGTCACCAGTCGAAAGCTGGCTGCGAACTCGCGGCAACCGAGATAGGGCTGGTTCACGCATTGTCCCTTGCTGGCACGGCGCTCGAACATCCCTTGGAACTTGATGGTTGGGTTGTCTGGCGCGGCGCCAGGCAGCACATTCATGTGGGCATGGATACGGTACGTCACGTCGCGTAGAAACAATCCGGCGCGCTGCTGGCGATCGTCCTCGACATAGAGACCTAGGTCGCCGGAACCAGAGCGCATGGTGACCTCCATGTTGCGGGTGGAGACGACACTGGCTACCTCATTGCGGCGCAGGTTGATCCAGCGGATGGGACGCAGGACCTCAATCTTGTGCACTTGCCAGCGCATAGCGGGTTTCCATAGGATAGCCTCGAAGCAGGCGCGCGCGGCAGAAGGGGTGATGACGTCGTAGCTTACCCGCTCCACCTTCATTTCTGGGCGGGTGAAGCAGGCGAAGGGGCCGGAAAGCTCAAGACAGTAGGGTTGCATGATTGTTCCTCAGACGATGAGGCTGGCCGGGGGCGGGGGTGCGCCGTCAGCGTTGAAGCCGAGGTCCGGATGGTAGAGCCAGTCGCCGACCTGCGCGAACAGCCCGGGAATGGTTTCCTCCACATCACCTTGAGCAAGGAGCCTCGTGACGTCACGGCGATGGATGTTGACGGTGTAGCGCTGCAGCTTGCGCATCAGCCAGCGCTCGGGGCCATGTTTCTTCAGCGTGCCGAGCAGCGTGTCGATGGTGTCGTCGGTACCGTCTGGGCCGCGATAGCGGACCACCACGGGTGCTTTGTCCTCGTCGCGTATGAGCCGAAATTTCTCGGCCGCGGTGCGAAAATTGACGGCCAGGGTTTGGTCATCCACCTCAAGTAGCTTTCCGATTCCCTCGGCATCTAGATCGCAGGCGTGGTAAAGCCGCTCAAAGTAAGGGGCAAACAAGGCGCGATCGAGGGTGCTGCCCGCATAACCGTGCAGCACACTGCGGCAGGCGTCTTCTCCCTTGCGCAGCAATCCGGGAGGGGCGGGCTGCGGCGGTAGAAATACCACCACCTCTCCCTGCGCGAGCCGGCCTTCGCGATTACAACGCCCGGCGGCCTGAGCCAGAGAATCGAGGCCGGCGAGCGCCCGATAGACCACCGGGAAATCCACATCGACCCCGGCCTCCACCAGTTGCGTGCTGACTACACGGGTAGGGATACCCTCGTTTAGTCGGGCCTTGATGCTGCGGATTACCTGGGAGCGGTGTGCGCCGCACATCAGGGCGGAGAGGTGCAGAGTGCCTTCTGGCATGCGGCGCCACAGCTCGCGGGCGTCGTCGCGGCGGTTTACGATGGCGAGCACGGAGCTGCGCTGCATGAGATCGTCTGCCAGATCGTCCCAAGTCACTGAGCTAGACCAATCAGTCGGCAGGCTGATCCTGACTCGTTCCAGGGCGAAATAGAGGGCGTTCGGGTCCGCTACGATTTCCCGCACGCCGTCCAAACCGCGAAGATTGCTGCTCGCATCGAAATATTCCCGCGTGCTCAACGCCGGTTGGGTGGCCGTGGAGAGCACCACGCTCACACCATAGTGCCGGGTCAAGAGGTTCAGCACGTCCAGGATGGGTTGCAGAAACTCTGGCGGCAGGAGCTGAGCCTCGTCCAATACCACCACGCTATCCACGATGTTGTGCAGTTTACGGCAGCGCGAGGTGCGCGCAGCGAACAGGGACTCGAAGAACTGGACGTTGGTAGTGACGATGATGGGGGCGTCCCAGTTCTCGCAGGCCAGGCGCGACTTGTGATTCTCCTTGGTGGGCTCGGTCTCGGCGTTGCTGTGATGCTCGATGACCGCGTCGCCAAAGATCTCTCGAAACACGTCGGCCGTCTGTTCGATGATGCTGGTATAGGGGATGACGTAGATGACCCGCCTCTTGTCGTATCGCTTGGCGTGCTCCAGGGCAAAAGCCAGGGAAGAAAGCGTCTTGCCTCCACCGGTGGGCACCGTGAGGGAGAACAGTCCCGGTGTCTCGGCGGCTTTGGCACGACACTGGGCCAGGATCTCGGCACGCAGTCGATTGACCGAACTCCGCTTCACACGGTTTCCCAATTGCGTCATGTGGCGGTCGAGCTGATCGAGCAAGGTGGTGAGATCCGGCCATAACCCGCGTTGCTCCGCTTGATTGGGGGCCATGTAGGCCTCGGTGTCGAGAAAATCCGCGTCCACCAGGCAGGAGAACAGCAGACGCAGCCAAAGGGCAAAACCATCGCGACCACCGGGAATGTTGCGAAGGTCGGGCTGGAATGTGCCGGAGTCGAGCAGCTCGGCCGGCGGCTCGGCAGCCAGCGCCTGGTCGAGTTCTGAGCGACTGTCTTGCTGTTGCAGCCGGTATTCGAGACTCGAGTTTTCGGAATTCCAGTCATACAGTCCGGCGTGGTGGCCAGCAATGAGATAAGCCAGCACCCGCCCCGCCTCTTTGAACCTGTCGCAGGCGAGCAGGGCGCCGGCGGTGGAGTGCGGGGCCTTTCCGGCCTCACCACGGATATGAGCGTTGGCCTCGAAACCGCTGGCGAGTCGGATATAGCGCTGGAAGCGAGGACGATACTTGCCGAGATCGTGCCACAGTCCGGCGAGATGTGCCCAGTCGCTGCCACCGAAACGTGCGGCGAAGTCGACGGCCAACCGTGCCACTTCCCGCAGGTGTTCGGCCAAATCGTGAGGTTCGCGCCAGGAGGCATCCGCATTGCGGGCGGCGTGGGCGATGGGTGCAGGTCCCTGAGTGATCGTGTTCTTCCTTGTGCAGGGCCTCGCCTGTGCCCGTTCGTATCTGCCCGGATGCAGCAAGAACCGCCCAGACTCAGACGTGGGTACCCAGCAACGGGCGATCGGGGGTCAGTTGGTTAGCTTTTCCAGCTGCGGGTCAACGGTATAGAGGTGGTCATTTTCACCCATCTGCACCGTCCACGGATCATGGGGAACGTGCACGGTATGTATCCCCTAGAATCTAACGTATGCCCTCTTGTTGCTGAACATCTGCCCGCGGTGACCAGAGAATGGGTGCGTAGAGATAGGTAAATATCGAGAAGGCCAACATCCAGAGCAGTCCCGAAGCGCTGATTGCGTAGATGTGCCAGGTGGGAAAAGCGATTGGAAGCAGGACGCGTGTGACGGCGGCCAGATTGAGCAAAACAAAAGCCATCACCAGCGGGTTTGCTGCTTTCATTGCTCTTCCGGTATGCCCCAGTGCGACCCGGGCCATCATGCCGAACGTTAAAACGCCGATACCGCCGACGGTGAAGGCATGCAGGGCGAGAAGCGAGGAGACCGCGCCCAGCATAGCGAGTGCGGTCAAGGCGAACCCGAGGACCAGCCACCCATAGCCGAGATATAAGATCCACAAAATGGGCACCTTCCAGATCCGATGGGTGTACCAGCCACTCAAGCGCAGCGCATGGCTTAGGAACGTTAACGTGCCCAGCATGCCAATCAGCATCGGATCAGGATAGACGAGTTGCGCCGCGGTCAGCAAGATGAGTCCGGCAAACGCGACCGCCTCGACGGCAGGCCAGCGCTTGGCGCTAAACCCGGGAAGCGCCCGTTCGGCAAAAAAAGGAATGACGCGCCCTCCCATGATCGCTATCAGCACTACAATCAAATTGATCGCCAGATAGATTGCGGTTGTTGCCGCCCCTGAAATAGCCCCAAGGATCTCCAGGTGGATGACAACGTTGGCTATGGCTAATGTGCCCAGCAGGAGTAGGAAGATAAAGTTACGCCGTTGTCGCGCCTGCATTACGGGGATGGCGAGCAGTCCGGTGAGCACCGGCAGGAAGGCGATATCCACCACCGCGATGAACCAATGAGGTGAGCTCTCCGGAAAGAAGGGCAAAACCCGTCCGGCCACCCAAAGCGTTGCCAGTGCTGCCAGTGGTTTTCCTTGAGGGGTAGATAGGCCGGTCCAATTGGGTACCGCGGTGAGGAGAAAACCAGCGATGACCGCGGTGGTGTAGCCAAAGATCATTTCATGGCCATGCCAGAGCGTCCCGCTATAGTAAGTGGCCAGATTCGAGCGGCCCACATAAAAACCAAGCCAAATCCCAACCTGAACGACGGCAAAGCTGGCAGCGAGGAGAAAGAACGGGCGAAAGCCTAACACCAGCAATGCAATTTCTGCTTGGTTTGACTGGCGACGATCGATGTTAATACCGCCGGTGCTCAAGGGATCTCCTGGGATGGTTTTGACCGCGAAGCAATTAGAACTCGACGATGTGACGCAAACCCGCCACATCTTGCAGCACAATGTTCTGACCCTGCACCTCGATGAGTCCCTGCTTGCTGAGCTTGGCTAGGGTACGGGAGAAGGTCTCCGGCTGGATGGATAATCGGGATGCGATGACGTGCTTCGGGGTGTCGAGCTGAATTTCCGGAGATTCCACGACATCCTTTGGGACCTGCTGTAACAAGAACGATACCAACCGGAATGTGGCGCTGTGCAGCGTCAACACATCGATGTCGTCCAGATAATGTCGCAGCCGCATGGCCATCTTGGCCATCATGCGAAAACAGGTATCGATGGAGCCGCGCAGCAGATCCATCATGGTCTTGCTATCGAACGCCAGCACCCGAGTTGGAGTAATCGCTTGGGCGCTCACCGGATAGCGGCCTTGTTTCATGAACATCACGGCCTCCGCGAAAGTCTCCCCGGCGTGGATGATTTCGATGACTTTTTCACTACCCTCGGGCGAGTTGCGGAAGAGTTTGATCTGCCCCGAGCACACGTAGAAATAGCGGGTCGCTGGTTGCCCAAAATCGAACAATGTCTGTCCTTCCGCGAGGGAAAGCGCGCGCATGGTTTTACGGATTGCCTGCAATTGCGCGGCATTAAATTCTGCAAAGAGGTAAATGCGCTGAAGCTCATGACTATCGCTCTCGGTGCTTTCGGCTAGGGTGGAACAAGCGGGTGCGCAGGGTGATACGGGAGCGCATTTGACGTGCTCAGCGTGCATCATTTCAGTCAATGGACACGGTACGTACATTAGCCGTCCCCTCGAGCGCGTTGGTGTTCTGGCATTGCGCGTCCAAGCAGGGAAATCATCCGCGAGCATCGCGCTGTGAGTGGTACGCTTGGCCGCTGTGGGGCATTGCGAGTAGTTCTCTGAGCGCACGATTTGGCCGGATTAGGTGACTCAGCGTGTAGCGATTCAGCACCTTCAAGAAGGCGTCCAAGGCGGTTCGCAACGCGGCACGCAGCACACACTCCGATTGGATGCAGCACCTCGGTGGTCCGGGCTGAAAACATTCCACCAGCGCCAAGTCTTCCTCGGTATTTCGTATGACTTCTGCGAGATTGATCTTGGAGGGTGCTTTTGCCAAGCGGATGCCGCCACCCTTGCCTCTGACCGTTTCGAGGTAACCGAGGATGCCGAGGTGGTGGACCACCTTCATGAGATGATTGCGGGAGATCCGATAACTTTGCGCAATCTCATTGATCGTGGCGACCTCAGGTCGTTTCAGGGCCGCATAGATCAACACGCGCAGCGCGTAATCGGTATACACTGTGAGCCGCATGGTTTTCAGGAGCCTCTCGTTCTAATGGTCGACTGCCGCCTGTCACGATCTATTGCCGGGAACATGTATCATTGTTACATGTTCTGTGCAAGTGATCGAGGTCAACGAAGTCTCACGCTGCGCCGGGCCACCAATGGCGGTCCGAACCGACTTGATTAAGATCAAGGCGAACGGTCGTGACGTCGGTTAGCTTGCCGATCATGGTGGCCGGATCTCAATCGTTCGATGCGCTCGGTGGGTCTGGGTGCACGCCTCAGTGAGCGAAAGGCACGACCAGGTGAAAATAGAGTTGTTGGTGGCGCCGGATTGCGTTCCTTGCGCGAAAGCCGAAGCGCTTTGGCGCGACGTCACTGATCAGCAGGGTTTAACGCTCACGGTGCTGGACAGACGTGAGCAGGAAGGGAAGTTCCTGTCGCATCGTTTTCACCTCAAGACGTTTCCAGCGCTAGTGATTAACGGCAAGCTCGTGGCAGTGGGGGTGCAAAGCCGGGAACAGGCCGAGAGTCTGCTCTGTGCCACGGTCGCCGGCCTGGAGTCCGGCAACAATGGCCACGGCGTACGAAGTCTATCGTTGAGGCGACCGGTGCAGGACATAGAGTCCTAATCCTAGAGCTACTACACTTTGTATGTGTAGAGCAAGTTTGGGAGGTACAGGACGATGGGGATCAGATCAACCGCCCGGCGGCACGCACTGGCCCTTGCGCTCCTCGGCGTGGCTGCGTTACTGACTACAATCGGGGCACATGCGGAACGCCCGGTCGGAAAAGCGGGCAAAGACTGGGGCGATCCCGCGGGAGAAGCCTGTGTCACCTGCCATGCCAGTCAGAACCCTGGCCTTTACTGGGAATGGAATCGTAGCCAACACGGGCAGCGTGGCGTCAACTGCCTAGACTGTCATCGGGCCGATGCGAAGGACAAGGATGGCTTTCAGCACCACGGCTTCCGGGTATCGATCATCGTCTCACCCAAGGACTGTTCCAGGTGCCACGTCAAAGAGTTCGACGAAATGGACGGATCGCACCACTCCAAAGGGGGTGAGATTCTCGCCTCGCTTGACAATCTGCTGGGCGAGGTGGTTGGCGGTCCCGCCGCGGTGAACGCGGGCTGCCACCAGTGCCACGGTGCCGAGATTGAGATCGGCACAGACGGTAAGCCCACGCCGCAAACCTGGCCCAACACCGGTATTGGCCGTATCAACCCGGATGGTTCGAAAGGTTCCTGTACGGCTTGCCATGCCAGGCATCGTTTTTCCAAGGCCCAGGCACGTACCCCCGATACCTGCGGAAAGTGTCATGTCGGACCGGACCACCCTCAGATCGAGGTCTACAACGAATCGAAGCACGGTATTTTGTACCGGGCCAAGGTCGACGAGATGCAGCTTGATTCCGACAAGTGGGTCGCCGGCGTCGACTACTTCGCGGCGCCCACCTGCGCGACGTGCCACATGAGCGCCTCGCCCGGTGAAGGGCCAACCCATAATGTCGGCGAGCGCATTTCCTGGACCTTACGACCCGCCATCTCCAAACGGATCAATTTGGTGAAGCTCGACAATGGCGACGAGTTTGACGTGCCCGAAGGTGAGCCTTTGCCCAAGGTTGGCGACAAGCAAAAGGGTGCCAAGGTGACGGAGGTACTGAGTTGGGAGCAGCGACGCAGTAAGATGGCCAACATCTGTCGTGCTTGCCATACTGCGGGTGTCGTGGAAGGCCATTATCGTCAGTTTGACGATGTCGTGGATCTCTACAATGAGAAGTTCGCCAAGCCCATTGCAGCCATCATGGCTGATCTCGAAAAAAGCGGCACGATTACCAAAGCACCCTTCGATGAGAAGATCGAGTGGATCTGGTGGGAGATCTGGCATCACGAAGGACGCCGCGCACGGCATGGCGCCTCGATGAGCGGTCCCGACTACACCTGGTGGCACGGCCTTTATGAAGTGGCTAAGCACACCTACTTTGAGTTCATTCCAGAGCTCAAGGAAGTGGCGGGAGCGGCGGAGGCGAACCGGCTTCTGGGAGAACACTTCAAACCGATAGCGGGCCACGACTGGTATTTCAGCGGGCTGAACAAGGACCAGATCGAGAAGGTTAGAAAGGGGTATGAAGAGCGCTACGGAAAAGGGGCGCTGAAATAAGGTTGAATGGCGGGCGCAACGCTCCGCCGTCTTCCCCTGCGGCGATCGGCGCGCTGCTATCGCTCCGTACGGCGAGCGCTGCTTCCAGCGGCGCTTGGCCGGCACCGGACTTTCAGCTCCTCGGCCTGGCGGCCTTGGCCAACGCGGTCAATTCCCGGTTCGCTCAGGCCGCGCCAATTCGCGCAGCCCCTCCACGGCCTGCCGCAGCACCTCGCTGTCGGACGCGCGCGGGAACACCATGTAGGCCGGGTGGGCGAATTCGGGGCCCTCGGCAACCTGGAACAAGCGCCCGTCGTCGATCAGTGATCGGGCCATGCGGATGGGCAGGAAGCAGGAGCCACCGTTGGCCAGGATGAGCTGCACCGCCAGCCAGCCGATGTTCACTGTCTGTGGCGGCCGCTCCAAGTCAGGATAGCTGTGGCGGTGTTTTGCATAGAAATCCGGACCCCACTCAACGTAGATGTAGTTGTCGCCGGGCCATCGGGTATCGCGGCGCGAACTGACCAGGACCAGCGTCTCGTCGAAGAGATGCTCCACCAACAGGCCCGGAGCGTGGGTCGGGGTGTACATCACCCCGATGTCCATCGTGCCCTCGATTAAGCGTCGTATCAGGTCCTCCTCGAAGCCGATCTCGCTGCGGATGGAAACGTCCGGCGCGGCCTTCCGCATCCAACCGACCCAGCGAGGCAGAAAACCCTCCCAGAGTGCGATGCGGCCGCCGATGCGGATGCTGGCGCGATAGCGGCTCGGCAGCCCGACGTCGTAACGGGCCTGTTCGGCCGTCAGCACCAGCGTCTTGGCGTGTTGCAGGAAACGCCGTCCGGCCGAGGTCAGGCTAGCCCCAGCGCGGTTGCGTACCAACAGCTTGACGCCCAGGCTGGCCTCCAGATTCTGAATGCGGGCGCTCACGGTCGACTGCGTGACGTGCAGCCGTTTGGCGGCCTCCAGGAAACTACCTTGGGTGGCAATGGCGAGGAAAGTTCGGGCCTGGTCGATGTCCATGTGGGTGCAATCACGTCCTATATATCGATATCATCGATAGCATCGTCAAATAAATCCGGTTTGTCCAATATTTTGATTGCCGATACAATGATCAGACTCCGAGGCAAGCGATAGAGACAGCAATACCAAATGAGTTGCGGTCGGGGCCCCGAAAAGGTTGCTGTGGTGGCGGGTGGTCAGCAACGCAAAGCGGGATCTCTGTTCGACGCCAACCCCGGGCATGCTGGGCTGATGGTGCCGCTAGCCGTGGGCCCTCGGCGGTATCTCACGTTTCCCGGAGCAGAACCGCACAACGTCGCTCAAAATCAATCATCAGCGGGGCGCTCCCAATAACCTGTCTGCGCCGCGGACCCGATCGCCCGGCTAGGTACCCGAGGAGATCCCAGCCAACGCAAAGATTGTCTTGGGGCGGGCGTCTTTCGAAATGGATTTGAGGGTAGGGTGTAAGTCCGTGAGAGATCTATTGCATTACTTCATCACTGAGCCGGTGCCCATCACGCCCAGAAGGGCGCTGACGCTTGGCGGTGCCGTGTTTGTCGCCATGTTCAGTGTCCTCCTGGTGAGCACCGAACTCGTCAGTGGGGCCGGGGCACCGATCCTGGTGGCCTCCATGGGGGCTTCAGCGGTACTGCTGTTCGCGGTGCCCCATAGCCCGCTGGCGCAGCCCTGGCCCTTTGCCGGTGGACATCTCATCTCGGCGAGTATTGGAATCACCTGCGCAACGCTCATTCCAGAGCCGGCATTGGCCGCTGCGGCGGCCGTTGCTCTGGCCGTGGCGGTAATGTACCTGACGCACTCCCTGCACCCGCCGGGCGGGGCCGTCGCATTAGTGCCGGTGCTCGGTGACGCGAGCATTCATCAGCTGCACTATCAGTTCCTGCTGACGCCCGTGACTATCAACATCGCGGTGATGCTCTTTGCTGCACTGACGATCCATAATCTGCCCGGTGGCCAACGTTATCCCGCGCCCAGTTGGCCCCAGCCCGATCGGCGGCACAAGCACCGTGATCCCCCACCCTTAGAGCGCTTCGGTATCGACGAGGCGGATCTCCACCAAGCGCTGCAGGAGTTCGACAGCTTCCTCGACATTACCGAAGGCGACCTGCAAAAGCTCTACAGCAAAATCGTTTCGCATGCAGCCCGTCGGCGGCTCGGCGATATCACCTGCGCTGACGTGATGTCTCGAGATCTGGTGACCATCACCGCGGATACCCCTCTGGCGAAGGCTTGGGCATTGCTACGCTACCACAAGATCAAGGCGCTGCCGGTCGTTGACTCGGAGCGGCGGGTCATAGGCATGGTCACCCTGGTGGACTTTCTGAAGAGAATCGACCTCCCTGTTTACGAGGATTTCCCCGAACGCCTAGCCAACATGATTCGGCCGTCTCAGTATGGTTATGGTCCAGCGCAGGAGAAGCCGGAAGTCGTCAGTCAGGTGATGGCGGCTCCTGTTATCACGGTAGGCGCCAGGAACAACGTCGTCAACCTCGTTCCGCTGCTCTCAGATCGTGGGCTTCATCACGTGCCCATCGTGGATTCGGAGGCCCGCCTCGTTGGCATGGTCACCCAGAGTGATCTGATTGCGGCCCTCTATTCACGGGGTGTGAGCAGGGGCCAGATGGAATCTTCTAAGGAGCAACGTTCTGCCGCGGCGTGATCCGCTTGTGGAGGGATATACGTGTACTCGGAAAGAAAATTCCGGTCATGGTCATCGTTTCCGGCCGCGGTGGCAATCGCTCAGGTTGCCTCAAGGGAGGTGGTGCGTACATCCGTGCAGTCAGACTTGCGACCGGCATTCCGGCCGAGCACAGTCGGGCGACAAGGTGACTGGTTGCCTACACTGGACATCGGTTTATCCTCTGATGAAGGGTGCTGCTGATGAAACGATGACCAGGGCCAGAATTCAGCTCGCTTCAGCGAATTCTATGCAGGCGCTCTGGCGGCCGATCCAAGTCATTGATCGCTAGCCCGGCTTATTCAGCAACACCGCTTCCTGCCGCCGTCGATGCTGCGGTTCATCTCAACGGCCCTCGTCACACCAGGCTGTTTTACAGCGTGTTGGGCGCGCGCGAGACTCGTCTATAACGATAGGCTCCCCGCTGGGGGTGTACCATTTCCCGGCAGAATGTGGTATCGAGTGAGGGCACCTTTCGGTGATGCAGTGGAAAACAATGCGAGCTAAAGTAGGCGAAGGAGGTGGGCTTTCTTGGTGGTCCTAGCGCGCCTCCTGAGGGTGCAGGTGGAGTGGCCATAGCGGGGCTCGCTAGGCTGCCCAAGAAACACAGAAAAGCAATCGGTAGAGGTGACATCTTGCTGTATTCCTCCCGACAGCAATTACCGTGTCGACACGTTGCGCGACGGGCGCTGGCTTGGATCCCGGTGAAGAGCCGAGGAGCGTTACCTGGATTGTCCGCAGTGCGTGGCAGATTATTGAAGCGGCCTAGGCTGGCGCGTCGAAACGGAGAGTGGCACGCAACCGTACGTGCCTGTTTTGCAGTGTGCCAACATACGTTCAGCCCTTATTGTGACGCCGAGGGCAGAGAAACCGTGCGCTATATCTTTGAAAGAGTCTTTGCCCCGATCGGGGCACAGGGGAGGCATGATCTGCGCCTCGAGCTTCTCTATCTGTACAAGATGTACCGCCCGGAGACGCCCTCGGTTTTGCTAACGCCGCTGGCGCCCCGAGAACGACACCTGGGAAAAGAATGCAGTGTGGAAATGAGCAATCGGCACCCAACGCCAAATGCCGGTGCCGCTGGTATAGACCTGCCTAGGGCACAGATACCTGCCGTCCTCGAAGAGAAGCTCACAGAAGCCGGTGCGCCTTTCGAAAAAGCGGATAGGAGCGGTGCCAAAGTGGTTCTCGGGGCGCAGGAAATACCCAGCCTGGGACACATAATGATAAAACGGAAGTGTCCCTTTTTTGCCGTGAAAATTTGGCGCACGCAGCCGAGAGCAGGACAGCTTGGGAGGCTGATTATCCAGGCAGCCTTGAGAAATCCAATAATAATGCGAACAGTATTAATGCGCATTGAGCCCATTTCCCCTTGGGTGAGGAATCGCGCGACCATAACTTGGTTATCTAAATGCGGGGTTCGCTCAGGTACAGTGTCCAAGAATCACCCCAATGACCAGGTTATTTTTGCGCAGATCCTAAGGGGGTGCTTTCACACCCCGGCGAGGGCCCGCAGGGCACGGCGCACGGTGGCGAGACAGAATCGCCCGGAACGATTTTGAGCAGCGGCAAGCCGGCCCCGTAGGGCAGGTGAGTCGTACCCCTTTGTCAGATAGTGGGCTAGCCATGTAACTTTGCGGCCATGCCCGAGGCGCCTACCACAACCGCTTCTGCGGACCGTCGAGACGTCGGGCTAGCGCTTCTGCGGGAGGAGCATGTGCAGCTCGCCGAGTTGCTCGAACGTATCCGGGAGAGCGCCAAGCCCGCCTGGCCACGGGCGGCCACAACTCCAGCCGGCGTCGGATCCGCCGGGAGCTCAAAATCTTCACCGCTTCGGCCTGGAAGCAGCGGTGACCGGCGGTGAAAACGGTTATGCTGCGTTAGGCGAGCGCATGCGGAAAGCGTGAAGCGCGCGCAATGGAGCAGGGTCGTACACCAGCCTATCCTGCTCAAGCTGCCAAAAGTGTCGACCCTTACCGCACGCATACTCGCGCTGTGCGGCAATTCGTTCTTGGTTGGTGAGCGATTTATGAATGACATAGCGCAGGTGACCGTCCGAACCGACGACAAGCGTGGCACCGCCCAGGATGAACCCAGGGCCGCCTTTGGCGTCGGCCAGGTGGCGCTTTTGTACGATCTCGGCTACCAGCTCAAAATTAACCTCGCGACCTGGAGCCGCCCTCTGGAGCGAGCGGATGGAGGCAATAACCGGCGCTTCGACTCGGTCCCTCCCAAGCTTCTGGTTCGGACCGCAGAGCCGCAGGGCGGTGCGGTAGCGACTGGCGTAGTGGCCAAGGGACGCCGCTTGACGGCGGAGCTCGCCTTCTTCCGGCGCGCGTCCAGGATCCCCCCGGAACTGCAGCCGGGCGAAGCTGAGCTCGGTGATCGGCGGCAGCTCTGGGGGAGGTGTATCCCAGACCAACGCGTCTTCGGCAAGGTTGATCACACCCGTGGCGCAAATACCACGGCGCGCGAAGGCGTCGATCAATGCGTCGCGGTACCCGTCGGGATCGCTCGGGACCAGATCTCGGTCCGCAGTGATCAACGCCCGCAGATAATCGCCGAAGGTAATGTCGACGGGCGGACAATAATCGATCGCACGAATGCTAATCGTCAGGAATTGCTCGGCGAGACGCGCCGCGTTCTCCGCTAAAAGCGTCTCCATTTCCGGATCAAGTGGCGCGTTGCCAGGCCGGTAGCGCTCAAGCAGGCGCCGGTAACGACGCGTCTTACGCTCGAAGACGGTC
>JAGTVB010000029.1 GCA_018224385.1 Gammaproteobacteria bacterium
TAGTGCGTGCTAAATCCCGGTTTCTGGCCAACATGAGTCACGAGATCCGCACACCGCTAAATGGCATACTGGGCATGCTGGAGCTCGTGGGCCAGACTGATATTAATCGAGAACAGAAAGAGTATGTCGATACTGCGCAACAATCCGCGGAAAGCCTGCTTTCGATCATTAATGACATACTAGATTTTTCCAAAATTGAAGCGGGTCGCTTGGAGCTGGAGAGCATACCCTTTAACCTGCGCGGGGTAGTCGAGGACGTGACTGTTCTTTTCGGAGCGCAGGCGCAGGCGAAAAAGCTCGAATTGCTATGTTTCGTTCCCAATGACATCCCGAACTATGTGGTCGGCGATCCTACCCGATTGCGTCAAGTCTTGACCAACCTGCTTGGCAACGCGCTCAAGTTCACTGAAGTCGGTCAAGTGGTCCTGCAGGTTCAGCGCATGGCGGGAGAGAGAGAGAATGTGCATCTTCAGTTTGAAGTAAGGGATACCGGAATTGGAATGCGTCCGGAAGATATTACTAAACTTTTCACTCCTTTTAATCAAATCGATGCTTCGACAACGCGGCGTTTTGGGGGGACGGGCCTCGGCCTTGCAATTTCGCGGGAACTGGTCGAATTGATGGGGGGATCGATTGAGGCAAAAAGCGTCCCGCACCAGGGCTCAACTTTTAGCTTCACCGTGCGCCTTGGCTACGACGGCCGATCTAACGATGCGGAAGAGCATGCCAGCTTGCAGGGATTGCGCGTATTGGTTATTGATGACAATCATACCAATTTGACGATTCTTGGGCACTATCTGTCCAGTTGGGGGGTGGTTGTAGAAAGTGCGAGAAGTGGTGAAGAAGGCCTAAAGAAACTGCGCGCTTCGGTTATTTCTGGGGCTCCGTTCGATTTGGCTCTTCTGGATATGCATATGCCTTTTATGGATGGGGTGGAGTTGGCACGAGCGATCAAACAAGACGCCGCGCTATCGAAGACCCATCTGGTATTACTGAGTTCTGGTAACCCATCGAAAACTCAACTCGAGGCTGTAGGTATCGCGGTAAGTCTAACTAAGCCTATTCGCCAGACGCATCTGCGAGAGGTTATTGCCGAGGTGACGAGTGGGCGTATTGGATTAAGGCGCAAGGTGCAGGGTTCGCTGCGGGTGACCAGAGCCTTGAAGGCGAAGGTGCTATTGGCAGAGGACAACGCCGTTAATCAGCAGGTTGCGACCCGAATGTTGAAGAAGCTCGGGCTTACCGTGGAGCTGGCGCACAATGGCCAAGAGGCTTTACAGAAACAACGCAATGGTCCGTACGATCTGGTACTGATGGACTGTGAGATGCCTGTGTTGGATGGTTATGGTGCGACGGGTGAATGGCGCAGCTATGAGGCCACCATGGGACTGGTGCGTACCCCGATCGTGGCCATGACAGCAAACGCGATGCCCGGTGATCGGGAAGCGTGTCTCGCTGCCGGTATGGATGATTATATCGCCAAGCCAGTCAAGCTAGAGGCGCTGAAAATCACCCTTTCGCACTGGTTGGCAGAGTCAAAAAGTCTGCACCCGCCGTGTCTATCGGCAACGAGGCAGTGAGGGTGCCAGGTAGCAGGGCGAGCGTCAATTTCAGCGGGGAAAAACCAACACGTTTTGACGACGGGTAGCGCTCTCTGAGCTAATACGGCGGTATGACGCAGCGATTTACCAGGGAGCCCACACCCTCGATGGTGCTCACTATCGTTTCCCCCACTTGCAGATACCGCCGAGGTTCGCGGACGGCGCCCACGCCGCGTGGGGTGCCTGTGAAGATCAGATCGCCGGGCTGCAGCTGGCAGACACCCGATAGATAGCTCACCAGCTCGGGCACGGCAAAGATCATGTCAGTGGTGCGACTGTCCTGCATACGTTCGCCGGCCACCTCACAGGTAATCTGCAGGTCATTTGGATCGGCGAAACTATCCAGGGAGACGATGGCCGGACCGATGGGCCCGAAGGTCTCGCGCGACTTACCCAGAGAGAACTGCGGTGGCTTATCGTTAAACTGCAGCCGTCGATCCGAAATATCCTGCCCAACACAGTACCCAGCCACATAGTCGAGGGCCACATCCTCGGCAACTCGTACGCCGGGGCGGCCGATCACTACCACCAACTCCACTTCCCAATCCACACGATCGGAAAACAAATAGATGTCACTCCTCGGTCCCGCAAGGCAGCTGGGAAACTTGGTGAACACCATCGGCCTATTGGGTGGCGCAAGCCCGGCTTCCTCGGCATGGGCGCGATAATTGAGCCCTATGGCAAAAACGCTGCCGGGGCGTGGCACACAAGCAGCGAGTTCGGCTTCATCGAGACCCTCGGTGGCTTGCAGGCTCGTTCCAGCAGCCCAGTTGCAAAAGGCATCCCAATGCGCCAGCACCAACATCGGATCAGGCCCGAAGGCACCTCCCGAGGCCTGATCCACATCGACGATGCCGCCATCCACAAGCAGTACCGCACGACCGTGCCTGTTCGCAACTCGAATCGGCATCGTCTCTCCTCGCCCCTTTAACCTAAACAACCATGGCGGATCGAGCCCACGCGTGATGATGCATGTTAAGCTCGCGCAGACTCTTCATGCGATAGTACAACACCCCCTGCTGATCGCCGACATAGATGCCGGTATCGATGAGGCTATAGGCGAACGATTCCACTCGTGCCCGGTCAAGAGTCTTCGCTTTGGTCTCCGGGCTCGCGGTCACTTCCTGGATGCAGTCACGCAGGTGCATCAAGTTCTGGTGATACAGGTTACCGATGTTACCCGCATCGTCCAGCTGGTCCAGATCGATCACGCGCAGGTCCGCAAATGCCAGTCGCGGTACATGGATCTTGGTTTCCTCCGCGGTCATATACTGACAGAACTGGGTTGGCGCCATAGTGGTCACCACCACCGGGCGCATCGGACACATCTCTTGATAGAGGTAAAACGGCTTGGTCGTAGGTGTGGTGCCCTCCAGACGCTCTGCCTCAAGCGCTAACGATCGCCCATCGCGAGTCACTAGGTACAACGCGCCCAGGCTTTCCAACGGTAGCCGTTCCAAGGTCCGATAGATCGACAGATATACCGAGTTTTTCTTTCGATCGGGCTCGCCCCGGCACTTCTGCTCCGCGTAAGCCACATCAAAGGTCGGACCGATCCCGCTCGCCGCAACCTCGATGAACACGTGCGGCTCCGATGAACCTCGGTGGGAGGCGGTCGCCATATAGACCCCAAAGGCTTCCGGATCGAGCTCCGAGGCGACTAAGGCCTCCAGCGGGAAAACAGTCAGATAATAATGAATCTTCATGGTTCTCTCCTCCTATCGGGTCGCTACAACAAGAATGGCACCATGAGGAGGGCGACCACATTTAGGATCTTGATCATCGGATTCACTGCGGGACCTGCCGTATCCTTGTACGGATCGCCCACGGTGTCACCCGTGACGGCCGCCTTGTGGGCATCACTGCCCTTGCCTCCGAGATGGCCGTCCTCAATATACTTCTTCGCGTTGTCCCAGGCTGCACCACCGGTGGTCATGGACAGCGCTACAAACAACCCCGTTACGATGCTGCCGATTAGCATCCCTCCAAGCGCCACCTTCCCCAATAATAATCCCACGACTATCGGCGTCACCACCGGGATGAGCGCCGGGATCAGCATTTTCTTGAGGGCGAATTTGGTCACGATATCCACGCAGGTAGCGTAGTCTGGCTTTGCCGTACCCTCCATAATTCCGGGGATGTCATGGAACTGCCGGCGCACTTCCTGTACCACCGCCCCCCCGGCCTCACCCACGGCCTTCATCGCAATCGAGGCAAACAGATAAGGCAAGAGCCCTCCGATGAACAAACCGATCACGACATTCACATCGCCGAGTTCGAAGCGGATAATGCTGCCGTCGCCACCCTGGATCTCGAACTCATATACGTAAGAGGCAAACAACACTAACGCGGCGAGACCTGCCGATCCAATCGCATAACCCTTGGTAACCGCCTTGGTGGTGTTTCCCACCGCATCCAGGGGATCGGTTACTGCGCGCACGCTCTCCTCCATGTCCGCCATCTCGGCGATTCCTCCGGCATTGTCGGTGATCGGACCGTAGGCATCGATGGCGATCACCATCCCGGTCATTGAGAGCATGGCCATCACCGCCATGGCGATGCCATAGAGCTCCGCGAAGCTGTAGGCCGCATAGATGCCGAGGCAGATCACGATGACGGGTGCCGCGGTGGCTTGCATGCTCACGGCGAGCCCGGCGATGATGTTCGTGGCATGCCCCGTCACCGACGCGTTCGCCACAGACTTCACCGGCCCATAGATGCCGGTGTAGTACTCGGTGATGATGACGATAGCCACAGTAAGAACGATGCCCACAAGCGTCGAATAGTAGATGTTCAGGGCGGAAAAATTGGGCAATCCGGCCATCAGCTCCATGGTCAGGAAATAAAAGAAGACTGCGGCAAGGATAGCCGAACCGAACATGCCCTTATAGAGCGCACCCATGATGTAATTGCTCTTACCAAGGCGCACCAGGCCAATTCCGATCACTGAGGCAACAATGGATGCCGCGCCCAATACCAACGGAAACTCCACTGCCATTGGATACTCTGGAAACAGCAGCTTGGCAAGCAACATGGCTGCGATAGCCGTCACCGCGTAGGTCTCAAAGAGATCCGCCGCCATCCCCGCACAGTCGCCCACGTTGTCACCGACGTTGTCCGCGATGACCGCTGGGTTGCGCGGATCGTCCTCGGGAATACCCGCCTCGACCTTACCGACCAGATCCGCCCCTACGTCGGCGCCCTTAGTGAATATACCGCCGCCGAGACGTGCGAAGATAGAAATTAAGCTGCCCCCGAAGCCAAGCGCCACCAGGGCCGTGACGTCTTCAGTGGCGGCATAGAAGCCGGCTACCGAAGTAAGCGCCAGGCTGGCGACGATGATTCCGGTAACGGCGCCTCCTTTGAAAGCGAGCGACAGACCCGCCGCCAAGCCTTGCCGCGCCGCCTCGGCCACGCGCACGTTGGCAAGCACCGATATCCGCATGCCGACGTAGCCCGCGAGATACGAGGCGGCGGCCCCAAGCAAGAAACCAACCGCCTCGGTGAGGCCGAGGACAAATACAATGATCACCGCTATGATGCCACCGGCAACACTCACAGACTTCAGCTGGCGATTGAGGTAAGCGATCGCCCCCTCCCGGATGGCTGCGGCAATCTCCCGCATGCGCTCATTGCCATCCGGAGCGCGCCGCACGCGCGCCGCGAGCGCCATGGAATATAAGACCCCCGCTACACCAACAAGTGTGCAGACCAAGGGAAGATGATTACGAATGGTCTCCATTCTCCTGATCCTCCAGACAATTTTCGACCTCGAGGCATCCCTATGCGCTGGGATCGCATCGGAACACCCCGTACTTTGGGGAGCTACCGTCTAGGGTCAAAAGGGTGGCTTCGGGGAACTGTAAGGCCGCACAGAAGAGCTTCAACGGAGCACGCGAGCGAGTCGATGCGGCGAGCCATCGCCCCCACCACGCGATCCTATCGCCTTAGCTTGTTCTTAGTGTTCTTGGAAGCTGGTTTCGCAGACCCTTTATCATTTTGAATTGTTATCGCATTACCGCTGCTTTCGGAAGGGTCATCGGACCTCCCTTTCCCATCGCCCGGCAAGTGTAAGGTTTTCTGCGGCAGATTACACTAGGCAATGAGACGCCGCAGACAGGGCAAGCCCCAGCTGTACTGCAACCGACTAACGCGGGGGACCATAGAGCGCTCCGGCACGGCGCTCAAAAGCGGCGACCATGCCACGCGCAGTGTCGGTGAGCATGGCGTTCATTAGCTTACGCAGCAAACCGGAGCGCGCCTCGATGGAAAGCTTGAATCGCACTCGACACGCCCCCTCCGGGGTGGGGTGGAACTTCCAGTGGATGGCGAATTCTTGAAACATCTGTTCGGAAGAGACAATGTCAATTTGCGTTGGAGGTTGCAGCACGGTCTTGGACAGGAAGCTTTCCCGCACGGGGCCGATGCCGATCTCTTGGCGAGTGTAATAGACGTCCCCCACCCGCCGATAGACCTTGGCGTTGCGCCAAAATGGCAGAAAGGCGGGGTAACTCTCCACATCCGCGACAATGTCAAAAAACCGCTCCTGTGAGCAGGAAACGACGCGCTGTTCGCTATGGCTCGACATAACTTTGGCTCCGACGCTACGGGGCAACGCTCGATCGCGCCAAGAAAACGCTTGATTAGCGACTCAGCAGCAGCACCACCGACCGGGGACCCGCCGCATAGTGATGCTGGTCTGCGAGGCGCTCCGCTTCGCCTAACTCCGCGATATCGAAGGGCGGTGGCAAAATGGTGTCGATCACCCGGTACCACCGTTCATCCCCGGCCGTAGGCAGCTTAAAAGTCAGCGGGTCCCAGTAAGCGTTGGCGATGAGATAGAGGCTCTGGGTCTTGCCTTTTGGCATGTTGCCTCGCATGCACATCGCCAGCGATCGCGACCCAGCAGACCAATCGGGCTGATAGGGCTCCACGCCGTGCCACTCGAGCGAGGACATGGGGTCATCCTGCTCAGGCACAAAAGACTTGCGCTTTAAGGCGATACATTGGCGACGAAAACGAATCAGCAGACAGAAAAACCGAAACAATTCGGCATTTTCGTGCTGCAGGTCCCAATTGATCCAACTGATGTCGTTGTCTTGGCAGTACGCGTTGTTATTACCTCGCTGCGTCCGCCCCATCTCATCGCCCGCTAAGATCATAGGCACCCCGGTCGAGAGCAATAGCAGCGACGCCATGTTCTTCATCTGGCGGAGCCGCAGCGTATTGATCTCCTCCGACTCCGTCGGACCCTCTATTCCACAGTTCCAGCTCAGGTTGTGATTGTCGCCGTCTTGGTTGTCCTCGCCGTTTGCCTCGTTGTGTTTTTCATCGTAAGAGACCAAGTCTGCCAAGGTGAACCCATCATGGCAGGTGACGAAATTGATACTGTGATACGGTTCCCGGTTACTGGTCTGGTAGAGATCCGCGCTTCCCGTGAGCCTGGTTGCGAGTGCTGGAACCATGCCGGGATCACCTCGTACAAAGGCGCGTAGGTCATCCCGAAACCGCCCGTTCCATTCCGCCCAGCGCCGCCAGGCGGGAAAACTTCCCACCTGATAAAGCCCAGCTGCATCCCAGGCTTCCGCAATCAATTTGGTGTTGGCGAGCACCGGATCGGTTGCGATGCGCTCGATG
Organism: Gammaproteobacteria bacterium; assembly: GCA_018224385.1. Classification (GTDB taxonomy): domain Bacteria; phylum Pseudomonadota; class Gammaproteobacteria; order HK1; family HK1; genus JAGTVB01. The sequence continues at coordinate 7,239 of JAGTVB010000029.1, forward strand.
AGTGGGGGATTCGGTAACACTGAGCCATCCTGGCCACGACCTAATATGGCAGCCAAATCGAAGCGGAAACCATCGACATGCATCTCGGTCACCCAATAGCGCAAGCTATCGAGTACGAGATCACGCACAATGGGGTGGTTGCAGTTGAAGGTATTGCCGCAGCCGGAGTAGTTGTGGTAACGACCCGTTTCCGGGTCGATGATGTAATAGATACGGTTATCAATGCCGCGGAAAGAGAAGGTTGTACCGCGCTCATCACCCTCTGCCGTGTGGTTAAACACAACATCGAGGATCACCTCGATGCCGGCAGCATGGAACGCCTTCACCATCTCCTTGAATTCTGTTACCGGCTCGCCCTGGTCGCTGTTGGCTGCGCTATAGGACGCCTTGGGGGCAAAGAAGGAAATCGGATGATAGCCCCAGTAATTCAGCAAGGGCTGGTTGGTGATGGGATTGCGGCGATTGGTATCGGTTTCTTCGAATTCATAGATAGGCAGCAGCTCAACGGCGGTTACGCCGAGGTTCTTGAGATAGGGAATTTTTTCAATCAAACCTGAGAAGGTTCCCGGTCGCTCAACCTTGGATGACGGGTGCTGAGTAAATCCGCGGACGTGCAACTCATAGATAATGGTCTCTACCAGCGGAATGTTAAGCGGTTGGTCATCCTCCCAATCGAACTCGTCTTCCCCCAGGACCACGCAGCGTCGAACGCCGCTCACGGAGGGCGAATGTTTTTTCCCATCAGGGGCAGCTCCCCAATGCGGTCGCCCAGAGATCATTTGCCCATACGGATCCAAGAGCACCTGCTCGCGATTGAATGGATCCACCTGCGGGTTGTCGTTCGGTTGCCGATCCATTCGGTAGCCGTATTGTATGCCCGGATCCAGGCCGCGAACCAAAGCATGCCAGACGTGGCCCGTCTTATTGATGCGAGGATCGAGCTTAAACTCGGTTACTGGGCGGCGCCGGTCCGGGTGAAAAAGCACCAGGACTACTTCGGTGGCGGCTCGGGAAAAAATGGCGAAATTAATGCCGCCGCGGACGACCGATGAACCGAACGGCAGGGGGTGACCACGACAAAGCTCTAGCCTTCGCGGGTCCAAGTGCAGTTCATTAATACGCTCGCCTTCTCGTGCTTGAATATTCACGCGCTCACCTCAACAAGCCGCTCTTCGAGCTTGGCATCGCTTTTTTTTATTCCGACGCGGCGTATCGTGCGTGGGGTTGTGTGCGTTACGCCGGTCGACGAAATCCGTAAACCTCAGAGGTTCAGAATCGGTCCAGAAAATGTCGTAAACGCCGCCGTCGCAAGGCGCGCGGTGGCGAGCAACCACAGTGTACCTGGGAGTACATGAGGAGTGCGAGTTGTCGCGCAACGCCGCGGTGACAAGCGCAGTCGCCCTCACTCCAGCCTCTCAGGTGTCCGGCGTCGCTAACGCCCATAATAACGGATCTCTAGAACGCCTGTCGGTTGGCATCAATTCTCTCGCCCCAGCTCGCATGTTGCGTTGCACCATTAGCATCTGCTGATTTATTTTTGCAAAATTATTATGCGTAGTTTTACGTAGAAAAGCTTGACAGCTCGGCATTGGACGCTTACATTAGCCGTGCGCTTAACAAAAAAAGCTCGCCGAACAAAAATAACACGCGGTGAAAAATAATAAGTCGAGCGCGGCTTTTCTATCCCTCCGGCGGCTTCGGCCGCTTTTTCTTTTCTGCTCCACGAAAAATTCAAGCACCCTGCCTTTATGTTGCA